>JAZKAJ010000012.1:0-9170 GCA_040389185.1 Patescibacteria group bacterium
TTGCGTCGTAGCCATTACAGAGACGAGATTACTTTTGCGTTATTTATAATAGGGGTCATTATACAGTTTTTCCTCAGAAAGTAAATAAATATAATAAAAATAGGGGTCTCGCTTTTTGGGCGAGACCCCGTGGGCTATTCCTGACCAGAGTCACTTACTCAGTAGTCTCTGGGATTTGATTTTGTGCCATGTCACATGGAAAGAGGCCGAGGGCTTCAATACCAAATGTGTTAAAGAAGCCTAAGGCTCCCATGACGACCACGATACCGCCAAGCGTAGGCCAAAGGCCCAGAGGACCAGGTAAACCGTCGGCTGGAACAAGGACTCTGAGAGTCGCCATTGCCAGCAGCAGGCTTGCGATATTAAGGAACAATGCACCGATACATTTTTTGGTTCTAATACTCATAAGAATTTAATATAAACATAGTATTTCGTATATGTAAATAGCAATTTTTAGCTACACTCAACATTTCTGAAGTAGTCCGACCTCCTCAAAGTTTTGGACAGGTCGGACCACTTCAGAAATTGCCTCCCTATTTTTAAATATGCTACAATGTCCGTATTGAATTTGAATTCAAAATACTTTTTACTTATCACTTTTTACCTTTAACTTAATCCCAATGATTCTCACATACCACGGCGGACAATTTATCAAAGCACAATCAGGCGATACGATCGTTGCTGTTAATCCCATTTCAAAAGCTTCAAAACTCAAGACTTCAAAATTTGGTGCAGACATCGGACTCATCTCCATGAACTCTGCTGATTTTAATGGTGTCGATGAAATCTCTTTTGGAGAAAAAAAACCTTTCGTTGCTATGGGTCCTGGGGAATACGAAGTAAAGAATGTTTTCATTAAAGGATTTGAAAGTGAAGGTGTGGATGGAAAGGAGAGAAAAATTAATACTATATACTCAATCTTTTTTGATGGAATGAATCTTTGTTTTCTTGGAGCGCTCTCAAGTGAAGAAATAAGTGATGAAGCAACAGAATCTCTCACTGATATTGATATTCTTTTTGTACCTGTAGGTGGAGACACATTAGCGCCTGCAAAAGCATACAAGCTCGCAGTTAAACTCGAACCAAAACTTATAATTCCTTTAGGAGACGAGGCAGATATTAAACTTTTTGTGAAAGAAGGTTCTGCGGGTGCGCCGGAAAAGATCGACAAGCTTACACTCAAAAGAAAAGACCTGGACGGAAAAGAAGGGGAGATCGTAATTCTAAACTCATAATTTCACATGTTGCAAAGACTTCGCAACCTATCGCAAGAGTCTAAAAGAAAAGTGGTGTTTGCCTCGGCAGGTATTCTTACCTTTTTTGTTTTTGTATTTTGGATATTTAATTTCTCTGGAATCTTTGTAAACACATTAAATGAAACTGCAACAAAAGGAGCGAGTGCTTACGGTGCTTTTGAACAAAATGTTGAAAAAGTATATAATACGATGACAAAAATGGTTCCAGGGGATATTTCGAATATTAATAATGGGAACACAGATATTCAAACACAAACATCTGCAACGACTACAGAGGATGTGATAAAGTAAATCAAAAATAATTTATGGCCAAAGAAAAACCAAAACAGGAACGAACAGATGCTGAAAAAGCAGAAGCGATAGCGCTCTCTATTGTTCCACGATCACTCGTCACTGAAATGCGAGAAAGTTATCTCGACTACGCCATGTCTGTTATTACAGATCGTGCGCTTCCTGATGTTCGTGATGGTATGAAGCCGGTACAAAGACGAATACTTTATACAATGCATGAGCTTGGACTTAACCCTGGAGGCAAGACTCGAAAGAGTGCGAAGATCATTGGAGACGTGACTGGTAACTATCACCCACACGGTACTGCATCTGCGTATGGTGCACTTGTGACACTCGTGCAGGATTTTACAATGCGATATCCTCTTGCGATCGGACAAGGAAACTGGGGATCTGTTGATGGTGATCCGCCAGCGGCCGATAGATACACGGAGGCAAAGATGTCAAAAATCACAGTTGAAATGCTTCGTGATATCGAAAAGGATTCAGTGGACTTCCGACCAAACTACGAAAACACTCGACGTGAACCCGTCGTTTTACCTGCTGCTGTGCCAAACCTCATCTTGAATGGAACACTCGGTATTGCTGTTGGTATGGCAACAAATATTCCTCCACACAATCTCGGAGAAATTGTTGATGCGATAAATTTCCTCATAGACAACAAGGATGCAACGACAGAAGATCTCTTACAATTTGTGAAAGGTCCAGACTTCCCAACAAGTGGAATTATTTTTGGAAAGAAAGAAATGCTTCATGCATATACTCAAGGACGAGGTGGAATCCTTTGTCGTGGAGAAGCGGAGATCATTGAAGACAAGGCTGGGTATCCAATAATCATCATCACAAGTATTCCATATCGAGTAAACAAATCTGAGTTTATTATGGCTATTGCGGATTTGGTGCGAGAGAAAAAACTTGAAGGTATCAAAGATCTTCGAGATGAATCAACTCAAGATGTTCGAATTGTTATTGAACTCAAAAAAGGAAGTTATCCAGAACAAGTTCTAAACTTTCTCTACAAACACACTCGACTTGAAGAAACATTCCATATGAACATGGTGGCGCTTCTTGACGGAGTACCTCAGACACTTTCTCTTAAAACAATTCTTGAAGAATTCGTTAAACACCGAAAAATTGTTATCACTCGTCGAACACAATTTGATTTGAACAAAGCTTTAGATCGTGAGCATATTCTCGAAGGTTTGAAAAAAGCGCTTGATGCAATTGATGCGATCATCAAACTCATTCGTGCTTCAAAGACAGTTGATGATGCTCGAAAGGGTCTTATGGATAAGTTTAAGTTTTCTGAACGACAGGCTGTTGCCATCCTTGAACTTCGACTCCAGAAACTTGCAAGTCTCGAGAGACTCAAGATCGAAGAAGAACTCGATGCGATTCGAGATTTAATCAAAGATTTGAAAGATATTCTCGAAAACCCAAAACGAATTCCAAAGATCATTAAAGATGAACTCGGTAATATCAAAGATAAATTCGCAGATCCGCGAAAAACAAAAGTGGTTGCTCACAATGCAAAGACATTCTCTGTTGAAGATTTGATTCCTGACGAAGAGAGTGTGCTTGTGTACACTGGAGGAGGATACATTAAACGAACAGACCCAGAAGAATACCGAAAACAAAAGCGAGGCGGAGTAGGAGTAGTAGATCTCGATACAAAAGAAGAGGATTTTATTTCTCATCTCATTACAACAAACACCCACAGTGATCTTTTGTTCTTTACTGACAAAGGCAAGGCATACCAGATCAAGATGTATGATATTCCAGAAGGAAAGCGTGCAACAAAGGGTAAGTCAATTATGAACTTCCTTTCACTTCAAAATGATGAGAAGGTGACATCGATTCTTCCAATGCCAAAAGATGTAAGAAAGGGTGATGGATTATCTCTCTTCCTCATTACAAAACAAGGAACAGGGAAGAAAGTGTCTGCTGAAAACTTCAAGGATGTAAGACGAAGCGGAATCATTGCAATCACCTTAGACAAGGGTGATGAGCTCACATCAGCTTTGTTTGTAGAAAAGGGAGACGAAGTGGTCTGTGTTTCATCCGACGGTCAGTCTATTCGATTTGAAGAATCAGAGGTTCGAGAAATGGGACGATCAGCAGGAGGAGTGCGAGCAATGAAGATCGATAAGGGTGAAGTGGTAGTAGGGGCCGACACAATCAAGAAAGGAGTTAAGGATGCTGAGATGCTCGTCATTTCATCAAACGGATACGGAAAGAAAACAAAAATTACAGAATTCAAAACTCAAGGACGAGGAGGATCAGGAGTAAAGGCAATTAAAGTAACTGCAAAAACTGGAAACCTCATCTCAGCTCGAGTAGTTACTGCAGAGACAGAAGAGCTTGTAGCGATCTCAAAGAAAAGTCAGGTGATCCGATGTGAACTCAAGGAGATTCCAACACTTGGGCGAGATACTCAAGGAGTTCGAATTATGAAACTTCGAGAAGGAGATTCACTTGCTTCCGTGATAGCATTATAGGTGAAGCAAGAATCATCAATAACCAAATTCCAATAATCAAAGAAATACTTTTTGAAATTTATTAATTGAACATTGTTTGGAATTTGTTGATTGATTATTGGTCATTAAAATACTATGTTTTCAAACCCAGAAAAAAATTTAATACAGTTTGGAATTTCAGAAGGATTGCAAATCGCAGATTTTGGATCAGGTAATGGATATTATGCGTTCCTCTTGGCTCGAAAAGTGGGCGAAACAGGGCGAGTGTATTGTATTGATGTCCAAAGTGATATGCTTCAGAAAATTACTAAAGAAGCAGAACAGGAGAATCTGCAGAATATTGAAATAATTACGAGTGATATTGAAAAAGAGAAAGGATCAACTTTGACCAAAGATTCTGTTGATGTGGTACTGATTGCAAACACTCTTTTTCAAAATGAAGATAAGGTCGCTGTAGCAAAAGAAGCTTTGCGAATTCTTCGATCAAAGGGGCGAGTACTTGTCATCGAATGGGCAGACTCTTTTGCTGGTATGGGCCCACACAAGGATCATATAGTTAAAAAAGAAGATACTGTAAAGTTATTTGGTGATGCGGGATTTGTACTCGATCACGAGATTGATGCGGGGGAACATCATTACGGGCTCATATTTCGTAAGTAGAAAGTTAAAAGTAATTAGGTAAAAGTGAGATGCAAATACAATGCAGCGCCTACGGCGCTGCATTGTATTTTATTTTTATTTTTCACTTCCCACTAATTATTTTTACCCTTGTTTTTGTATCCTTCTCTCTATATAATTATATTTGTGAAAACGAGCGTAACTCAAATCATTATTTTAGGCATTTTTATTCTCTTCTTAATTACAGGTGTTATTATCTTTGCTAAATTTAGCGGAGGTGGTAGTTCGGCTACGGATGCTGTACAAATACAAGTATGGGGTACTATACCCGACACCGCTTTCTCTGCCGCGATTGAAAGTATTAATTCTCAAAAAGTAGCTGTTGTTAATATTGCCTACAGACAAATCTTACCCAATGATTTTGAACAGACTCTTATTGAGGCTCTAGCAGACGGAACTGGTCCAGATGTCGTACTTATACCAAATACACTACTTCTCAAAAATCAAAAGAAATTTACTATTATTGGATCTGATATTTTGTCGGCACGAGATTTCAAAGACTCATTTGTTGAGGGGGCTGAAACACTTTTGACATCAAAGGGTACTTACGGGGTTCCGTTGTTTGTTGACCCACTTGTTATGTATTGGAATCGAGATATTTTGACTTCTCACAATGTTGCTCGCCCTCCTACGACTTGGGAAGAAGTGCTTGCGCTTGCGGACGTATTAACAGAAAGACGAGATGACAGGAGTATCCTTAAAAGTGCAGTTGCTCTTGGCGATGCGTCAAATGTGCTTTATTCAAAAGACATACTCCTTGCGCTAACAATGCAAGCAGGAGGCCATTTCATTGCGAGAGATGAGAATGATTTGCCAATCAATCTATTGGATAGTACTACGGGAAATGATAGTGAAAACGCACTCGGTACCTCAATGTCATTTTTTACCCAGTTTGCCGATCCTCTTAAATCTGTTTATTCATGGAATAGGTCTCTTCCTGATTCGCAGTCAGCTTTTATAAATGGGGACCTTGCATTCTATTTTGGACATGCAAGTGATGCGATCAATATTCGGTCAAAGAATCCTAATCTTAATTTTGACGTCGCAACTCTTCCTCAACCTAAAGATGTCCAAAATAAATTAACAACAGGAATTATGTACAGTTTCTCCATCCTTGCTACATCGCAATACAAATCAGCTGCTTATGCTAACATTGCCGCTCTCACAAGCGCTGGTGCTGCGGCAGTGTTTTCTCAGGCACTGGGATTACCGCCAGCAAGAAGAGACCTGTTGGCTACTTTGCCAGGCAGTGTCTTCGGTGATGTATTTTGGAAGAGTACTCTATGGGCAAAGACTTGGATTGATCCAGATCCAAAACAAACAAATGCTATTTTTGCGAGTGCCGTTGATGATGTTGTGACTGGTAAGTCGAAAGCTACTGATTCTGCAAAACTGGCAAGCCAAAAAATAAGTGAATTGCTAAGATAATGATACAAGAAAACAAAAAACAAAAAGTTGGAAGTTTTTCTAAGATTTTGCTTGGGTTTATTGGTGCTGCATTATTGTTTTTCTCTGTGCCTCTTTTTGTAAATGCAGAAGCGGGAGATCCTGTGACCGATCCTAATTTTCAATTGGCACCAACCAAAGGAAGTTGCGATAAGAATGCTCAGGGTGTTGAAGAATGTGGATGGAGTGATTTTATTAAACTCATAAATAGAATTATGAAGTTCGCAGTGTTTATCTCCGCCTCTGTGGGAGTCCTGATGTTTGCATATGCAGGATTTCTTTATCTCACTGCATTTGGCGAGATGGGCAAGGTGGAGCAGGCTCACAAAATTTTTAGTACCACGATAACGGGAATCATTATTATTATGCTTGCGTGGCTTATTGTTGCAACCATCCTTAAGACGCTTGAGGTTATGCCAGAGTTTACTATTTTACAAGATAGTGGGAGCAATGTCCCCCCAGTCACTTTACCATCAGATGGTAGCACTTCATCTCCTATACCCGATAATGCGGTTTAAAATTTTTTATCGTATAATACTAATATGAAAATAAATCTTAAAAAAACAATAATCAATCTGGTTGTTTTTTTTACAATAATATCTTTTGTTGATCTTGCCTTTGCTGACGCTGATCCAGCAAGAATTGAAAATCCTCTCGGTCCAAAGGTCAATAGTCTCCCTGCTTTTTTTCAAGGGCTTCTGGACATATGTATTCAACTCGGGACGATCATATCCGTTCTTGCTATTATGTACGGCGGATTCCTTTATGTGACAGCACAGGGAGATGAAGAGAAGCTCGGTAAGGCGTATAAGACTATTACATGGGCGCTTGTGGGCACAGCAATACTCCTTGGATCTCGTACTATCATGGCGGCGGTTACTGATACCGTAAAGCAGCTAGGGACAGGTATTAACAATTAATATTTAAGTTGTTCATGAAAAAAATAATTCAAATAAGTATTTTTCTGTATATTATTTGTATACTGCCTCAACTGTCATCGGCTGCGGTAGATGGGACATTTACACCTGGGGCAGCACTTACTGCTGGGCAGACAATTCCTTCTGGAAATAACGCTTCAATTCAGGTTCAAGATAGTGGACTCAGTAAGTCTGTTGGTGATAGTATTTCAATAGATACGAATAAAACATATACTACAACGAGTGGTGGTTGTAAAATTCCTCAGGACATTGGAAGTCTTTTCGATTACGCTTTATGCACACTTGATAGTTCGGTGATCCCTTTTCTTATCGGACTGGGACTTGTTTTGTTTTTGGCTGGAGTTGTTAAGTTTGTAAGCTCGGGAGATAACGAAGAAGCAAGACAGGGTGGAAGAAACATGATGCTTTTCGGGATCGTTTCGCTTTTCATAATGGTCTCTATTTGGGGATTTGTAAACATTCTCTCAAGAACTTTCTTTGGAAAGGATTCTCAAATTCAAAGTCTGCCAGAAAAATCTAAAACCCTTTTTAAACAATTTTAAGTATTAACATGAAAAAAATATCAGTATTACTTATAACATTTCTGCCCTCTGTGGCCTTTGCTGCAGCGAATCCAACTCCGCAAACTGCCAATCAAGTATTCACAGGATTTTCAATTGGAAACCTTCAGGGATTGATTCCTGTTCTCATCCTTGTTGCAGTTGTTACATTTATTAGTGGTATTGTCAGCATGCTTGGTGCAGGTGATGATGCCGAAAAAAGGGCTGCAGGGAGAAAGATTATGATCTATGGGATCATAATACTATTCGTGATGGTCTCTATTTGGGGATTTGTGGATATATTGACCCAGTCTTTCTTTGGTAAAACTTTTGGGATTCCTAATTATTTGCCTTCTTTACAGAATAATAATTAATATGAGATATATTTACACCTTAACCTCTTTTATTCTCTTTTTTGCACAGGGTATTGTGACGTATGGAGCCGATTCTGATAACGCCATGTTTACAAGCGGTATTCCAACACCTCCAAGTAATTTTTCGTCATTTACTTGTATTGTGATCAAACTTTCGCTTGATTTTATACCGTACCTTGTCGTTATTGCACTCGGAGCATTTTTGCAGGGTCTTATCAAATATGTCTCACATGGTGATGATAGTGAAAAAATGAGTGAGGGTCGCAAGATGATGATATACGGTATCGTTGGATTTTTCTTTATGGTGAGTATCTGGGGAATGCTCGGCCTCTTTACACAAAGTTTTGGAATATCGTTGGTAATACCACAGTTTAAGAGCGATCTTCCTTTTGCTTGTAATTAACTTGTCCACAAGGAAGGTTGCTATCAGAAGAGTAATAGGGGTATAATTAGAACACAATTTATATTGTTTAATAGTTAATTAATTTAATATGTTTCAAGATTTTAACTCATCTATAGGTACTATAAATACTTGGATTAACCAGCTTATTCCGCTTGTTATTTCAATTGCGCTTATTCTATTCTTAATTGGGATTGTGCAATTTGTGACTGCGGGAGGAGATGAGGAAAAACGAGCAGCCGCTAGAGGAATGATAATCTTTGGTATTATTGCTCTCTTTGTGATGATATCAGTATGGGGATTTGTAAACATTCTCTCAAGAACTTTCTTTGGTAACGGTGCTACAACTGTAATGCCAAATACGATACCGCAAGCTGTACCATCTAGAACTTCTGGATACGGAACAGGCTACGGAAATTAATCTATCATGAATGATTCTCTCGCAGCATCAGCTGTTGCAGAAACATTAATTCGGAACATAAGCGGGGTCATTGTGAACCCGCTTATTGTTCTTATGTTCACCTTTGCGCTCGTTTCATTTCTATGGGGGGTTCGAGCATATATAACAGGAGCTGATAATCCAGAAGTGCGATCAAAGGGTGCCAATGGGATGTTGTGGGGAATTATCGGAATGGCTTTAATGTTTATGGCGTTTGCTGTCGTTCGAATCTCAATTAATACATTTGGACTCGGGCAAGATACAGATACTAAAAATGATATAAACAAGGTTTTGAGGGCAAATCAGTAGAATAATACAAAAACCACGAGAATATT
>JAZKAJ010000013.1:0-9934 GCA_040389185.1 Patescibacteria group bacterium
GGTGCGGGACGGGAGAATCGAACTCCCACCAAAAGTTTGGAAAACTCTTATTCTACCATTAAACTAGTCCCGCGTATGTTGTTGTCAAAACCTCCTTACCTGACCACTATAGCAAATCCTGCCTAGTTATTCAACTCATAAATAGGAGTTGAGCCTATCCTATAAAAGAGGAAATGGGATATAATAATATTCAATGGCGCCCAGCTTAGCAAAATCTCTCGGTGGACTCATCATCTCTATAATGACATTTCTCGGATGGAATATTTCTGAGTACTCTTATCTTCTTCCTACCCAAATGAAACAAGAGATTCAGATTGAACAAAATTCAAAACAGGAATCGGAAGATTTCTTGGATACACCAAAACAACAGAACAGTGACTCAACATCAACTAAAGCAGTAGAAGTGACAATTAACAAAACAGAGCCGACAGTAAAAAAAGTAACCTCAACTCAAGCCACCTCTCCAAGTAAATCAACAAAAAAAACTTCTGCACAAAAACCAGTTGCTCCAGTAACTACGCCAACACCTCCGGCACCCGTGCAGCCCACCTACTACCCTGCTCCAGTTCCGATTACAGATACTGTTAAAAACGAAATCAAAAATATTGTAGATGAGATCATTCCTCCGAAAACAGAAACTGAAACAAAAAAAGAAACACAGGATTTGTCTGTTGAAGACAAAATAAAAAAGTCAGTTGTAAATATTTATTGCACTCGCTTGCTTGGAAATCAAATTCAAAAAATTACAGGAAGTGGAATCATAATTGATGCGAGTGGAATCATCCTCACGAACGCGCATGTTGCCGAATATTTTCTTCTAGCGCAAACAAGTGCGGGTACGAATTGCTACATTAGAACTAGCTCACCAGCAGTGTCATCATACAAAGCAAAACTCATCTATCTCCCAAGTCAGTGGATATCATCGAATGAAAATAATCTCACTATGGCGACACTCACAGGTACCGGAGAAAACGATTATGCACTTCTTGCAATTACAGAGAGGGTCCGAAGTGATGCCCCAAATATTCCACTCACATTTCTCACACCAAGCCAAAGCAGTCCAAGTGAAGATCAAGATATTTTCGTCGCCGGCTATCCAGCTGGATTTAGCGATGTGCGGATTTTAGACAGCGCACTTTATGAACTCACCAAACCATCAGCCATTACTCGAGTCTCAAGCTTTAGCGGAGGTGCAGTTGATGTTATAAATTCAGGCGGCACGTCGGTCGCAGAACATGGATCATCAGGAGGAGCAGTGACTGACGAAGACGGTAATCTTATAGGACTCATCGCAGCAACAAATATTGATGCACGAACAGGTGACAAAAATATCCAGGCAATCACCCTCTCCTATATCAGACGAAGTATCAAAAATAACTCGGGCAAAAGCTTCGATTCTTTTATATCAAATGCCCGAGATGAAGTAGCTAGTTTTGAAAAAAATACAGCACCCTCTCTTGCAAATACACTGCTTAGAAATTAAGGGCAAAATACATAAAATCAAAATGAGCAGAACCTTTCGGTGCCACCCATTTTGATTTTAATATTAGTTTTGCTGTTTCACAGCCTTAATCGCCATATCAAAATCATCATCTTCACTCATCTTGTTTCGTTTCTCATATCCGCACTTCACGCACCTATGCGTTAATATATAAGCGTTATTCACAGATTCAAGTTTGATTAACGGCATCATGCCTCCACATTCCGCTTCCCTGTCGCCCGGAAAGATATCGACATGTTTCGAATAAAGACACTTTGGACAATGGTTTGTGAAACCATTCCCTGCCACCTGAGCACCACAATGCTCGCAAACAAAATTCTCTTTTTTCTTTTGAAATTTTTGAGACATAAAATTATTTTACCCAATTTTTTACGATCGAATTAAATTCCTGTCGACTTTTTTCATCACGACTTATACTATGCTCCGCCTCCTCAATACAAACATGTCGAACTTTATCTTTATGTATTGGAGCATCAACGAAACTTTGAACAGTCACGTGCGGTACGATCTCATCTCTTCCTGATTCCACGACGAGAAGTTCACCATCATATTTGTGTAGAGCGCGAAGCGATCGTGTCTCATCCCAGTTATGAATTTTCTTTCTCCATTCCAAGACTTCAGAATCTTCAGAGCCCCTGACTCCCGGTATTTCAAAATCATCATCTATATAGTCAGCAGGAGCTCGAAGCAAAAGTCTTTTCACATCTCTTTCTTCAGTCAAAATGGCTCCGAGATATGCACCAAAACTTGATCCAACGATACTAATATTTTCTGGGTCCACCTCGCCTCTCGCTGCCAGAAAATCATATGCTGCGCGCACATCACTTAAGAAATATTTTTTCGAAAATCTATCAGGTTTCCCATCTTCAATTCCATGATCTCTTAAATTAAAAGTGAGCGATGCCACCTTCTGTTTTGTAAGATCTCTTGCGACCTCGAATGATCCATTCTGCTTGCTACCCCATCCATGTACAAATAAAACTCCAGGCACTTTCTCTTCTACATCCATTGGTAAAAAGATTCGCCCAGCAAGTTTAGTTTCCCCATTTTCAATAGCAACAGGTTGCTCATTTATTTCAATCATCACTTCATCACTGTTTTGGAATTGGTCTTTCATTTATTTTTTGTCAGCTTGTATAATCGTCTTTGCAAATCTATCTACCAGAAATGCTGCGCGCTCTTCTATCTCATGAGAAGATTTAGCAATACTGTATGGGAAAATAAATTTAAAAAGTCTCGGCACTCCCCTTTCAATTTGCTGACCAACTTTGGGCACTGTATCAATGATAAGAAAATCATTTTTATCACGAAGATCAGCAAGAGAAACTCCTGCAGATTTATAAATCAAAGTATCCTTTTCTTTGTCATAGGAATACACCCCTGCAATAATAGGAATCTGCATTGAAGAAATTTCTTTTGGAGAAAAACTTATGTGAGCATAGTCAGCATGCAATTTGAGTGCAGAGTTTATTTTTTCAAAATCAAAATCAAAATCCATATTGAGATGAGACGCGAGATGAAAAAAATCGAGTGGAGGAATCTTCGCTTCAAGAAGCGAGAGTGAGTAAAGAAGCAAAGAACCAGGAGAACGAGGATTGCATTCTATGGCAAAGATATTATTTTTCTTTTTGTCATAAATAAAGTCAATTCCAAAAATTCCTTTATATCCGATTTGTTTCAAATGATCTCCGATTCCTTCGACAATTTTTTGCGCTTTCATTTCAATAGCATCATCCCATGATCGATAACCCTGATCATTGCCAAAAAATATTCCTGAAGCCTGAATACCTTGAAGTGATTCGGGCACATCAATGAATTGAAGTTGCAAAGGTCCAGATAGGATTCCTTTGTGTGTCACACAACCAAGCATTGAAACCGAATCGCCTTCGACAAATTGTGTAACCAGTATTTCATTGAAGTCTTGTTTTAAATTAAATGCATGAATGCATTCATTAAAATCATTTTCATTGTAAATAAAAAAAGTTCCTTGGTTGCCTCCCACTTCTTTGTCCCCTCTTTGTATTACAAAAGATCCATCAAATTTTTCTTTGAGGTCGGCATAAGAAATATTTTGAAATGCTTCAAAGTTGTAATTCTCCGCGTAGGGGTGACTGAGGTTATATTTTTTTAGGAGTGCTCGAAATTCACCTTTATACTTTGTCTGGTTTGCAACTTGTGGACCATTGCCAAAAAATGGAATGTGTAGAGATTCGAGTGTCCCAATAAGATCATCTGTAATGGTATTAAACATCAGCCTAGGTTTCGGCTTCAGTGAATTATAAAATTTCTGAAACAAAAAATGCTTCACAAGATAATTGGTCCCATGTACCTTATCGGAAAAACTCTTGTCCCAATCTTCAAGCACATACAGATGAAAATACTCTTCGAGTATATCAGCATCACTTGAACGTTTTACAGAAAAGATTGAAAAATTCTTGAGAAAAAAGGCAGGAATAATCCGCACATATGGAGCAAGCCCCACTGACAAAATAGGTTGACTATCCATTTCAGCCACTATTTCTTCAATATTTGGAATGAGATGTTTCCAATCGATTGGATTGTATGGATGACTTTTCATTTATAAATAAATTATACTATATTTCATTATTAAAATGAGGGTGCCGGACATTGCTGTCTGGCACCCTCACCGTGGATGTGTTTAGAGCGGGATCACAACACTCGCTTCATAGCGGTCGCGACCTGGATTGTGGGCGTACTGGATGGCCACGGGACTGGCCGGTTGGATTGCAGGGAACGACCCCTTTTCTGCCAAGGACATGAGATTGACATCTTTAATGTTCTTGAAGTACACTCCGACCTCCTGAAAGGTCCCGTCTTCCAATTTGACCTCGACAACGCCGAAGCCATAGATGACGTTGAACCAAAGGCAGGTTGCCATCACAAAACCACTAATGGCGAGCTCAGGAGGCATGTCAGCTTCTTTCGGCGACCATTCTGCAACGATGCAGGTGGAAAGCTGAGAGGTGTAGCCGATCTCGAGAGCATAAGGGATAAGCCCAGCACTCGTGTCTTTGAACCCACCGATAAAGTTGAAGCTCCAGAATGCATTCGCAGCACTCGCAGCAATCACCAACGCCGCTTTCGCATTGTTGTTGTACAGAAACCGGCTGATGCCCATTTCTGCCGCTTTATCCTCAGTGGTACGGACAACTTGTCCTACGTTCAACTCTTGAATGGTGAGCCAAAAGTATTGGCCGTCTCGCGACGACAAGCTCACCTGAAGTTGGACGAACACACCATCTGGGCGCAAAAAGCACACATCGATGTTGTCCTTGTCCTTCTGACGGCTTTTTGCAACCCAGTTTTGACCTTTCTTTTCCCACTTGATCTGAACTCGGAGAGTTGGCGCACGTTTTGAATCAGTGCAATCCATCATTTCAGGTCCCTGGAACCGAAGAACGCGAACGCCTGCAGCCTGCTTGAGGTCAAACTCCAGATCCACAAAGTCAGGTCGCCCATGCCCAAGATTGACCTTGGCACGAGTATAGACCCCGTCCTTGAAGACCTCTGAAAGATAGTACTCCATCCGCACACGGAGTGCGCCGAAGAGGTTCATATCCTCCCAGATCAGGTGTCCACCTTCACTTTTCCATTTCTGCTCCCGTTGAGGAGCTGCAGCGCCGGTTGTCCCGTCGCTACTATGCATCTGTTTCAATGCGTCTGCAAAGCTCACCATTGGTGGTGGCAATTGTGTAGTAGGCATAATCTTTATCGCTTTGCTTTCCCATGTTGGTTGGCGCAGCAAAAATAGTTTCAAATATGCTTATTTAAAGCCATTTTTACTGCACCAACACCAAATTTGCTCTAAACTTTCAATGAGCACTCTCTACATATATTATATACCATATTTGACATAAAGTCAATATAGTGTGATTTAGCTATTTTGACTGATTCTAGGGGCTTCTGAGTCGTATTTTCTGAACAAATATTCAGCAGCAAATATAGCCCAAACCATATAATCAACCTTGAAATGAAATTTGTAGTAGCTTGGTGTATCAGACCGATCATCTTCAATAAAAGAGAAAACGTATTCGCCATTATGTTGCGTGAAATTAACTGTTTCAAAATCAGGGATAAATCGTCTTTTGTCATGATCCTCGCTTCTTCTTAAAATTTCAGCACCCATGAGAATGTTTTTCAAAATATACATTGGACCCGAGCGCCGCCTGTTTGAATCAACACACTCCACCATATCTTTCACTACGTCATCCGCTTGATTATGTAAATATTCTTTTATTTGATCTCTCGCAGAAATCAAATGTTCTAGATTGTCTATTCCTATCTCAAGAAGTTCTTTCTTTCTCAAAAGATCATCCATCCCAAGTCTCTTACCTTCACCCACATTTTCCTTAAGAGCTAATTCAATATTAGCAAGCTCTCCTTTTCTTAATGCCAAATCCCCCTCGATCTGATTATTAAGATAATCAACACCAAATGACTCAGTATCTCTCACAAAGGATGAAATTTTCTCCGTATCAAAACTTCCAATACTTTTGTATCTTTCTTGCCCCGTAATTCTTGCTAGTTGGTTTACCAAAAAGGCAGTGCTTGCCAAAGTCTTAGACGGATCGATTCCGTCTCTCTCCAGTTCTGGCAGGTTCGCAATACCCCCGGCATACATCCATTGCTCCAAATAATTTATTCCAATTCTTAAAATCTGTCGCTCTTTTGCATTTAAATAAAGTCTTTCTTCCCTCTCCTTTGCGGTGTATTGCCTCAATACATTTGCCATTTCAATCAAACACTGAGGAGACTCTGAACCTCGAAGTGTCATCATCTGCAAAAAACTTTCAATATTTTGATCATCAAGCATCTCCGCAAATTCAGGACTCGTACCTCGTCTTACTCGTTTAAAATCCCCTGCTTCGCAACCCTCAGAAATAGCCTCTCTCTCTTGTGGAGGTAAATTGGTATTTTGAGTCATCTTATGCACCTCTTCATAGCTTTGCATGTGAGATTTATTATCTCATATTTTTTGAAAATTACTCTTAAAAAAACTATCCTATGGGGATAGTTTTAATTATTGCCTGAGATACCGGACTGAATCTCTCTGAGCCACAGATGTGCCCCGCACATCTGGTCTGTTTTTTTAAAAATATTTACCTTTTGTCACACACTTACGCGACTTCGGGACGCCGGGATTTGAACCCGGACTGAATGCTCCCAAAGCATTTATGCTACCGTTACACTACGTCCCGTTAATGTAAGTATGTGACAAAAAACAAATATTATATTTTCAAAAAAACAGACCCCAAAGCATTTATGCTACCGTTACACTACGTCCCGTTATCGGTAGATACTATCACAAAATTCAAAAATATCTAGGTGGGATTACTGACTTTTCTCCCACAACATCTCCCACACATTTCGGAGACTTTCTGCAATAGATTGATTTTTAATTACAATCCCCATTTCATCCTTTGTGGACAAC
The DNA here is from genome assembly GCA_040389185.1 of Patescibacteria group bacterium. Taxonomy (GTDB): domain Bacteria; phylum Patescibacteriota; class Minisyncoccia; order Phycocordibacterales; family CAIRYW01; genus JAQBQZ01. The sequence goes on from JAZKAJ010000013.1 coordinate 6,954, forward strand.
AAAACAACATTATCATCAAAGATCATAATTTCATTATTTATTCTTTGGTGCTCAGATATTATACAAACCTCTCTTAAAAGCTCTTTCCCTTCCAACTTATCCCGCTCTCCCACTTCCCCGCTTGGAGCGAATCCTCGAACTTTTATTCCCTTCTTAACCCTTTGCTTCACATAATTATCAAAATAGTCACCACCAAAGTAATCTTTCATCTCTTTTGAATTGGTAAAAGTCAGTATCTCCCCTTTCGAGAGCAGACTTTCCTCATAGATCTGCTTGAGTCCTTCTTTGGTGCTATAGGTTGTTATCTTTGGACGCTTGTAGTCTGCTTTGCTTTGAATGAGTTCAGCAAGTCCCTTTTCCAATAATCCCAAACTCTCTCTTTGCTGCTTAATAAGTATCTGAGGATTAAGAGCTCCGAAGTACATTACCCCCTTCATTTTGAAACCTGAAACAATTCCCTTTTGCCCCAAACGCTTCAGAACCTCAAAAGTAGTAATCCGGTTCAACCCCGCCTTACGCGAGATCTGAGTATTACTCCCACTTCCAAGTTCAATGAGTGCCAAATAGACCGAGGATTCATTATCCGAGAAACCAAGGTGTGCCAACTCTTTTTTGAGATCAATTTCCATCTATTTTGAGTAGTTGTAATATTTTTCTACAGTAAATTAAGTATATATTATATAGTATTTAAGTCAATATTTAGTGTAAATGTAATATAAATTTACAGTATTGTTTTCACGTGTAACATGTACTTTGGTATACAACCTGCACCTATGAAAACATCTCTTTCAAAAACACTTATCCAAGCTAGAAAACAAAAGAAGCTTTCGCTCATTATGACAGCAAGTTCACTCTTTCTATTTTTAATTGGGATTGTCATTACCTCGATTCTTAGGAAGTCTGATCCCGATTCTAACTTCTATCGCCTACTATCCTTCATGACCTATTTAGTACTGCCAGTTAGTCTTTGCTGCATCCATCGCTATATGATCTATCGGAAAGAGGTAGAACGTCTTGAGTTCATTCCCTAATTAGTATGAAAACATCAAAATTGTACCTATTCGCTTGGGGATTTACGGCTCATGGATTACTTCAGATAACTTTCGAAAAAATTTCGAAAGGGGAAAAATCTGCAGAAATTGTTTCTGTTGTACTAAGTATTATTGGGGATCTTTTTGGTTCGATGATATTGTGTCTCTTTCCTCTCGTTATCATTGAACTAATCTTTGAAGCCCTAAGTAACAAAAAAGGCTCATAAGTCATGGCGAGGACAACCTCGCCTTTTTTAATTCCCTACTTCAAGGACCTGGTTCTCCAAAACTCTGACCTCCGCCTTTTTAGTCTCTTTATCAATATAGACAATCACAACATCAAATTGCCAGTATTTCACATGAAACGCTGATATGTAGACCTGAATCACGCGTGCAAGCTTCTTTAGTTTAGATGCGTGAATATTATCCTCTGGCCTAATGTTTTCATATGAAACACTTTTGACCTCCACAAAGTGAGTTATTCCTTCTTTTGCACAGATTATGTCTATTTCACCGTATGGTTTCCAATAATTTTTGTGTAATACCTTAAATCCCTTGCCTATAAGGTATTTCTCAGCAATATCCTCCCCTAGTTTACCCGTTTTGTTACCTATCAAGTGTTTTACTTATAATTTCCTTTATAAGAGACATTTTAGACTTGTCTTTAACTACGGATCGTATATAACTTTCACTATTGTTAATTTTGAGAAGAAATTCTATTGGGACCCATTTAAATTCAGTATGTTCTTCACTTAATTTTATTTTGTTACCCAAACTAGTTTCATATGAAACATAAGTGAGACGAATAACCCTAATCTCCGGCTTTATAATGTCTTGCGCAGCAATAAGCGATAGAATCTTGGGCTTTAGACCCGTTTCCTCTACGATTTCCCTCTTTAAGTTATCTTCAAGTGTTGTCTCAGGGTTAATGCGTCCTCCAGGTATATCCCACATGTTTCCTACTTTTGGATATTTTATAGGATTTCGTTTCATAACTAGCACATTACCCTCTTTATTAAAAATAAGAGCCTTTACCCCCACCTGAAGTGTATTTGAGTGTTTCATAAATAACATTATAACTCGGTTAATCAAATATACCATGTTGATAAATTCACTCCACAGTACAATTTATACCCCCGTTTTCACATGAAACGAAATTTTAGTGTTTCTTATGAAACGTTTTTTGGGCAAAACCTGTAAAGTACGCCAGATTTTGATTGTATCCATACAAAATAAGGGTATTTTTGGAAAGTCCGTTAAAAATACTGTCTTTTATAGGTTTGTCTTATACACATATCCACTGAGTTATCCACAGTTTGTTGAAAAATATGAATGATTTCTGGGGAGAAGTGAAGTAAAAGGACAGGGAGGAAGACTAATGGATTAGAGCGTACAAAGGTGAGGGATTCTTAGAGACAGGGCGGGAGAAAAACGGGAGAGGGAGATCTCGAACCTTACAGGTTCAGTACCCCGATTGGATAATTTGTTTCGTTACCTCACAAATTATGCTCAATCGGGCTTCGATTCTCCCACGAAAGCGCCCCACGCTTTCTTACTCGAACAAATATGCAAAAAGACACAGAAACTCTGTGTCTTTTTGCATATTTGTGCGAGTAGGGAGAATCGAACTCCCGTCTCATCCTTGGCAAGGACGTGTTCTACCACTAAACCATACCCGCTTTATTGGAAATAGTATATCGGAAAATGTAAAAAATGGAAGGGGAGAATGTGAGGCAAAATCTCGAACCTTAGTGATTAGGACAGTATCAGCTAGGCAGGAACTCTCGGCTTACAGCCGCAGTACAGGTTTCCCATTTTCTCGGATGAGTACATCCTCAAAAATATGGGAGAACCTCTTCGAGTCCTGCACGAAAGTGCGTTTAGCACTTTCTCGGGTAACAGAGCAATAGAAAAAGCCGCTTGAATTTGCATTCAGCGGCTTTTTCTATT
>JAZKAJ010000014.1:0-51176 GCA_040389185.1 Patescibacteria group bacterium
TGTTGATGCTGTTATTTGTGTATTTTATTATTGTTCATTATTAAACTATTCACTAAAAATAAAACATATGGGTAAAATAATTGGAATTGACCTTGGAACTACAAACTCTGCTGTCGCAATCATGGAAGCGGGAAGTCCAAAGGTATTAGAAAACGCAGAAGGAGCACGAACAACTCCTTCAATTGTTGCAGAATCAAAGACAGGTGAAAGACTTGCAGGACTTCTCGCAAAACGACAAGGAGTAACAAATCCTAAAAACACGATCTATCAGATCAAGCGATTTATTGGTCACAACTTTGACGAAGAGTCAGTACAGAAAGATAAAGCTTCGGTACCTTTTGATGTCTTAAAAGGAGCTACAGGAGGAGTGGAAGTAAAAATGGGTGCAAAGAACTACCGACCAGAAGAGATCTCAGCACAGTTCCTACAGAAGCTTAAGGCAGATGCAGAAGCGAGACTTGGTGAAAAGATAACAGAAGCGGTGATCACTGTTCCTGCGTACTTTAACGACGCACAGAGACAGGCGACAAAAGATGCTGGAAAGATTGCTGGTCTTGATGTAAAAAGAATCATCAACGAGCCTACAGCGGCCGCACTCGCATACGGATTCAACAAAAAGAAAGACGAAAAGATTGTTGTGTTTGACTTCGGAGGAGGAACATTTGATATTTCAGTTCTCGAAGTTGGAGATGATGTTGTTGAAGTAAAATCTACTGATGGAGATGCGCACCTTGGAGGAAAAGATATCGATCAGAAAATTATTGGATACATCGCAGATGAATTCAAAAAAGAAAGTGGAATCGATGTTCGAAATGACGCATTGGCTTTACAGCGACTTGATGAAGCTGCAGAAAAAGCAAAGATTGAACTTTCAACTTCTGTCCAGACAGAGATCAACATTCCATTCATCACATCAGATGCTTCAGGACCTCGACACCTTATCCTCACAATTACACGAGCGAAACTCGAAGAACTTACACAAGAATTCGTTGATCGAGCAATGATGATCACAAAGCGAGCAATGGATGCTTCACCATTTAAGATTCCTGACATTAACGAAGTAATCTTGGTTGGAGGACAGACTCGAATGCCTGCGCTTCAGAAAGCTGTAAAAGAATTCTTTAATAAAGAACCAAATATTACAGTAAACCCTGACGAAGTGGTGGCACTCGGTGCCGCGATCCAGGGAGGAATCCTTGCTGGAGATGTGAAAGATGTTTTGCTCCTCGATGTTATCCCACTTGCTCTCGGTATCGAGACAATGGGTAATGTTGCGACAAAACTTATCGAAAAAAATACAACTATTCCAACTTCAAGATCACAAACATTTTCAACTGCTGCCGACAACCAGACATCAGTAGAAATCCACATTGTGCAGGGCGAACGAGCAATGGCAAAGGATAACAAATCTCTCGGTAAATTTATTCTTGATGGTATTCCACCAGCACCAAGAGGAATCCCACAGGTTGAAGTAACATTCGATGTTGATGCAAACGGAATATTGAATGTGAAGGCAAAGGATAAAACTTCAGGTAAGGAACAATCTATCCGAATTGAAGCATCATCAGGTCTTTCAAAAGAAGAAATCGAAAAAATGCAGAAAGATGCAGAACTCCACGCTGAAGAAGACAAAAAAAACAAAGAGATGGTAGAGGTGAAGAACGTTGCAGAACAAACTATTTACACCGCAGAAAAGTCTCTCAAAGATAATGGGGATAAAATCTCTGCAGATCTCAAGACAAGTCTCGAAGCGAAGATTGCTGCAGCAAAGACAGCAAAAGATGGAACTGACCATGATGTGCTCAAGGCTGCAACAGAAGCGCTCGGAACAGAACTCTCAAAAATAGGTGAGGAAATGGCAAAAGCTAATCAGGCTAGTGGAGCAGGTGAGGCGCCAAAGACAGATACTCCTCCTGCAACTGATGCTGAGGTGAAAGAAGAACCAAAAGTATAAATCGTATTTCATTCCCCTCTTTGGATAAAGAGGGGAATGAGGGGTGCTTGAGTAAATATTAAATTCAAACCCCTCCCAACCTCCCCTTTATCCAAAGGGGAGGAGCTGGCACTATTAACATCAAATCAAATGAGTAAAAATTATTACGAAATTCTGGAAGTGGATAAATCTGCTTCTCAGGATGAAATCAAAAAAGCTTTTCGAAAGATAGCACACAAATACCACCCAGACAAAGGAACTGGTAATGAAGCAAAATTCAAAGAGGCGAGCGAAGCCTATAGTATTTTGTCTGACGAAAAAAAACGTCAGCAATACGATACGTATGGAAGTGCTGGACCAAACATGGGTGGAGGTGGCGGAGGCGGGGGTTTTAACCCTGGAGATTTTGACTTCAGCGGATTCGGTGGTACCGAAGGATTTGATTTTGGTGACATATTCGGAGATATCTTTGGGGGTGGAGGTGGTAGGCGACAACAACAAAAAAGAGGACGTGATATTCAAGTTGATATCGAGCTTGATTTCAAAGATTCAATATTTGGAACTACTCGAAAAGTATTAGTTTCAAAAGACAGCACTTGTGCAGATTGCAAAGGAACAGGTGCTGAAAAAGGTACAGAAACGATTACCTGTGCAAAGTGCGGGGGCAAAGGTCATATCAAGGAAGCTCGAAATACTTTCTTCGGTCAGTTTATGACTGATACTGTTTGTAGCGAATGTAAAGGTGAAGGATGGATCCCAAAAACAAAATGTAAAGAATGTAGAGGTACAGGTATCAAACATGAACAAGAAGAAATTCATATTGAAGTTCCGGCTGGAATTGAAAATGGTGAGATGATCAGATTCCCAGGTAAAGGTGAGGCGATAAGTGGTGGTGTTACGGGAGATCTATATGTCAAAGTTAGAGTTAAAAAGCATTCGCTCTTCAGAAAAGAGGGTACAAATCTTTATGCGGATATCGATGTAAAACTCACCGATGCAATCTTAGGGGGAGAGTATAATCTTGAAACTCTTGAAGGAAAACTCATTGTCAAAATTCCAGAGGGAATTCAGTCGGGTGAAGTGCTTCGGCTCAAAGGTAAAGGTGTACCGTATTCAAAAAATGGCGGAAGAGGTGACGTTTATCTCACAATTAAGATTACAACCCCAAAGCGACTGTCAAAGGAAGCAAAGAAAAATATTGAGGCGTTGAGAAAGGAGGGATTATAAAAAGCAAATACCCTTTTTAATTTCTAATGAAAGTAATATAGCTTTAAAATGAATAAAATTAAAATCACAACTGCCTGCGGCGTGTACTTCAACGACTCACTTCTGATGATAAGGGAGAAGCAGGACGGTCGTGAAGTAATTGATATACCTGCAGGAGGTCTGGATCCATACGAATCAATTATTGACGGCGTAAAGCGAGAGGTCCTAGAAGAAACAGGTGTTAATTTGCAGAATCCAGTATTAAAAGGTGTTTTTCAGGTTATTGAAGCGGACAGGACTACTATTAATTTTCTTTTTACGGAAACTTTGCTTGAGCATCCTACTTTTAACAGTTCAGAATCTGTTGAGGACGAGGATATATTGAAGATAAAGTTTGTACCAATAAAAGAAATACAAGATAAAATCATAAGTCATCCAGAATTATTTGAACACACGCTTGCATTGAAACGATTAGAAGCATTGTTTACAAAAGATGTACTCAGTAATCCGATCTTGATTGCAGAGTAGTGTATTAAAATACTAAAATCAAAATGTGAAAAGGTGCTTTGTTACCTTTTCACATTTTGATTTTCAGCTTATACTACTGTAATGAATTGGTTTATTGTCGCTCTCGGTGCACCATTTGTATGGAGTCTTGTCAATCACTGTGACAAGATTATTCTTCAGCGTTATTTTAAAACTAGTGGGGGACCGGGTGGTCTTATGGTATTTGTGGGAGTTGTGGCGATTCCTTTATCTCTTATATTATATATATTTGACCCATCTGTTTTAAATATAGATACGATTGACATTACTTTTTTAATTATTACTGGCTTTCTTTATAATCTCGCAGTACTTTTTTCTTTATATGCATTGGAAAGTGAAGATGCTTCATCTGTAGTTGCATATATGCAACTAATACCTGTATTTACATATTTTTTTGGTATCTTATTTTTAAGCGAATATATCACTACAGACAAAGCTTTTGGAGGTATAATTGCTTTGTTTGGTGCTATCTTACTTTCTACTAAATTTGAAAAAGGCTTTAAAAAAGCAATTTTTAATAAAAGAATTATTCTATTAATGCTTGGCTGGGCAGTTATGGCATCACTAGGTAATATTCTTTTTAAAAAAGTTTCAATCAGTGACTCTTCTTTTGTTCTTTCTCTTTTTTGGAATCAGATAGGTATGGCGCTTTTTGGTATTATGGCCTTTTGTATCTCAAGTTACAGGAAATCTTTTCTTAAAGTTATTAAACATAATAGTACAAATGTTGTATTATTGAATATTTTTGAGCAGATAGTAGAAGTGGTAGGTATTATACTTAATTATGCTGCAATTTTATTGGCACCAACAGCTTTAGTGATTTTGGTTGAATATACCGCACAACCTTTGTTCGTTTTTATTGAAGGAATAATTTTCACTATTCTGTTTCCAAAATTTGTGGCGGAGGATATTTCCAAAGGTAATCTGATACAAAAATTTATTTCAATGATAATTATGGGTGTTGGACTATATATGATTACAAACTAATTTGATATAATACGAGTATGAAAATGCAACAACTTCGAACTCACATCATAAACACCCTTTTTCTTTCCGGTTTTTTTGTGGCACTGATAGCTTCTTTTGCACGTTATTATTTTCTTAAAGAGTTTCCTGTACAGATTGAAGTTTCTTGTGATCCTTCTATTGAGCTATGTTTTCATCGGGATTGTGAGACGGCCGAATGTCCTCCAAATGACCTCAGTGATTATAGACAATTTGAACTCTCGGGGAGCGAATTTACAACCTGTGATGATGTTGATGGTTGCGCAGATTTCTGTAAAAGTAATTTAGGGGCTTGTATTGAAACTGTTTGTGGTGATAATGAAGAAGATGTATGTACGAACCAATAATGTCTGATGACGAAAAATTGATCAATGAACTCGTGAATGATCGCGAGAAATTTGAAAGTTTTATATACACACCAATTGGGGAAGTGTATTATGAGTTTGCAACTAGGGACAATAATCCAGAACTTGAAGAATCTATTAAAAAATATCTGAACAACGATATTCCTGAACAATTTTCAAAAAAGAGAAGCGTTATTTTGAGGCACATCATAACCCCATCATATGAGATAAGTAGATTTTTTCATTTAACAGATTTGCTCGAAGATCAATTTACCCCTCTTTTTGCAGAATTTCCAGATGATATTTTAGTTCCTAGTAATGTAGAAAAGAAAGCTCTCGGTAAAATTAGCTTTTATCAAGGTGTTGATAGAAATGGGTTTTCAATTTTTGATAGAATGCAGCTTATTGATTTTGAAAGTAGTAATGGAAAAAAATTTTCTGAAATTAAAACTCTACATGGAGATTTGTTGGTGGATTTTCATCATAAATTATTTAAATATGCACATAGTACTGTGACCGATGATTTTATATTTAATATATCTTCATGGTATTATAGTCATGGCCCATCCGCTGTCTCATTTTACAGTCATATATTATGTCTTTTTGTTAAGCATGGTGTTTTGTTTGAAAATTATATGTTCAATGATGCTTCAGAAAGAAAGTTTATTAAAGAGATTTTTTTACCATCTTTTATTAAAGTTATGAAAATAACTGGTAAAAAACCTATAATAATCCCACTGGAACCGACAGATATGGAAGATGAAAAATTTTGGTTTTCGTACCCTTCAAAATTTAAAGAGTGGATTACATCAAATTTAATTTCAAAAAACAATGATTAGCACATGTTTACAGGCACTTGGTGATAATTGGGAAGGTATAAGAACGACCGCTTCATATTCCCACCTTCTTCCGATGGGTATTTTACTTGCGATGGGTATTTATATTCTAGTTAAGGATAGAAAAATTTTAAACTTCTCCTTCTTTATTTTTATCTTTTATCTAAGTGTGTGGCTTTTTGGTGACTGGATCACTTGGAATTCTGATAACTACTATCTTGTAAATGCATTTTGGTCACTGCTTGATTATTTTGACATTTGTATGTTTTTAGCAGCATTATATTTCTTTACTGTATTTATTAATGGACGAGATATTTCTAATAAGTATAAATTAGTTCTTACAATATTCACTTTAATTCCATTATATCTTGTACTTTCAGGTCAGAGTATTTTAGGTTTCTATCAAACAATTTGTGAATCAATTGAGAATGAGTACCTTACATACTATAGATTTTTGGTTGAAATCGTTACAATAATTTCTATTGCAATTATTGCAATTATTGAATATAGAAAAAAGCTATTTGTTGTCGATAGAAAAAGTTTCATTATTGTGACAGTGGCGATGCTTGGGTTTCTTACTACATTTTCATTAACAGGATATCTCTCAAGTGTGACAGAGATCTATGAGATTCAGCTTTACGGAATGTTTGCGCTTCCAGTATTTATTGTCTTTATGGTATTCGCTATCAATCGTTACGACGTGTTTGAGCTTAAGTATTTTAATCAAATGATGCTCGCATGGATCTTGGTGCCCCTTGTTGCTTCTGAATATTTCTTCCTAAACGGTATCACAGACTCGATCTTGAACACTTTCACTTTGGTTATTTCAGGTTTTATCGTATACATTCTCGGTAAAAATATCAAAAAAGAAAATTCTGACCGTATCAAAATTGAAAAGCTTAACCGAGATCTTACAACTGCAAACAGCCAGCTTGAAGAGAAAGATGCTCAGAAGACTGAATTCATCTCTCTTGCGTCACACCAACTTCGCGGACCGCTTACAAGTATCAAAGGCTTTGCATCAATGATGCTTGAGGGGGATTTTGGAGAGCTCTCAAAGTCGATCAAAGAGGGTATTGAGACCATCTTTAAATCCTCACAGTCACTTGTGGTTTTGGTGGGAGATTATCTTGACGTGTCTCGAATGGACCAGGGTAGAATGAAATATGACTTCACTGATTTTGATCTTCGAAAAACCGCAGAACAAGTGGTCAACGAAATGAAGCCTAACATCAAGATTTCCGGTCTCGAGCTTAAAACTGAGATCGATGAGGTGAGCGACCTCTTTGTTCACGGTGATGAAGGAAAGATAAAACAGGTTATTTCAAATCTCATTGACAACTCGATTAAATATACTCCAAAAGGATGGATCGATCTTATTATCAAAAGAGACGATCGAGATAAGATCATTGTAATGATCAAAGACAGTGGTGTGGGAATTGATAAAGCAGTGATACCGAAGCTATTTGATAGATTTTCTCGAGCTCCAGATGCTTCAAAGACAAATATTTCTGGCACAGGACTTGGACTGTATGTTGCAAAGAAAATGATGGAGGCACACAGAGGCCGTATTTGGGCTGAGTCACCTGGAAAAGAACAGGGCTCAACATTTATAATAGAAATAGATGCACTTCATAAAGATAAGACGGAAATGAACAAGAAGATCGAAGCAAAAATAGCTGAGGTAGATATGGAGTTAGGAGAATAACTAAATTTCTAATGAAATGTCTAAATAGCACCGCACCCTTTGGGTGCGGTGCTATTTCTATAGACTACTGACTAATGACTATCAACTGTCTTTCTGCTATTATATTCTTATGACAAAAAAACGACTTCTATCAGGTATCAAACCAACAGGGCGAACTCATGTTGGGAATTATTTTGGTGCCATGAAGCAATGGGTAGATATGGCCAATGATTATGAATCATTTGTGATGGTGGCTGACTATCACACACTTAACTTCATTCAAAATGCTGCAGAAATGCGGGACTTGGTATGGAATATGGTAGTTGATTATCTTGCTGTAGGACTTGATCCAAAGAAAGTGGTGATTTTCAAACAGTCAGATGTTTCAGCACACACTGAACTCACGTGGATATTTGATACAATAACCACAATGCCATTTCTTATGCGTGCGCACGCATTCAAAGATGCGGAAGCAAAAGACAAAGAAATAAGCGTCGGAACTTTTAATTATCCCGTCCTTATGGCAGCAGATATTCTCCTTTATAGTCCTGATGTTGTGCCAGTAGGTCAAGATCAGAAGCAACATGTAGAATACGCACGAGACATTGCAGAAAAATTCAATCATATCTTTGGTGAAACTTTCAAACTCCCAAAAGAAATGATTGTAGAAAATGTGGCAGTTGTACCAGGTATTGATGGACGAAAAATGAGCAAAAGTTATGGAAACTATATTCCTCTTTTTGCTGAAGATGCTGAGATCGAAAAACTTTGTATGGCAATTGTCACTGATTCAAGTGGTGATGTGCCAACAAATGTATACGCAATACACAAACTATTTAGAACTGAAGAGGAACTCAAAGCAATTTACGAAGAACATAAAGGTAAATACAAAATTCTAAAAGAAAAGCTCATTGAAGATGTGAAAGCATTCGTAAAGCCCCTTCGAGACAAAAGAAGGCTTATCGCGGAAGATACAGATTATATAAGACAAGTGATCAAAGAAGGTGGCGAGAGAGCCAAAGAAATTGCAAATAAAAAACTAGCTGAAATAAAAGAAAGGATTGGGGTTAATTAATTATTATAAAAAAGGCAGTCGCACTTGCGACTGCCGAATGAAGAACAGTGAGTAGAAAGTTAAATATTTCGGTGATAGAAAGCCATGGGTGGAAATAGTTCAATGAGTCGGCCTCGATCGTCCTCTTTTACGAGACAATACTCATTTTTTGATTTACTCCAGATCACGACACCACAGTGTTGTGACCATACAGCTTTTATTCCAGAATACTTGGCTTCGAACTTGGTGTTGAATTCACTTTGCTCAATTGTGTACATATCCCAGAAGAACAGGATTGCGAAGCAGATGATGCACAGTGGTATGAAGGTGTTTTCAAAATTCATGGCAGTGGGGGGGGTAGGAGTTGATTACTTATTTCATCATACAACTATACTGCACACATGTCTAATGTTGCTTTTACGTCTAAATTATTAGATACTATATGTATTCCAGTGACCCGATTGACGCTCGGCGAGGATAGAGACAATAAAGATATAAAGCAGGGTGGCACCGCGGAAATCCGCCCCTGAAAATTCATTAATATGGATTTTTAGGGGCGGTTTTTCAATTATTATTAAATTTATACATATGCGAACTTACATAAAAGATTTAGAACTAAAAAAAGGAGAAGAGGTTATTATCAAAGGCTGGATTGATATTAGGCGAGATCAAGGGAAACTTATTTTCTTTGATTTTCGAGACATGACGGGCAAAGTGCAAGGGGTTGTACTTCCAGGATCATTAGCAAAAGAAACTGCAGAAAAAACTCGTCCAGAATGGGTGGTGGAAGTGAAAGGTAAAGTAAATGAACGACCAGAAAAGAACAGACAAGCTGACAAACAAAATGGAAATATTGAGCTTGAGATTCTCGAGGTTGCAGTTTTGAATGAAGCCGAGACACTCCCATTTGATATTGGTACTGATACACGAGAGGTTGGTGAAGAAGTGAGAATGAAATATCGATATGTCGACTTGCGAAGTCAGAGAATGCAAAAGATCTTTCGAATGCGAAGTGAAGTGTTTTCTCTTGTTCGAAATTATTTTCGAGACAACAACTTTACAGAAGTTGAGACACCAATCCTTACTAAATCAACTCCAGAAGGTGCGAGAGATTACCTTGTACCATCACGACTCGAAAAAGGTCACTTCTACGCACTCCCACAGTCTCCACAGCAATACAAACAGCTTCTCATGACTGCTGGAATGGAAAAGTATTTCCAGTTTGCAAAATGTATGCGAGATGAGGATACTCGGGGTGATAGACAGCCGGAATTTACTCAACTTGATGTTGAAATGAGCTTTATTGAAGAAGAGGATATTATGCATATGATGGAGACACTACTCATCAAACTTGTCACAACACTTTATCCAGAAAAGAAGATCCAGCAGATCCCATTTCCTAGGATCCCGTTTGCAGAAGCTATGTCAAAATACGGTATTGATCGACCTGATCTTCGAGAGGATAAAGAAAATCCAAATCTTTTGGCATTCTGTTGGGTAATCGATTGGCCAATGTTTGAAAAAACTGAAAAAAATACATGGACATTTTCACACAATCCATTTTCTGGATGTAAAGAAGGTTCTCAAATTGATCTTTCGAATAAGACAAATATTGAAAATATTATGGCCGCACAATACGATATTGTTCTTAACGGTCTTGAGGTTGGAGGAGGAAGTATTCGAAATCATCGTCCAGAAATGCTCAAAAAAGTATTTGAAATCCTTGGATACAGTGAAGAAGATATACAGAATAAGTTTGGACATATGCTCAAAGCCTTTACACTCGGAACTCCTCCACATGGAGGTATTGCATGGGGTATGGATCGACTTATGATGATACTACACAACGAGGCAAGCATTAGAGAAGTGATTGCTTTCCCAAAGACTGGAGAAGGTAAGGACTTTATGATGGAAGCGCCAAGCACAGTGTCTGCAGAACAATTAATTGAACTTGGTATTACTGTAACGAAAAAGGCATAAGTTTATTGCTCATACCTGTGATAAAATAAATACATGCCAATTTTCTTTCACATTCAAAGAATATTACTTAAGACCAGTATATCAATCTCGATACTTATGCTTGCGTTTATTGGGCTTACGGTACACTTTGGACTACCTTACGTCATTAAAAATAAAGAAACTTATTTCGGTATAGCCCTGGTTCTTTATGTCATTTATCTTTTGCCGCTCGGAAGAGCAGATAAATTCGATTCAATAGGGAACTGGGATAAAAGTACTATCGATCCAAAAATAAAAAATACTGTCATTGCGATGTCGATTGAAGCCAAAAAGAGAGTATATTCACCCGCAAGATCAATACCGAGAATAATTTTGACGCTTCTGCAGCTTGCGGTCCTTGCATACGTTATTAAGACCTTTTTACTTCCAATCATTCAATGAGTAATCATTTTAAGATCAAAACACAAGTATTTGAAGGTCCATTAGATCTGCTTTTGACATTAGTTGAAAAAAGAAAGCTTACGATCAATGACATTTCCCTTGCACAAGTAACAGATGAGTATATTAAGCATGTGGAAGGCATGCCTACTACTGACATTTCTGCTAGAGCAGAGTTTATTCTTGTTGCATCGACATTGCTTTTGATCAAATCTCGTTCGCTCTTACCATCGATTCCTCTTACCGATGATGAGCAGATGAGTGTCGAAGATCTTGAAATGAGACTCAAGATCCTTCAAGTGATCCGTGAAGGCAGCGAAAGCATTAAGAATCACTTTGGAAAGAATATTATTTTTGGCGCTGAGAAAAGCGGTATTAAAACACCGGTATTTTCTCCACATAAAAGCATAACGCTCGATGCGATTAAATTGTCATTAGAGTCAATAATGAATCGATTTCCAAAGAAAGTTGAACTAAAAAAAGCTCTGGTACAAAAAGTAATGTCACTTGAAGAAATGATGGATAAACTCACAAAAAAGATTCAGTCTGGGCTGTCGCTCAGTTTCAAGGGTTTTGCTGGGCATAAAGCTGAAAATAAAGAGCAAAAGGTAGAGGTGATTGTCAGCTTTCTTGCAATGCTCGAACTCGTAAAGCAAGGAATACTTGATGTAATACAAGATAATCATTTTGATGACATAAAAATGGAGACAACGGAGAGTTTGGGGGTACCGAGGTATTAAAGTTAGTATACGGTATGTAGTATTTTGTATATAGAATTTAAAATCATATCACCTCGGTCGAGTACGACCACTTATTACATAAGCAGTATATCTTTTGGATTGACTACAATCTCAAAAGATTCTGATACTGGGTCCCAATCCCACTATCAGCCTCTTATCTTAAGAGGAGAAAAATACAAAATTAAATGCTAAAATTCACCCTAAAAAATTTTATCTGTCGTTGTGCAATATTATATATTTTGCACAGTAAATTAGGATGTACTCCTACATTAAAGCCGAACTATATTGCATAACAAAAAAGTTGGTTCGACACGATAATTAATTCAAGTATAAATTTAGTGCTCAGATAAACAAACTAAGGTATAATAAGCACAATAAACTTTTTAATAGATAAAACTTTACAGGGTAAATGGAAGATAATAAATTAGAACAACTAATCGAAGCAATACTTTTTTGGAAAGGTGAACCTGTCTCTCACAAGGATCTTGCCAAAATCTGCAAAGTCACTGTCGACGAGATTGGGCCCGCACTTACTCGTCTTGAAACTTTGCTTCAAAACAGGGGAATTGTTTTAGTTCATAATGCTAACGAGGTAATGCTTGGAACAAATCAAATAGCTTCAAAAATAATTGAAGATTTGACTCGGGAGGAACTCTCAAAGGAACTCTCAAAAGCAACACTTGAAACTTTGTCGATCATTGTATATATGTCTCCAATTCGCCGAAGTGAAATCGATTATATTCGGGGAGTGAACTCACAGTTTAGTATACGACACCTCGAAACAAGAGGACTTATAGAAAAAACAACAAGCGAAACCGACAGTAGAGTGTATCTTTACAAACCAACATTCGAAGCGCTCACTTATCTTGGTATTACCGATATCAAAGAGATTGGAGGTTGGACTGAGATAAAAGAAAAGCTAGATGCTTTCAAAGACCAAAAGGAAGAGGTAACATCGGAATCTGAAATCAAGGAATTAGCTGAATAATATTTACCGCCACAAAATAAGTGGTTTTTTGCATATGAATCAATTTAAAAGCACGTACTCTAAATTTAAATATATTTTAAATCCCATCATAATCATTTATGCCTGCCTTGTTGTTATTTTGATTGCATTATTTATCAGAGAATATATCGCTTCGCAAATTGTGACACCGCCCGTGGCCAAAATAGATCATTTTGCAAACCTGCAACTTAAAGCGAAGGCAGTCTATGTTTTTGATGAGAAAGAAAATAAAGTACTTTTTGAAAAAAACTCACATTCTCCACTTCCACTCGCGTCAATTACAAAGCTCATGTCACTACACTGTTCACTTCAGCATCTAGACAAGGAAGCATACGTTGAAGTTCCAGACAGGGTATATGCATTTAATGATGGGGCCACTTCCACGGGCGCATTTGAAGAGTGGAAGACGAGAGATCTTGCGATCTATACACTTATTACATCATCAAATACAGGAGCCGAGACACTTGCAAAATATGCAGGCGGGGAAGACAAGGTAATAGATTGTATGAATACAGAGGCACTTAAGCTTAATCTATTTGATACAAAGTTCGATAGTGTTACAGGCCTTGATATTGATATTGGAGCAGGCATCGCAGGAGCATATGGATCAGCTGAAAATGTTGTCACCATGCTTCGGAATATATATATAAATGACACTGATATTATAAGTAAGACTGTTTTTCCTGATTATGAAATAAAATCAAAAAATGGTAGAATTCACAAAGCAGTTAATACCAATATTGTTGCACAAAAAATGACAGGATTCTTAGCCTCAAAAACTGGGCTCACCGATCTTGCAGGCGGTAATATTACCTATATTATGGATGCGGGGCTTAACCATAAGATATTTGTTGCATTACTCGGCTCTACCGAAGATGAGAGATTCACTGACGCGCTTACAATAAACGATGCAGTGATCAAATCTTTTTTAAATTAAATTTATTCAATCATTATGATAGAAAATATAATAAAAGTATTTGGTCCTGCAACACTTTCATTTTTTATAGGTATTGCAATCACTCCAACGATCACACATTTTTTATATAAACACAGACTTTGGAAGAAAAAATCAGGTAAGATCGCAACCGATGGGAGAGAGACGCCAATATTTAATGAACTTCACAAAGAAAGGGAAGTTGGAACCCCTCGTTTAGGAGGAGTGGTGATTTGGATCAGTGTTATTATTACTGCACTTTCAATTTGGGTTATCTCGCAAATAATGCCAACTGAAGATACGCTCAAACTGGACTTTATCAGTCGAACTCAAACCTGGATCCCGTTTGCAACACTTATTATAGGTGCCATAGTTGGACTTATTGATGATGTGATGGAAATATACGGCTCCAAAGGATACATTGCCGGAGGAATGTCTCTGCGAAAAAGACTCACTGTTGTAGCACTTGTTGGTATCCTTTGTGGTGCATGGTTTTATAATAAACTAGATATTTCTTCAATCGCACTTCCGTTCGATGGAAATTTTGATTTAGGGATTTGGTTCATTCCTTTCTTTGCACTTGTAATGCTTTTTATGTATTCAGGTGGGGTGATCGACGGAATAGACGGGCTTGCTGGAGGTGTATTTGCAGTATTCTTTTCTTCGTATGCAGGAATCGCTTTTGTTCAACATCAGATCAATCTTTCAGTATTTTGTGCTGTTATCGTCGGTGGCATACTTGCATTCCTTTGGTTTAACATTCCTCCTGCTCGATTCTATATGTCAGAAACAGGTACTATGGCACTCACAATGACACTCACGGTCGTTGCATTCATGACCGATACTCTGGGTGGAGGGCATGGACTTTTAGTGCTACCGATTATTGCAATACCACTTGTTCTCACGACACTTTCAGATATTATTCAACTCACATCAAAAAGATTACGCAATGGTAAAAAAGTTTTTTTGGTAGCCCCAATTCACCACCATTTTGAAGCGCTTGGGTGGCCGTCATATAAAGTAACAATGAGATACTGGATTCTCTCGATCATTTTTGGTGTTATTGGACTCTGTCTTGCGCTTCTTGGGTAGAATTTAGTATATGAATATAGTATTTAAATGCATAAAAAAATAGATAAACCATTTTTGCTCTCAGTTATACTCCTTCTTGTTGCAGGTCTTTGTATTTTTAGTTCAGCGTCTCTAGGACTCCTTGCGCGAAGCGAGGACAAGTTTACGTCAGTTGCGTTTAATCAGATCTTTTTTGGAATTGGCCTTGGAACTATTGCATGCATCGCGACTTCTTTTATTTCATTTAAATATTGGAAAAAATATTCTCTCATTATTTTTTCATTTACCGCAATCTTGGCCTTACTTGTTTTTGTTCCTGGGATTGGATGGAGTCATGGAGGTGCGACTCGCTGGATTAGTTTCTTTGGGTTTAACTTTCAACCATCAGAGCTTCTAAAGATCGGCTATGTTTTCTATTTGGCAGCAGTGCTTTCAAAATATAAATCAAAAGTAAAGGAATTTAAATATGGATTATTACCATTTATTCTTATCACAAGTGTTGTTGGACTTCTTATTCTCACAGAACCTGACAATGATACATTCTTTATGACGGCACTCGCTGGCTTCGGAATGTATTTCGTCTCTGGCGCAAGAATTAAACATCTTGTGATACTTTTTCTGATCGCAGTTTTGGGATTTGGAGTTATTATTGCAGTACGCCCTTATGTTCTAAGCAGAATAATGACCTTCATTAGTCCGAGTGCAAATTCACTTACAAGTGGATATCAAATCCAACAGTCGCTTATTGCGATTGGTACAGGAGGACTCTTTGGTAAAGGCTTTGGTCAGAGCAGTCAAAAATTTAGCTTTCTTCCTGAGCCAATTGGGGATTCAATCTTTGCTGTCGCAGGCGAAGAGTTTGGTATGCTCGGGGCCGTACTCATAATCTGTCTTTTTCTTTTTTTAGCCTTACGTGGACTCAAGATAGCATCCAAGGTCACTGATGACTTCGGTAGACTTGTGACAGTGGGAATTGTTATACTGATCACAGCCGGATCGTTTTTGAATGTTGCTGCAATGCTTGCCATAATCCCGCTTACAGGAACTCCTCTCATATTTATAAGTCAGGGGGGGACCGCATTATTTATTGCGCTTGCAGAAGTTGGTATAATTCTAAACATTTCAAGAGGAAAACAATAATAATTTTACGGAACTAAAGGAGTTATGAATCCCGTTAGAAAAGCGAAGTATTTACTAAATTAGAATAACCAAAACACATGAATACAAAAAATAAAGTCGAATTATCAGCAATTGCTAACCTTTTCTAAACGGGATGAAAATAGTACTTGCAGGCGGTGGATCAGGAGGGCATTTTTATCCGCTTATTGCCATAACCCAAAGTCTTCGGGATATTGTAAAGGAAAAGAACCTTCTTCAGGTCAAAATTTATTACCTTGCACCATCACCATACAACGCAGGAGTACTTTTTGATAACGAAATAGAATTTCGCAAGATCCATGTGGGAAAGATTAGAAGATATTTTTCAATCCAAAATTTCTTCGACATTATCATAAGTATTTATGGGTTTATCGAAACTTTTTTCATAGTGTTTAGCATTTATCCTGATGTTGTGGTGAGCAAAGGAGGCTTTATGAGTCTCCCGGTTGTGTATGCAGCACATTTGCTTCGAATTCCAATCATTATTCATGAGAATGACAGTGTGCCAGGTAGAGCAAACAAGCTTGCGGGTAAATATGCAACAAAAATCGCACTCTCATATGCAGAAGCGGGAGAATATTTTGATCAAAAAAAAGTAGCATGGACAGGCAACCCTCTTCGTCGAGAAATTCTGACCCCTATTCACGAAGGCGCATATGAATATATGAAACTCGATCCATCAATCCCCGTCATTACGATCATGGGAGGATCTCTGGGTGCAAAACGAATCAACGATACAATTTTGAACGCTCTGCCAGACCTTGTTTCAAAATATCAAATAGTTCACCAAACTGGAAAATTGAATTTTAAAGAGATCGAATCGACAGCAAATGTTGTGCTCGAAAATTCTCCTTTCAAGGATAGATATAAACCTTTTGATTATTTAAATGAACTTTCACTTCGAATGGTATTTGGAGTATCAAAACTCATTGTCACAAGAGGTGGCTCTACTATTTTTGAGATTGCTGCAGCAGGTGTCCCATCTATCATCATTCCAATATCTGACAGTAATGGAGATCATCAAAGAAAGAATTCCTATAACTACGCCCGAAGTGGTGGTGCGATTGTTATTGATGAGAATAATCTCAGTGCTGAAATACTTGTGACTGAGATACAAGACATTTTGGAAAGTCCGGAGAGAATGAAAAAAATGCAAGAAGGAGCAAAATCATTTGCCAAAACTGATGCATCGTACAAGATAGCTGAAGCAGTGATAGAGATTGGAATGGAGCATGAGAAATAGACTCGCTTGAGTACAAGCTCAAAGTAATCAAGTAAATACACCGCGCCTAAGGGCGCGGTGTATTTAGTAGTAAAAACAGCTGTTTTTTGCTATATTATATTGATATGGCAGACAAAAAGATCAAAGTCAGGTTCCCACCATCTCCAACAGGGGAGTGGCATTTTGGTAATATTAGAACATTTGTTTTTAATTACCTTTTTGCTAAAAAAAACAATGGTCATATTGTAATGCGGTTTGAAGATACGGATGCTGCACGCAACAAGCCAGGATCAGATCTTTTACAACTTGAATTACTAAAAAAAATGGGTATGGATTTTGATGAAGGTCCTTATTACCAATCAAATAGAAAAGAAGTATACAAAAAAGAACTTCAGAGACTGATAGAAGAGGGTAGCGCATACGAGGCAGAAGAAAATCAAGCTGGCACTGGAAAACTAATTAGAATCAAAAATCCAAAAAAAAATATCGTTTGGAATGATCTTGTAAAAGGAGAGATTTCTATCTCTTCAGATTCATTTAAAGATGACAAAGGTAACTTTGACTTCATTATTGCCCGTTCAATTGATGATCCTTTATATCACTTTACTGTTGCTGTTGATGATTGGTTGATGGGGATTACTCATGTGCTTCGAGGTGAAGATCATGTTACATCTACCCCAAGACATATAGTTATTTTTGATGCGCTCGGTGCCCCTTTACCTCTGTTTGGACATCTACCTACGATATTAAGCAGCGAGAACAAGAAAAAACTAGGTAAGCGAAATGGGGCAATCCCGGTCCGTGATTATCTTGATCAAACATATCTTCCAGATGCAATTTTGAATATGATCTCGCTTTTGGGCTGGAATCCAGGAGGGGAACAAGAAATATTTACACGTAAAGAACTCATTGAAAAGTTTACACTTGAAAAAGTTCAAAAAAGCCCAGCCATTTTTGATGCAAGTAAATTGGATTGGATTAACAAAGAACACATAAAACTTTTAGGCGATGAAGTGGTGGCAAAAGAGATAGCAGATCGTCTTTCAAAAAGATTTTTTAATGAGTCTATTATTAAAAAAATCATCCCGATTGTTAAAGAAAGAATAGTAAAATGGTTAGACATAGAAACAATGATGGATTCTGGAGAATTAACTTTTTTCTTTGAAGCGCCTGTTTTCGAAAAGAAGATGCTCATTTGCGACGAGAGAATGCGAAAGGGGATTGAGGTCACAAATGAAATCGTTTCAAATCACCTAAAAAATATTACAGCTAAAATTGAAGTAATTCCTGAAGATAAATTCGATGCAGAAACCGTGAAAGCGGCAATCTGGGATTACTCAACAGAGAATGGAAGAGGTATTGTACTTTGGGCTATGCGTATAGCACTTTCAGGAAAGGAAAAGTCACCTGACCCATTCCAAATATCTGCTATAATTGGTAAAGAAGAGACAATTCTTCGATTGACCAATGCTCAAACACTTTAAAGAAAACAAAAAAACTATTCTATATACTTTTATAAGTATTAGCTGTTTTGTTTTGATGCCTTTTCTACACGATCTTGCCTATGCCGATCTTGCATCTAACATCCAAGCCAAGATTCAGACTACAAACGATCAGATCAAAAAACTTGAAGACGAGATCAAGACCTACGAATCGAGCCTTAATAAGACAGCGGCACAAGCTGCCAGCCTTAAAAATGAACTCGATGCGCTCAACACTTCAAAGAAAAAATTAGAGACAGAATTGCAGCTCACAAACAAAAATCTAGACAAGACAACAATGGCTATTGGAACTATCGCGGATCAGATCACTGACACTGAAAGCAAGATCGATCTTAAAAGACAGGCAATTGCAACATCACTTAACGATTTGCGAGATATGGAATCAACAAGTGCAATGGAGCAATTTTTAGTTTCAGGAAGCCTTACGGAGGTTTCAAAATATTTTGAACAGACAGAAACAATTAATGGCTCAATCACAGCAAATATTGACGATCTCCAGAACCTTGACACTCAACTTGGTGGACAGAAAACCGAGCAAGAGAAAAAAAAGGGAGAACTCAAAAAACTCCAATCAGAACTCACGGGGCAACAAAAGGCGGTGGCCGATACAGCAAAACAGAAAGACAAACTTCTTACAGATACCAAGAACCGAGAAAGTGAGTATCAAAAAATATTAGATGAAAAGAAAAAGCAGCAAGAGGCATTCGAAAAGGATTTGTTTCAATTTGAATCTGACCTGAAGATCGCAATTGATCCAAGCAAGCTTCCGTCTAAAAAAACCGGCGCACTTTCATGGCCTCTTGAGAGTATTATGATCACACAGCAATTTGGAAAGACTTCATCTTCTGGGCGACTATATGCTTCAGGGACTCATAATGGAGTGGATTTTCGTGCAACAGATGGTACAAAAGTTATGGCAGTACTTTCAGGAACCATAACTGCAACTGGAAACACCGATCTCAAAAAGAGTTGCTATTCGTATGGTAAGTGGATACTTATTAAACATCCAAATGGACTCTCATCACTTTATGGTCATCTCTCATCAATTAGTGTCAATCCCGGAGATTCTGTGACGACAGGTCAAGTTATTGCATATAGTGGAAGAACTGGCTACGTAACAGGACCACATCTACATCTCACCGTACTTGCAACAGAGGGTGTGAAAGTTATGCCAATTCCAACCGCAACACCTTGCAATGGCGTGATCATTCCAATCGGTACACCAGAAGCTTTCTTGGATCCACTTTTGTACTTACCGGCACTCTAGATTAGTATGTTGTATATAGTATTTTGTATGTAGTATGAAATTCAAAACAGCACCGCAGCATAGCTGCGGTGCTGTTTGCTATATATGATATACCATATACTACATACTATTTATTTTGCATATTGCAAAATAATATAATATAATTTTATTTATGTTAAAAAATAATCTTGACGGGCGAGGTAGTAGAGGATTTATCAAATCAATAATTCTTATTATCATTGCTCTTGCACTCCTCAAATATTTCTTTGGAATCACACTCCGAGATATTGCTAGCAGCCAAGTTGTTCAAGACCTGTGGGCAATCACTGTCTCGTTCTTCAAATCAGTTTGGGAAATTATTTTACTTCTTTTAGATTTTCTCAAAGAACTCATTGCTACTGCTCGTGATTTTATTACTGGTCTTAAACATTAAGATCTTACTTTAGAAAAATGGCTAATCCACCGAAGGACAAATATAGCGCCGTTTGGGTGTCTCATTCATCAATGGGAGATTTTTTGAAGTGTCCACGACTCTATTATCTTCACAATATGTACAAGGATCCGCAGACTCGAAACAAAATGTCGATTGTCTCCCCACATATGTCTTTAGGTATTGCAGTACACGAAGTGCTCGAGGGACTAGGTGATTACAAAGCGGAAGATAGGCTCAAGCGAGACTTACTTGCTGATTATGAGGCTGCGTGGAGCAAAGTTACAGGTATCCGAGGAGGATTCAAAACTCCTGAAGAAGAAAAAGAATTCAAAGAGCGAGGTATTGCAATGATAAAAAATGTGATCAAGGATCCAAAATTCCTTGGCAACAAAATCATCAAACTCAAAAGAGAAACAATGAATCCAAATTTTCTTATAGACAAGGATCAAAATATTATTCTTAATGGACTCGTGGACTGGATCGAATATCTCCCCGAAACAGATTCGCTCCATATAGTGGACTTTAAGACAGGCAAAAGAGAAGAATCAGATTCATCGCTCCAGCTTCCAATATATCTTCTGCTTTGTAATGCACTTCAAAAACGACCCGTCACAAAAGCGAGCTACTGGTATCTTGAAAGCGACAAAATAGTCGAGAAAGAACTTCCAGATTTAAAACAGTCAGAACAAAATGTTCTTGAAGTGGCCCACAAAGTTGCAGATGCGCGTGCCAAAAATGAATTTAAATGTCCAAATGGTGAAGCAGGATGTTTCAACTGTCTTCCATATGAAAAGATTCTTCGAAAAGATCCATCTATGAAATTTGTCGGCGTTGGAGGATTCAATCAGGATTTGTATGTACAAATCTAAATATAACTAAAATTATTCAAATCTGAATAGATCAGTGTTTTTTGATACTTCTTCTGGTTTGAAAGTTCCTCCATTCATGCATAAATAAACACCAGGATTAACACTATCAAAAGAAGCTATACTGTACCCAAGATTAAAAGCTGCGTCTGAAATTGAAAAACCAATAATGGGAATCATAGCACCTGTAAGTAGAATTTTTTTATCTAATTTAAAACCTTCAATTTTACTTTCCAAAAACTTTGCAGTATCCGCCATCGTGAATGTTCCATGGGTAATTAAAATATTTTGATGAGGAGTAGTCTGAATCGCTGACCACAACTTTTCTAAATCTTCTGGTAGTATTTCTCTACTATCTTTCTCACAGATCGTTTCAATGTTATATAGAAAATGAGGTTTAACAAGATTTTTTAAATAACTATCGATTGATGGATCTAATTTCATCAGATCTTGATTTATCTTACTGTATGCCGGGTCTATAAATTCAATCGTTCCACCCATTTTGAGAATATGTATATTCTTTTTCATAACCAAATTATAACACGGAAAACGATTGTTTCAAATAGGGAGTAGGCATAGATATCCTTGTATACTAGATATTATGACCTACTCATCACTCACTACTCAAAACTTTTAATATGACTCAACAAGAAGCTCTCGATATTCTGAAAACTGGTGCCAATGTATTCCTTACTGGAGAACCTGGGGCAGGTAAGACATATACGATAAACAGTTTTGTTAGGTATCTCCGTGAACATTCGATTGAGCCTGCCATTACTGCCTCAACAGGCATTGCCGCAACTCATATCCACGGGATGACAATCCATTCCTGGGCAGGCATTGGTATTCGAGATACTCTTACAGAATTTGACCTCGATCATCTAACGCAGAACAAAACGCTCTATTCTCGAATTTCTAAAACAAAGGTTCTCATCATCGACGAGATCTCGATGCTTTCTGCACGTACGTTTTCGATGGTTGATATGGTCTGTCGAGTCATCAAAGGCGTCAGTGATCCTTTTGGCGGTATCCAAGTCATTTGTGTCGGAGATTTTTTTCAACTTCCACCAGTATCACGTGCAACAAGAGAACAATTCGCATTCGAAGCGAAAGTTTGGAATGAACTCAAATTCATTACTTGCTACCTCGACTCACAGCATCGACAAGACGATCGAACATATCTCGGAATCCTTGATGCAATCCGTAGAGATGAATTCAATGAAGATCATCTAGAAACTTTAGGAGACAGGCTTATTACACGTGAGACGATGCCAGAAAATATTACAAAACTTTTTCCGCACAATGTTGATGTGGATAAGATTAATACAGGTGAGCTCGCAAAGATCGACGCACCAGCACAAACATTTGTTATGACATCAAAAGGGAGAGACCTACTTGTTGCAGCTCTCAAAAAAAGTTGTCTTTCACCAGAACACTTAATCATCAAACTTGGTGCGACAGTGATGTTCACCAAAAATAATTCACAGGAAAATTATGTAAACGGAACGTTGGCGACAGTTATTGGATTTGATCCATTGACCTCAAACCCTATTGTAGAGACAGTCACAGGCCGCAAGATCACGGTGATGCCTATGGAATGGAGTATAGAAGAGGAAGGGAAGATAAAGGCACAAATAACCCAGCTTCCACTACGTCTGGCCTGGGCTATCACAGTCCACAAAAGCCAAGGAATGACCTTAGATAAGGCCATAATGGACCTTTCACTGTCATTTGAGTATGGGCAAGGGTATGTGGCTCTATCGCGTGTCAAAAACCTCTCTGGCCTCCATATATTGGGCTGGAATCAAATCGCGTTTAAGGTCCATCCGACAATTATTGATAAGGATGGATATTTTAGAGATAACTCATTAGATGCTGAAACAAAATTTGGATCACTTGAGTCAAATGAACTCGATACAATGCACCGGAATTTTATTCTTGCATCAGGAGGGAAACTTGAAAAGAAAGAAGTGGATGCTGCAAGCAATAAAGCGATCAAGACAAGTACACACGAAGAAACACTCAAATTATTTAAATCGGGCAAATCTTTTCGAGAGATTGCGATCAAAAGGGGAATGGTGCTCGGTACGATTCTCCAGCATATTGAAGATCTCAAAGAAGAATCAAAAATTACGCTCGATGAGATCAAAAAAGTCTGCGACAAGGACATAATCAAAAAATCAAAAGCAATTCATAAAATATTTGATAAATTAGGCACAAGTCCACTCAAACCTGTGTTTGAAAAACTAGGTAGCAAGACCTCCTATGATGAGCTTCGCATCGCTAGGCTTTTATACTAGTTTGTGGTAGGGTCACAATTAGATTAGGGTTGTAATAAGACCGCACTTTCTGCGTCTACTAGAATATGACCAAGAATTATGTCACATTCGACATCTTTCTCTTGTTTTGTCAAATTATTAGAAATTATTATTAACGTAGGTAATCTACAATTTTAGAATTTATGAAAAAATATTTAACAACAGGTTTGATTGCATTTTCTCTCCTCTTTGCATCTGCGACAGCATTTGCAGCGGGTGAAAATCCAACAACCAACAGTGCAACAGGAATCACACAAACTGATGCAACATTGAACGCTACTAATGGTACATCTGATTCAGTAGGACATTCATTCTGGGCATCTCTTAGTACATTTGATACTTCAAGTCCAACACTTCCTTCTGGCGTATATTCTACTCCAGACCTTGGACCGATTTCATCAAGTACTCCATTTTCAGCACTTCTTTCAACAGTGAGTGGACTTGGACCAATATCATCAAGTACGACTTATTATTTTGCAGGATGGTCTAACGTTTCTGGTACATGGTACCCAGGATCAGTTGAATCTTTCACAACAACAAGTCCTAACGTTGCAGTAACTGGCGTAAGTATGAATGACACATCTGCATCAATTGCAGTTGGCGGCACTCATCAGCTCAACGCTTCAACTACACCTTCAAACGCAACTAACCAAAGTGTTAATTGGGTTTCAAGTAATCCAATAGTTGCAACTGTAGACTCTACAGGACTCGTGACAGCACTCACAGTAGGTACAACTACTGTTACTGCTACAACAGTAGACGGTGGATTTACAGCAACATCTGATATCACAGTTACAGCCGTTTCTTCAGGCTCATCAGCTTGTAATGGAAGTAGTTTTGATTCATTTACTACAGGATCAATCAATGGTCAGGGTGGATGGTCATCAACAGGTGGATTTGACGAAGGCGTTGTAGACAACACATATGGATACACAAGTTTCGGATGTAAAGTATTTCGATTGTCTAATGCAATCACAAGTGATGGATTCGGAAATCAAACTTTTACACCTTCAAACGCAAACGAAGCGGGAGAAACTGATGCGACAAATGCAGGAATGTCAGGAGGAACACGACAAAACCACTTTGAAGCACAGTTTGATTTTACTTCAGCATCTGCTTTGGTTCAGCCAAATCTCTCAGTAAGTGTATCTCCAGATCGTGGAGACGGTTCACGAATGAGTTACCTTGCGTTTAACGATACAGTGGGCGGAATCGATGTTGTCTTCTATGATGTACAGGGTACAACTACTCCTGCA
This sequence comes from Patescibacteria group bacterium, assembly GCA_040389185.1. Taxonomy (GTDB): domain Bacteria; phylum Patescibacteriota; class Minisyncoccia; order Phycocordibacterales; family CAIRYW01; genus JAQBQZ01. Next base: position 24,761 of record JAZKAJ010000014.1, read on the forward strand.
AACTTCGTAGCTACAACAGTAGCAACAGGTCTTTCACGAACTGCGGTTCATACTGCAAAGTTTGTTATCGACTATGTTGATGGACCTTCAAACGATATCGTAAAGATCTATATCGACGGAACTTTGGTTCACACAGGTACAACTTGGGAGAACTATTACCGATACGATTCAGAAGCAAGTGCAGAACAGACAACACGAACTACTGACAGTCTTATTTTCCGAGTAAAGAATCCTGCACAGCCTGCAAACTCTGGCAAAGGATTCCTCTTTGACAACTTCGATGCAGTAGCTGGTGGAACACTCTCATCTCACACACTCACTTATACAGCAGCTGATAGTAACGGTATTATCACTGGAACTACAGTACAGACTGTAGAAGATGGTACAGACGGAACAGAAGTAACCGCAGTACCTAATAACGGTTACCATTTCGGTAGCTGGAGCGATGGTGTTACTACAGCATCACGAACTGATCTCAATGTAACAAGTGACATAAATGTAAGTGCATCTTTTCTACATGATCAGTCTTCAGGTGGGACTTCATCAGGTTCACGAGGTCATTCAAGTCATTCAACTTCAACTGGGGGACAAGTTCTCGGTGCTTCAACTGACGAAGAAGTAAACGCGGGATGTTTGCCAGGAGCAGCATTTAGCTCAACAACAGGAAGACCTTGTATCAACGTATTCCCTACATTCAAATTCCTTTTCGATCTTCGACTTGGAATGAATAATGAGAATGTCGCACAGCTACAAGCGAGACTCCGAGCAGAAGGGTACTTCACTTATCCTACAAACACAGGATACTTTGGACCTATCACATTTGCTGCAGCGAAAGCATACCAAACTGCACATCCAGAAATTGGATATGTAACAGGATTTGTAGGACCACTCACAAGAGCAGTTCTCAACAAATAAAGTTAGCTCTAGAGCTTTAAAATTGCACCGCGCCCTTTGGGCGCGGTGCAATTTTCTTTATCCAGTATTTGATATACTATATTCTAATTCTATGGTATAATTTTAGGCATGTTCAAGCGATTCAAAAACTTCTTTTTGCCTCACACAGACAACAATTGTTATCCGCATATTTGGAAATTACCTGGAACTTTGGTTTTCCTCGGAGTGATCCTTCTTGTTGAATCATATTTTTTTACGGGTTCATATCTCCTTATCAGTGGCAACAACTTCCTCGCATCCGTGTTTCCAAATGCACTCATTGCTTTTACAAATGATGTTAGAACCGAACACAATGTTTCACCACTTAAAGAAAACAAACTGCTAGACGATGCGGCACAACTCAAAGCCAATGATATGGCTAGCCGAGGATATTTTTCACACTATACTCCCGAAGGCCTCTCACCTTGGACCTTTGTCTCGAAGGCGGGCTACGAATATGATCACGCGGGAGAGAACTTAGCAGTCAACTTCGTTGATTCAAAGGATGTAGTTGATGCGTGGGTTGCTTCACCAAAGCACTATGAGAACCTAGTCAAAGACGAGTACACAGAAATAGGGATCGCAACAGCCGAAGGAGTCTATCAAGGCAAAAAGACGATCTTCATCGTCCAATTCTTTGGAACACCTGCACAAGACAGAACAACCAATGTTCTCGCTGCGCTGCCGGTAGAACAGCAAAAACCAGCTGCAAAACCAGTTATAGCGCCCGTGATAGCCAAAGCTGAGCCAAAGATATTGACTCGAGAGGATATAAATGGTAATGCAACAACATCATTTGTTGCCATAAAGAATCAGCAAGTTTCTCTTGCTACGACTTCATCTCCAACAGTCAAAGGACTTGAGTCAGATACACCCACGCCAAAAGAAAGTACTGCATCATTCTTCCTCACTTATCCAAAACACATTGTGACGATTGTATTAGGACTCCTTGTTCTTGTGATATTCATTCTCTTTTTCACATCACTTCGACGACACAATACAGAACACCATCTCAAGATCACTCAAATCGCTTTTTACTTTATTCTTATAATAGCACTCGTACTTGCACTCAATTTCTTTTTTGCAAAAGGAGTAATTTAATATGGAGATAATTATTTTTCTTATTTTTGTCACATTTGCTGCTTTTTTTGCAGCCTCAGAAACTGCTTTTTTCAGTCTGCACGCATCAGCCATCAGACTCATGAAAAAGAAAAAGTCCTTCAATGCACAACTTATCGAGACTCTCAAAAAAGATTCCGAAAAACTCCTGACCACTATTCTTATAGGAAGCACTGTGGTCAATCTAGGAGCTGGAGCATACACGACAGAGGTCGCAACAGGCCGCTTTGGATCGCTCGGTATTGGTATCATTGCAGGACTCACAACCATCATTATTCTTCTCGTAGGAGAGATTATTCCAAAGTCTTTTGCATATAACAATAATGTCAAAGTTGCACAATACTTTGCATACCCACTCTATTTTTTTGTGCTTGTATTCACCCCAGTCTCAATTGTACTAAATGCAATCAACAAAAAACTGAGTAATGGCCACAGCAAACACCACGGACACATCAGTGAAGATGAAGTATTAATCATGTCTCGAATGAGTGTAGAAAAGGGTGGTATTGGATATGATGAACATCAGCTCATCGAACGAATATTCAAATTCAATGATATCAAAGTAGGTGAGATCATGACTGCAGAACCACGAATCCATTTCGTAAATGGTGAGGTCAAGGTTGATCAGATTGCTCACTATGTTTCAAAGACAGAACACTCACGATATCCAGTTTATGTTGGAAATAACAATAATATTGTTGGATATATTCATATCAATACAGTGATGAAAGCACTAAATTCAAAAGACAGAGACAGACCGATCGTAGATTTCGTTTCCCCAATTCAAAAAATAGACGAAAACATACAGCTCGATCGAGCATTTCGTGCCATGAACAAAAAGCAGGCACACATGTATCTCGTTCATAAACACAAGAACCCAAAGAATATAATTGGACTTATAACACTCGAAGATATTCTGGAGGAATTGGTAGGAGAGATCGAGGATGAGACAGATTTATAAGTAGTCAAAAGTCTAAAAGTCGAAAGCAAAAAAATTTGCATTTCTTCCCCGCTTTAGACAAAGAGGGGTGGTCGTACTCGACCGGGGTGTTCTGAATTTATTTAATTATGTCCTATTATTCAAACCAAAAGCCGAATAAATATCCACAAACTCCTGATGTTGTTTTTGACTTTCATGGATTAACATCGAGCGAATGTAAGCTAGAGCTCGAGGATATCATTAAAGATGCCGAATACTCACACATTCGTATCATAGTAGGCAAGGGGACTCGTAGCCCAAACGGCCCAGTCCTCCCAGACTTTGTACGTAATTACCTCACGACTCACAACATCCGCTTTTCACCGTCCAAACCCCAGGATGGAGGAGATGGCGCATTGGAAGTATTCTTCGCCCGTTAGTGATTTTAACATCAGAATTCTTCTGCAAAATCAGCAGATTTTGCAATGTTAAAATTACTTCTGGGTAAAATATAAATGAGGCTTTGTGGTATAATATTCATATCATGACTACATACAAACACACTCAAATTGGATACTTAATGCTCACTGTTACGGCCGTTGTATTCGCGCTTTTTGTCTCGGCACACATTATGAGCTTGTCCGAGCCAGCTTCAATTGATTCTGGCACCAATCTCGCAGTCACAGCTGTGATGCTTCTTATCCTGCTTATTCTCGTATCATTCACGACACTTACAACATCAATCGATGGGCAATATCTACGAATAAAGTTCGGCTACGGAATATTTAACAAGAAATTCCTACTTAGTGAAATAGCTAGTGCCACATCTGTCAAAAATCGTTGGTACTATGGATGGGGAGTCAAAGTCTGGTTCTGGCCATACATGTGGATCTACAATATTTCAGGTTTTGATGCAGTGGAGATTGTATTGAAGAACGGCAAAATCTATCGAATAGGAACAGATGCTCCCAAAGAACTCGAAGAGGTGATTAAGAAGGCTATATGTTAAAATATTTCTATGATACAGACTCAAGAAAAAATTATAATTAAAAATTGTTCGATTTGTAGTAAAGAAATAAAAATTACTATCAAAAATGATCAAACTTACACGGAGGGGGGTCATTATTTTGGTACTCTAGGTAAGGATGCTGAATACTGGGAATGCGATGAGTGTTACGAGCAAAAACCTGATGAAAAATAAGGTTTTTGTGGTATAATTCGAGGGTGAAAAAACTCACAAAACAAATAGTAGAATTTAGAGATGCTCGAGACTGGAAACAATTTCACAATCCAAAGGATTGTGCCATTTCTCTTTCTCTCGAAGCTTCAGAACTCCTTGAACACTTTCAATGGAAATCAAAGGAAGAGATTGAGGAGTATTTAAAATCAAATAAAAATGAAGTTGCCAAAGAATTAGTGGATGTCCTCTATTGGGTTCTCTTGATGTCTCATGATCTAAATATCAATCTCGAAAAAACTTTTGATTTGAAAATGAAGGAAAATATCAAAAAATATCCCGTAAAGAAAGCTAAAGGTAAAAGTACTAAATACAACAAACTGTAATATGTCTGAAATACAAACATTCCCATTCAATAAAGACAGTTTCGAAGAAATCAAGGATTACAAATTTGGTAGAAATTGGCCAGTAGTGTACATTGCAGAAAATGGCGATGAGGTATACATAGGAGAAACAATAAATGCATATTATCGAAGTAAACAGCACTACGACAATCCAGAACGCAGAAAACTAAAAACCATCCACATTCTTTCTGATAACGAATTCAATAAATCTGCCGCATTAGATATTGAGTCGTGGCTTATTCAATACATGTCGGCTGATCAGAAATTTATTTTGCAAAACGGTAATAGTGGTCTAAAAAACCACAACTACTATGATCGTCCGAAATATAAAGCTAAATTTGAAATAGCTTGGGATAAGCTAAGGGAAAAAGGTATTGTAAGAAACACATTAAATGATCTAAAAAATAGTGACCTTTTTAAGTATTCACCATACAAATCACTCACGGAAGATCAATTTTATGTTGCAAAACAAATATTTAAACAGATTAAATCCAATCCCACTAACACTTTTCTAGTTAATGGTAAGCCAGGTACAGGTAAAAGCATTTTAGCCACTTATTTGTTCAAGTATCTAAAGGAACAAGAAGAAACAAAAAATCTCAACATTGTTTTGGTTGTACCTATGACAAGCCTAAGAAAGACAATTCAAAAAGTATTTAGAAAAATTAAAGGCCTATCAAGTTCGATGGTAGTTGGTCCTGCGGAAGTTATAAAAAATAGTTACGATATTGTAATTGTGGATGAGGCACATCGCTTAAGGCGACCGATCAATATCCCGAACCTAGGCGCTCATTATTCAAATAATCTAAAACTTGGTATAGATAAGAAGACAGGAACAGAGCTAGATTGGATAATCAAACTTTCTAAACATCAAATATTCTTTTATGATCAGAACCAAAGTGTAAAGCCTTCCGATATTAAACCTAATGATTTTAAAGGATTAAATGCAAAGGAATTCACATTGAAATCCCAAATGAGAGTTGAGGCTGGGGAAGAATTTATACAATTTATTGATGATATTTTTGACTTTAAAAAACCTGCGAATATCAAATTCCCAAACTATGATTTCAAAATATTTGATGATCTGGCATTAATGATAGATTCGATCAAGATTAAGGATAAAGAGCACAAACTCGCGAGAGTTGTTGCAGGGTATGCGTGGCCCTGGCATACAAAGAAAGGAACAAAGTCACTTCAAAAACACGACATTGATATAGATGGACTACAGCTCATATGGAACTCAACAGCTCAGGACTGGGTAAATTCACCTAATGCAATCAATGAAGTTGGATGTATTCACACTGTGCAAGGATATGACTTGAATTATGTTGGAGTTATTATTGGTCCAGAGTTTAGTTACGATAAAACAAACCATAAATTCAAAGTTGATAAGAAAAAGTATTTTGATAGAAATGGTCATGCAGGAGTTACTGACCCATCAGAACTCGAAAGGTACGTAATAAATATTTACAAAACATTATTAACTCGAGGCATCAAGGGTACCTATGTTTATATTGTAGACAAAGATTTAAAGGATTATATAAAAAGTCTATTTACTGATACTCAAACATTACCCAAGATTCAACTCAAACAGGAAATAATAAAATCTCCTTATTTAGGAGAACTGGTTAAGATCCCACTAGTTGGATCCGCTCCTTGTGGTGGGCCAATTATGGCACAGGAGAATATTGAAGAATATATCGATGTCCCAAAAACCAAAATAAGACCTGGTGCGAAATATTTTATTGTACGAGCAGACGGAGATTCAATGAATAAAGCGGGAATTAATGACGGTGATCTAGCACTTTGTAGATTTGCAGAAAAAGGCGAGACAGGAGACAGGGTTGTTGCATTACTTGGAGGAGAATATGTGACAATAAAGTATTATGACAAACTCGATGGTAAAAGAATCTTATTACCCAAGAGCACAAACCCAAAGCATCAACCAATAATTCCGGAAGAAGGGGATAGTGTGCAAGGTATAGTGCAAGAGGTTTTAATTTATGAATAAATCAAAAAAAATAATTGATCTGAATAACGTTGAAGCGAAAAGTTTTTTTCGACTCACTAAAAACTATGTAAATTTTGAACTTCCATATTACTTCAATTTTGACAATCTCCTAACGATGGCATCAGCAATTATTTTAACAAAGGATATTAAAGAAATTTGTAAAAAAGATAAAAGTGGCAAAACTATTGATTTTCCTAAAAATTACGAAAACGTAAATTATACACTTCTATGCAATAAAGATGGTCTGTTTGCGTGGAGACCGTTACAGCTGATTAATCCTATTTTATATGTAGATTTAGTCAAACTTATTACTGAAAAAGAAAACTGGAAAAAAATACAATCCCGGTTCAAAGATTTTAAAAAGGGGGTAGTAGAATGTATTAGTATTCCACGTGTTTCTGAAGATGTTAAGAAGTCACACAAAGCTGCACAAGTCTCTCACTGGTGGGAGGAAATTGAACAACGTTCAATAAAACTATCTCTTGACTACAATTATGTTTTTATAACAGATATTACAAATTGTTATGGATCAATATACACACATTCAGTTGAATGGGCCCTGTCGAAAGGGGGTAAAAAAGATATAAAATTTCTTAGGTCAAGAAAATCGAATACAAAAGAAAGTTTAGGGGCTAAAATTGATATGAAGCTTCGAAATATGAATTATGGCCAAACAAATGGTATACCACAAGGTAGCACATTAATGGATTTCATTGCTGAAATTGTTTTAGGTTATGCAGACTTAGAACTATCAAGATTGCTAAAAAAATTTAAGGCTGAATTCCACATTTTAAGATATAGAGATGATTATAGAATTTTTGTTAATAACCCTGTTCATGGCCAACATATTATGAAAGAACTTAATACTGTACTTTGTGGACTAGGTATGAAGATGAATGCTAGCAAGACACTTGAAAGTGCAGACGTGATTCTATCAAGTATTAAAAGTGAAAAGTTGGAAAAAATACTTGTGTCCCCATCAATACAACATTTTCAGAAAGAGGCACTTAGAATCTATCAATTATCAAAAAAATATCCAAATTCTGGCTTAGTGGTACGAGAACTATCCGATTTTTACGATAAAATAAATTCAAAATTATTTATTAAAAGCTTAAAAGAGATTAATGTTGAAGTATTAATTACAATATTTACTCAAATTGCATTATTTAGTCCAAAAGTTATAGACTGGGTGTCTGCGATTATCAGCAACTTAGTGGAATTAGTTAATAAAAAAACTGAAAAACAGATTATTACAAAAATACATAGAAAATTCAAAAATATTCCAAACACTGGCTTAATTGACATATGGTTACAAAGAATTACAGCACCAAGAAATATAAAAATAAAATATTCAGACAATTTAACAAAAATAGCTGTTGGGAGAATTATTAATAGTAAAATATGGGAATTTTCATGGCTCGATAAAGGAACTGTGGATGTTTTAAATTTAGTTTCAATTTCAACACTCAATCAACAAGTAAAAGAAGGTGCCCTTTCAAGAACAATAGATCGCAAGGAGGTGGAGCTGTTTAAACTAAGGACTCACTCAATTTAAATTAAATACAACATGAATTCAATTAATCCCATAACCGAATATGGTCGTCCAGCGACAGAAAAAGCTACATTTCTTATTCGATGTCGGGCGGTGATTGTCTGTGGAGACAAGATGCTTGTGGTAAATCATTTTGAAAATGCCCACAGTTATGAATTACCAGGTGGGCGAATGGAACGCGGGGAAGAACCTCTCACCTGTATCAAACGAGAAATCAAAGAAGAGCTCAATATTGATATTCAAAATCCTGTTCTTAAATATATTTATGAATGGAAAGGGGAGAATGGAGAAGAAAATGTTGAATTTATTTTTGTAGTCAAAGATGTTTTTGTTCAAAGTGATATTGATGTCAAAAACGGAACACATGCATTTGAGATATTTGAATCGAGGTGGCTCGATAGAAATGAGGAGGTGGATTACAAACTCTATCCAAACGCAGTTCTCAAAGATTTTCGTGAAAACAATTTTGAATTTGAAAAAGTGAAGTTTGTGAGGGAGTAATTGTATTTAAATTAAAAGCACCCCAGTTCTTGCGAACATGGGGTGCCGATGGGCGAGATAGGACTTCAAGGCTTAAAGACCTCGGAGGGTTTTTCGATCTCGAAATGGATCGTCAACCCTTCAGCGCCCACGTAGGTGATTTTTCCCTTTTTAAGCGGGAGGCCGCTTTTTTTGTTGTTGAGATCAATGATCTCGACCATGGCATCACCGAAGGCGGTTATCTTACCGTTGCGATCACTGATATACGGCTGGGTGAAGTGTAGCCCGAGGGCAACAAGAATGCCGACAATGGCGATGGCGATGCAGATATTACGATTAGTATTCATGGGAGGGAGGGATGTGGGTTGTCCAATCAAAACCGCAGTAAATGTCCTGGATGTTGATATGGAATACTCCGACAAGTCATCTTGCAAAGGTATTCCATATCAACAAAAGTCCTATATCAATGAACTGTAAATTTGTGTGTATTATATCATACTTGAAATAAAAGTCAATGTATACCAAATCTATGAGAAATTCTCAGGAGTTGTAAATCTAATCCCCATTTTTTATTAGTTTCAAATATTTTTCTTTGCTATAATTTGCAAATGAAATCATTTATTTTTTCTGTTTTTATTTTTATAACTTTCATTATTCCTTCTCACACTTTCGCTTCTGTTCCAAGAGTGAGTGCTGATCCGACTTCTGCAACACTACAAGAAAATGGAGGGAGTCAGACCTTCACGATCACTCTGGACGAACCAGTTATCGCGGAGGAAGGTACTGCATATGCTACTATCAATCTTTCTTCTGATGATGATCGTCTACAATTCTCAGTCCCGAGCATCACTTTCCATGAAGGCGACTGGTTTACTCCGCAGTCATTCACAGTGACTGTAAATAATGACCATATTCACAACGCCAACAACACTGCACATATCACTATGCTCACAGATTCAAATTCTGAATATTATTCTAATTTTCGAAACACAATTACGATCACACTTGTAGATGATGACCCTAGACTCACAACTCATAGTGGGAGCGTGCATTATAGCTGTAGAGATCCAAAAGCGACCAACTATGAAGATATGGGTGCATCAAAATCATCACTTTGCATTTATGCAATGGTCACTTCACCTCTACCAACCAATACCATTCCCGTACCTTCTGATCTAAGTTTTGGTATGAAGAATAATGATGTAAAAACTCTCCAAACTTTTTTGATTGGACAGGCGAAAGGTCCTGCTGCAAGACTTCTGTCTACTTTTGGTGCAACTGGATATTTTGGCCAGTTTACTAAGGAGGCACTCATTGAGTGGCAAACCGCAGAATCAATAACTCCAACAGGTATTTATGATGCGGCAACAAGAGAAAAGGCGGGAAAAATCAATTAAATAATAATGATTATCGATTGCAGAACCAAAGAAGAATACAACGAAGGACACCATGAGGGTGCGATGAATATTTCTGTACAAGATATTATAAGAGGAGAGTTAGGAGTACTCGCAACAGTGCCAAAAGACACAGAGATCAGATGTTACTGCGCGTCCGGAGCACGATCTGGTGTAGCCAAACAGATCCTCGAATCAAAAGGTTTTACAAATATTCACAACCTCGGAGGGTTTTAGTGATATAATTACTGCATTAGTTATTTGTTATAAATTATAAGTTTAAGTTAATATCATGTTCAAAAAATATCTCGCAGAATTTATCGGTACATTTACACTTGCATTTGCTGTGCTTGTCGCACTCGCATTCACTGGCGCATTACCAATTGGAGTTCCACTCATTGCTGGACTCGTTGTAGGAGTATTCGTTTATACTATTGGATCGATTTCTGGTACACACCTCAATCCTTCTGTCACCATTGGACTTTATTCAGTCAAAAAGATCTCACTTTATGATGCAATCAATTATATTATTGCTCAGATACTTGGTGCTTCATTTGCGATCCTTGTTGCATACCTTTATGGTATTTCAAGCCCTATTAGTCCTGATGATTTTAGTTGGGTAGCATTTGTTGCAGAAATGATCGGTGCATTTATCCTCAACTTTGGTATTGCATCTGTTGTATATGGCAGAGTCTCTGATATAGCATCAGGACTCGTGATTGGAGGATCATTGTCTCTCGGTATCATTATCGCATCTCTCTCCGGTGCAAACGGGATCTTGAATCCTGCAGTAGCGCTCACACTTAATTCACTCTCACTCGTTTACATCCTCGCACCTATCGTAGGATCAATCGGAGCGTATCAGGTGTATAAATACATTAGTGAAAATAAATAGCCAGTAGTTTAGAGAAAAGAGTAAGGAAGAATGCCCCGGCTGTTAGGCCAGGGCATTCTGTTATCTACACCTACACATTTCTAGTATTGTATTGATGAAAAATTAATATATAATTAATCTAAATTTAATCAATAATATTTAAAAATGCATAGTTTTATAAATAAGTTTTTTTATTCCTCGATACTAGTTCTTACTTTTTTTTGTTTTAATAGCCCTGACGTTTTTGCTGCAGCACCTGCAGTAGCAACGGCGGTCATTCAAAATGTGACAGGAAGTGCATTTGATATATATCTCACAGGAACTTCTTTTAATGCATTCGTAAGTTCTACAAACTACAACGCAAACTCTACAGACCTAAACGGAATCACTTTCAATACATATCATCCTACAAGTGCAGTCATCGATGAGAACCTCACAATCAAACATTTGACCGTGACATTTCCGATCGCCGCCGGATCTGAATCATCATCCAACCTCACAATTGCTGCAAACACGATTCGAAACTCAACCACATTAAACTCACTCATCACAAAAGCAATCAATCCTTTAATTGTGCTTACCGAAGTGACACCTATCACAAGTAGACTAGACTACACACCGAACTATACATTCAACTCTACAACAGCAGGTACAATCGCTTATGGAGGTGATTGTTCATCCTCAGACACAACAGCAGATGCGGGGGACAACACAATCACATTTAATACTCTTGCAGAGGGTGTTCACTCGAACTGTACAATTCAAGTCACAAGCTCAGGTGGTGATGTGTCTGGAATACTAACCGTATCTTCATTTACTCTCGGTGTTGGATCTAGCTATCTTGCAGAATATTGGAACCTCGACGAAGCAACAGATGCTCCAACATTCCCAGTTCGAGATGCGGATTATGCAACATCACTATCAAACATTAATGTTGATTGGGGAGGAGGATCACCAGATTCATCAATACACAATGACGGATTTGTTGGACGATTCACAAAGACAGTCACACTTACTGCTGGTGTTTATGATTTTAATATTAGCTCAGATGATGGAAACAAAATCAAAGTAGATGGTAACACCATTATGGATAACTGGTCTTCAAATACAATTAACACAACATCAACAACACTAACTGCAGGAACCCACACAATTGTTGTTGAATATTATGAGAATGGAGGCGGGGCACATATCAGTTTCAATTATTTTAGAGAACTAGAAGGGACAGGTACATCAGAAGACCCTTATCAAATCAATACCTGTGATGATCTTCAATCTGCAGACTCGCACCTAACTTCACATTTTAAATTGATGAGCGACGTTGACTGTTCAGCAACAAGTGGCTGGAATACCACTACAATAAGTGACGTCTATATTGGAAATGGAAACACAACTAAAACTGTATTCAGCTTAGTTGCAAAAAATATTGATAATGGGAGTCCTTTTTCTGTCAGATACTGGAACGGAAGCCCAATGGATCCTGCAGATTATACAGTCGATTACACCAACGGGACTGTTACATTCGACACAGCACCAGGTTATAATAGTTTGTATGCTAGTTTTACTTACAACAAAGGATTTTTACCACTTGGATATGTTTCAAATACTGGACTCACAGGAGAATTTGATGGAAACGATCATACAATATCAAACCTAACGATTCAATCACCATCCGAAAATAACAAGGGTCTTTTTATGTATTCAAACGGAAATATTCATGATCTCACCGTCACTAATGCATCTGTGTCTGGATATTCACAAATTGGAATTATTGCAGGATATGCACAAGATGCAATCTTTTCTAATATTACAATCTCAGGAAGTGTTCAAGGGCTTTCGGATAAAGTGGGAGGAATTGTTGGTGCCAACCAACAAGGATCAATAATTACCAACGCGAATTCATCTGCAACAGTAGGGAGTGGATCTTCACAAAATACGGGAGGTATTTCTGGAGCAAACGGAGGTATAATTCGAAATTCAACTTCATCAGGAACAATATCTGGAACAGAAAGTGTTGGAGGTATTTCTGGAAAAAGTGGTGGTGGTATTATTGATTCACATTCAACAGCTAACATCAGCGGAACAGAAAGTGTAGGAGGTGCAGTAGGATTTTCTGATGGTGGATACATTATAAACACTTACGCAACTGGAAACGTTACAGGAACAAATGAAGGAATAGGAGGGCTCTTAGGTAAAAATGCTCACGGGTTTGTTCGTCAATCATATGCGACAGGAAATGTCGTTGGTGCTACCAAAGTGGGAGGTCTCTCGGGTGCAAACGGAGGAACAATAGAAAATTCTTATTCAAGAGGGTCTGTAACAGGTACATCACAAATTGGAGGATTGGTGGGACGAAACGGTGGAATAATTAGTAATAGTTACGCAACAGGAGAAATGAGTATCGCAACAAGTGACATTGGTGGACTTGTAGGCTATACAGACTATAGCGATGGTAATCCTGCGATTCAAAATTCATTTTGGGATACTGAAACAAGCAGCAATAACGAAAGTGCATTTGGCACAGGAAAGACAACTTCAGAAATGAAGACACAAACAACATTTACAAATGCGAGCTGGGATTTTGACAACGTATGGACAATTTCTTCAGGTCAATATCCAACACTTGTGATGGGAAATATTTTTGAAAGCGGAACAGGGACTGATAACGACCCTTACCACATTACTACATGTACACAATTACAAAATATTGGGGCATTTTTGGTTGGAGATTTTGTTTTAGATAACAATATTAATTGTACTGAGTCTTCTTCCTGGTCACCAAGAACGGTTTCTGATATAAACCTAGGTACCATGAACGGTGCATCGACCACAATATCACTCGGACACCACAAAATAAGTAGCACTGATAATTTTTCAATTTATTTAAATGGAGATTCATTAAATAGTGAACTCTACACAGTAAACTACAATACAGGTGTTGTAACATTTGATACCACACCCGATGTGGACACTTCAGTAGTAGCAAACTTCACTTACTATCAAGGATATTATGGAGCCGGAGATGATGGAGATAAATCATTTAGAGGGACACTAGACGGAGATAGTCATATAATTTCAAACCTATACATAGATCGTCCAAATGATAATGCCATTGGTCTCATACGATACATGTACAATGCAACAATTGAAAATTTGTATTTGCAAGATGTAGATATAACTGGTGAACAAGAAGTTGGTGCATTCGCAGGTATGTCGGAGGGTGATGGTGACGAGAATCAAACTAATATAACTAATGTTGGAGTCTCAGGATCAATAAAGGGACAAGAATTTGTGGCCGGAATCGTAGGACGAAATAAACGAGACTCAACTATTTCTAAAGCATTCTCTAATGCAGATGTTACTGAATCTGGTAATTCAAAAGTAGGAGGTATCGCAGGAGCCAACGGAGGAACAATCGAAAATTCTTATTCAACAGGAAGAATAGTAGGAGACGATCAAGCCGGAGGTGTAGCAGGAAGAAACGGCGGTGCTATAACTAAATCATATTCTACTGGTCTTGTAACCAATGATGGAGTGCCTAACGGTGGGCTACTTGGCTATTTTGAACAAGGATCAGTTGATGATTCATTTTGGGATATGGAGACATCAAACACAGAAGACGGTGGTGCAGGTACAGGGCTCACAACAGAGCAGATGAAAAATATTTCTAGCTTCACAAACACTGAGTACAATGCATACTTAACCAACGTCTGGGACTTTAGTGAAATATGGAATATCGACAGTGATCACAATAATGGATATCCGTATCTTCGGGGACAAACTTTTTTTGTTGAGAATGTTACACCAATTGAAATAACTAATACCACTTCAACCGTGAATGGTACGACTGCAACAATAACTTGGGGTACTAATACACCAGGATCAACAAAAGTTATTTATGGATTCCATAACGATCACTTAGATTCAAATTCAAATAATGCTGATTTGGCAACAGAACACTCTGCTGAGATTTCCAACCTACTTGTCTGCACTCGATATTTCTTTAAAGCTGAATCAACAGACGGAAGCAGCAACACTACACAAAGTGATTTAATGTCATTTATGACTTCTGGTTGTACTGGATCATCCGATGTTGTGACGGATGAAGTTAGTAGCCATAATCCGAGCGAAAGTAGTGAGACTTCACTTGCATCAGAAGACAGAAATATTCGAGTGCAACTTCCTTCAGGATTTGCAGATACAGATTCAGATATAATTATTCAGATCAAATCGATTCCAACATCTGGAGTAATAAGCGACGTCGGTTCACCATCAGGATTCAGAACGGCAGGAGGCATTTCATTTGATGTTAAAGCTTATGTTGGATCAGATGTTTTAGATTCATTTGATACACCTATTACCATCTCTTACACTTATAGTAATGAAGATATTTTTGGAATCAATGAATCAAGTCTTTGGATGTATCACTACCACAATGGAGAATGGTTGCCACTTGATAATTGCACAGTTACTACATCAGATAATATTATTGCTTGTACCACAAATAGCTTCTCTGTATTTTCAGTATTTGGACATAGTTCAGCTTCAAACAGTGGTGTATCAAGCGGTTCATCAGCCAAAAACAGAGTTTCAAATCTTACAAGTATGGGTAAAGTAGCAGAAGCGGACAAGATTAAAGCAACATTTCTAACACCAAGTTCACCATATGTATTTTCACAAAATCTTACCGTAGGTACAAATGGAGATGATATAAAAGAATTACAAAAATTCCTAAATACTCATGGATTCACTGTTGCCTTGACAGGTCCTGGATCAGTAGGGAATGAGACAACTATGTTTGGAGCTGGGACAAAAGCCGCACTCATCAAATTCCAAATAGCAAACAATATTACACCTGCAATCGGATTCTTCGGACCCACAACTAGAAATATTATTTCTACATTAATTGGTGGTAAAACCACTACAACATCAATAACTTCTACTTCAACACATCAATTAACCGTAAGAGACCTTGAGAGTGGTATGAGTGGAGATGATGTAACAAAACTTCAAGAATTTCTTATAAAACAAGCGACAGGACTCGAAGCGAGATCTTTGGCTGACAAGGGTGCAACAGGATACTTTGGTTCACTTACAAAAAAAGCTGTTACTGAATATCAAATAAAAGCTGGTATTTCCCCAGCCACTGGACGATTTGGTCCCATGACCCGAGCACAAATTAGATCTTCTGGTACCGTAGGTCTGTGGTGGTAGTTTTAAGTTGACTACAAGCCCCGGCGCTACGAGCCGGGGCTTGTTTTAAATTTTAAAATTGTAAGACTATTTCTGTTCATCCGTCTTGTATTATATAAACATTATTAAGGTATAATTTAAAACATGAACAAAAAACTAGTATATACAATCGGCACGATTGTTCTCGCATTTATCGGAATTTTACTTATTAGTATTTCATCTTCAGATAAAAAAGTTGTCTCTGTAACAACATATGAGGAATGTGCAGCGGCAGGGTATCCTATCCTTGCCACATATCCTCCGCAATGCCAAACACCTGAAGGAACAATATTTACCTATATAGTTTCAACTTCTACTCCTGCTACTGGCACTACTAACGGCACAAAAAATACAGGTACTGGCAATGCAGCAGGTCTTGTAATAGTTGATAATATTACAGCAAACGCACTTATCGAAAGTCCAATCGAGATCACAGGTCACGCACCAGGCGGATTCTTTTTTGAAGGATCATTTCCCGTAAAGCTTCTTGACTCAAAAGGCAAAGTAATTGGTGAGGCGCCAGCAAAAGTTGCTGGAGATTGGATGACTGACAAACCTGTACCTTTTTCAGTAACCCTAAGCTACATAGAACCAACCGTCGCATCAACAGGTACTCTTGTATTTCATAATGATAATCCATCTGGACTACCTCAAAATGATAAAGAGCTCAGAATTTCAGTTCGACTTACACCAAGTGTAACAACAAGCTTCAATAATCCATTTGAAATTTCTATTGGTGAAAAAGCCAATTTCTCAGACACACTAACCGTAACACTCTCAAAGATTGATGATTCAAGATGTAAATCTGGCGTAAAGTGTATATGGGCAGGAGAATTGTCTCCGGTATTCATTGTAGGAAAGGCACGAAGTGTTGTCCGACTTGGTACTGTATCGAACACATCAGTTACTTTTGGTAACTACACCTTTATTCTCAGGGATGCAACTGCAACTACAGCAACTATAGTTGTAAAGAAAAATGTGTAGATAAGAAAGGGAAGCCTCGGCACTAAGTGTCGGGGCTTTTGGTTATCAATCAAACCATTCATGATAGAATATTAATTATGAAAAAAACCCGAAATCCAATTACACATATTGAAACAGATGACAAATTCACAGGCACAAAGCTCAACTGGCTTCGCGCTGCGGTTTTGGGTGCAAACGACGGCATTGTCTCTGTTGCATCGGTGATCGTGGGTGTTGCAGGAGCATCTGTCTCAAAAGGATACATAATGACAGCGGGTGTCGCAGCACTTGTCGCTGGAGCTCTCTCAATGGCAATGGGTGAATATGTATCAGTCAGCACTCAGCGTGATACAGAGAAAGCACTTCTTGAAAAAGAAAGAATGGAACTTGAAACAATGCCCGAGGAAGAACTCGAGGAGCTTGTACAGCTCTATGAAAATAAAGGACTCGAAAGAAATACCGCAGAACTCGTCGCAAAAGAACTGACAGCCAAAGATGCTTTCAGAGCGCATGTTGATGCAGAACTACATATCGACCCAAACGACCTTACTGATCCATTCCATGCGGCATACGCTTCAGGACTCGCTTTTCTAAGTGGTGCTATCATTCCTATTATTGCAGTGCTCCTCGCACCACTTTCATACGTGGTCGGTGTCACTTTTATTTCTGTCATCATTGCTCTCATTATTACAGGAATGCTCAGTGCCAACGCAGGGGGAGCAAGCAAAGGAAAGGCAACTCTTCGGGTGGTCTTCGGTGGGCTTATCGCGATGATCATTACTTTTGGAGTTGGAAAAATATTTGGAGTTGCAGGAATTTGATCCAAAAGAAGAAAGTAGATCTTTAGCAAATTAAATTAAAATACATTCACATGATACAAGATACAAATAATAATCCATCAGGTTATAGAGGAACAAGAAACCAAATTTTAATGATCGCAATCGGATTGATTTTGCTTATTATAACAAGCTCGTTTTTGATCTTTAATAAAAAAGATTCGCATTCAAACAAAATTGTTGTAACAAATTTTGAAGAGTGCAAAAATGCAGGGTATGGGATCACAGAAGGCCATCCATCTAAATGTTATGATGCAGAAGGTAATAAATTTTTAGAGTTCCCCGAGACCACAGATTCAACAAGTGGCACAAAAGGTTCATGCTACACGGGTGGTTGCAGCAATGAAGTATGTTCAGACCATAAAGGCGTCGTATCTAATTGTATATATAAAGAAGAATTTGGAT
Organism: Patescibacteria group bacterium; assembly: GCA_040389185.1. Taxonomy (GTDB): domain Bacteria; phylum Patescibacteriota; class Minisyncoccia; order Phycocordibacterales; family CAIRYW01; genus JAQBQZ01. The sequence goes on from JAZKAJ010000014.1 coordinate 43,060, forward strand.
GCTATAGAGCAGCCTCTTGTGAACGCCAATCTGACGGCAAATGTGGATGGACAGAGACTCCTGTATTACGAGAGTGTATCAACACCTCAATCAAATTTAGTGAAAACCTTCAATAAAGAAGGATAGATCTGTTGGATTTGTCAGTTTTATTTTTTCTACCAGATCATTACATGCGGATTCTTGGCCGCACAAATAAATATCAGAGTGACTGAAATCGAATGTGCTTATATGATCTTGAATGTATCCTTTCGGCACAATTGATCTATTTTCGGGCCTTGAAACAATATGCATTGTTGTTATATTTTTTCTATCTCTGGATAGTTCGTCAAAATATTCTTTGTAAAGTATTTCATCCTCATATTTACTACCGGTCATGATCGTGAGATTGGTAATATTGGGCTTACTTGAATAATATTCAGCAATTGACTTGACGACACCTGCACCAACACCGAATGCAAATAGATAGACTTTGTTTCGCTGCATTTTATCCACCGTATTTAATCCAAGCGGGCCCATTATTTCGATTGTCTCACCAACCATGTCTTTGTTCCAAAAGATTGGAGTCATGCCACCCTTTGGATTTAATCTTATTGCGAGAGTAATATTCATTTGATCTTTTGGTGTTGAAGAGATCGAGAAAGCTCTACGAACCTTTTGTCCGCCTATCTCCATAAATATATTAACAAAACTTCCAGCAATAAAATCTAGAGGTTCCACCAAAGATATTTTGACCTCCTTGGCAGTCTTTGAAAGATCGGTGACATCTATTATTTTTCCAATTGTTTTTTTAATTTTCATCATATATTGTTTTGTATTATTCTTTCTTTGTTTTTAACAAATGCGAGGTATGTCACATAGCTAACAAGAACCATTGCGAGCAATTGATATCCATCACTGTAAGTTAGACATACGTAGAGCGCGCTTGCATAGAAATACACATATGAAAGCTTTTGGATTTTCTTCCACATCGTGCCGAGCAACCTTTTTGACAGATTGTTTGATGTGACAAGCAATATAACTGCTGAGATATCTCCCAAATGCGCCAAGAGCGCATAATCCCTTATAGACCAGTAGGGTAATGAAGTGAGACTTTGTACATATGCTACAGGATCGACCATTAATTTGGCCAAAATAAAAGATATGATTATTGATGCAGACAAGACACCAAAACCTTTGCGAAGTATAACCAAAGGTCGTATCAATTTGGTTTGTGTAAATATGTCAGCAAGAGGTCTTATCACCATAACAAAAAGTAAAGTGACGTGTGAGACCATGTATAGAAACTGAGTATTATCGTACGAAATACTATCCTGCAAAAATACAAGCATGAGCGGAAGCACCATTATGAGTATGACAGAAATAGCGAGGAGGATCTGTTGGATATATTTGATTGTCTTAAGATATGTTTTCATTGATGTTTTTGATTATTTGTCCGTCATTCTTTATAAGAATAAACCGAACCTCGTGATCATCTAATAATTTCATTGCATCTTTATAATCCATCGAGAGAAATACTTTTGCGTAAGCTTCGGCATATGCACCATCTTTGTGAATAATGCTGACCGATGCAATATCTGTTTTGGGGTTTTGTCTGCCCGAAGCATCCAAAATATGATGTACTTTTTTACCCGCTTTTAACCATGACCGCTTGTATGTACCACTTGTTGCAAGACTTTGATTGTGAAGAGTTATTTCAATATCATCTTTTTTTGAAATAGGGTTGTAGATATAAAACACAAAATTATTTCCATTCTCATCCGCACCCTCGGTACTGATATCGCCTCCAAGATTTACAACAACTCCTTGGATATCTTTAGAAGAATTCATTATCTTTTTGGCAATCATTTCTGCAAGGTATCCTTTGAGAAATCCTCCGCAATCTATTTTTTGACCTTCATTTAGACGAATGTAATTATTTTCTTTATCTATTGTTGTCTCAGAAAAATCAATATCGTACACGCTCCAATCTTCATCGTTTTTGTCACTTTCTTTTTTCATATCTTTAAAGCTTGTATCATACCCGAGTCTCTCTACCTGAACGAGCGGATTAAAAATTCCTCTTGTCCTCTTAAAAAGCTCGTACGCTTTCTCTGTTGCATCCAAAAAAGTTGCCGACACCTTCATGTCCTTATTCTTATTTAACATCGAAAGCTCGCTGTCTGATTTGAATCTCGAAAACCGATTTTCATAAGATTGAATATCGTTTTTTGCTAATTCAAACATTTTGAAAGCCAGGTCTACTGAATTACAAATTATTGCAACAGAATATTCAGTCCCCATGGCTTCATCTTTGTATTCGTATTCTTTCATGTTGACATCATAAATGAAAAAGATGAATAATAGATGAATAGGTGTATTATTATAGATATGAGAATATTGATTGTTGAAGATAACGAAAAACTAGCCAAATACACCAAACAAACGCTCGAAGAAGAGGGTTATGCGGTAGATGCTGTACATGATGGAGAATCTGGAGAGAGAATGGCACGACTCGGACATCATGATTTGTTGATATTGGATATTATGTTGCCAAAAAAAGACGGTATTTCTGTATGCAAAAGTCTTCGAAAAGATGATATTAATCTACCTATTATACTACTTACTGCCAAAGGAGAATTTGCGGACAGGATAGAAGGATTAGACAGTGGGGCAGACGATTATCTCGTGAAGCCATTTAATATGGATGAATTACTTGCGAGAGTGCGAGCACTACTTCGGAGACCTCAAGAAAAAATCATAGCATTACTACAAGTACAAGATATCGTACTTGATAACAGCAAACATATCGTAACAAAAGGAGGGAAGGTATTGTCTTTGACACTAAAGGAATTTTCAATATTGGAATATCTTATGCGTAACGCAGGGCAGGTAGTAACAAGAGAGCAGCTACTTGAACATTGTTGGGATTTTGCATATAGTGCATTTAGTAACATTACAGATGTTTACATAAAACAGCTTCGAAAAAAATTAAAAGATACAAATGAAAAATATATTCAAACAATCCGAGGAGTGGGATACACCTACAAAACAAAGTGAGTTCAAAAGGCTGTCATACTTTTGACAAGCTATTATACTCTAGGAGTTTTGGTTATTTTGACCATATTTAATATTATGGTCTACAGTATGTTCGTAAGTAATATTCGTGCAGAAAATACAGAAAACAAAGAACACTTGGCGCTGGAAAACAAAGATGATGGAGAACGTAGTGGTAATATTGGTGAAACAAAAATTCAAGAAATACAGGATGACCTGGCCAATAACTTGCTAACCTCAGATATAATAATATTACTTATTACATTGTTCGTATCATATTTTATATCTAGGCGTACACTTCTGCCCCTTGAGGAATCATACAAGAATCAAAAAAGGTTTGTGGCGGATGTTGCGCATGAACTACGAACCCCTTTGGCTGTCTTACAAGCTGGCGGCGAAACAATGCTTAGAAGTGACAGAACGGTACCCGAATATGCCAAATTTATTCAAGAATCACTGGATGAAATAAAAAGATTATCAACTCTTTCTAACGATTTGCTTTTTCTAGTTCGTAATAATGTAAAAAAAGAAAGTCAGATAAATGATGTTTCCTTTGGAAATATGTGCCAAAGCCAGATTGATATTATGCGACCCTATGCAAGCACAAAAGATATTTCTATAGAATCTACAATAGATAAAAGTATAGTGATTAAAGGGAAAAGTGATGATTTGGTACGTATGTATGTTAACATTTTAAAAAACGCTATCGATTATAACAAAAAAGGAGGGACTGTGAGTGTCGTTCTAGAAAAAAAGTACAACAAAGCAATTCTGAAAATTTCTGATACAGGAATTGGTATCAAAAAAGAAGATCTACCACATATTTTTGAACGGTTTTTTAAAGCTGACAATTCTCGTACACAGAACGCTTCAGGTACCGGTCTCGGACTCGCGATCGTAAAAAAAATAGTACATGAGCATCTTGGATCAATAAAAGTGGATAGTGAGGAGAGCAAAGGTAGCACTTTTGAGATAATTTTACCTTGCATATAGATTCGTATTTTCATTCATCTTATTTTCATAATCAGTCTGTAGACTTACGATATTACTCATTAACACGTAATATACTATGTCACAATATATATGTTTGGACTGTGGGTGGATATACGATGAAGCAACAGGCTTTCCCGAAAGAGGAATCGCCCCGGGAACAAAATGGGAAGATCTGCCTATGGATTTTAAGTGTGCCGAATGTGATGTCAGAAAGAGCGACACTCATATGTGGCAAAAATTAGACTAAAATAAATATGAAAAAAGATTTACAAAATGTCATAATAACTTTTTGGTTGATTGCTTTCGTTTTTGCGAGTGGATCTTTGGCGTACCAAAAAAAGAAAGAAAAACAATATGAGGTTGCCATTGAGCAATCAAAATTAGAGACAAAACAAATAAAAAACCTTATTGCAGAGAACAAGACTCAAACTCAATTTGAGAAAGATCAATTGGCCATGCAAGAAAAAATAAGAGCAGATCAAATTGCCAAAGAACAATTGGCAATTAAGAATGCTCAAAATAAAAAAGCATTGGATCAAGCACTAGCAGCACAAGCTGCCGCAGAATATGCTCGACAACAAGCTTTGATACTTGCAGCGCAAAAGACGAAGGCTCAAGTTGTAGTACCTGCACCAACACCTATCCAAATGCCTGTTGTAGTTATCAAAACGAGCAGGAGATCACGAGCAAGTTAAAAATATAAATCACCTAAAAACTGTTTTTGTGTTAGTATTGGTGCATGAATCCCGTTCGAAATCCCTCAGTTGTCCGAAGTTACATATTAAAATTAAGCAAAAGCATGATAAACAGTTTAAATTCACATATACTACGGAAGCGCTTCGTTTTAGCCCAGAACTGGCTAGAGAGTAACCATTTCCAATTATTAAATAATATATTGGGGCTGCGATAAGCGCTTCCTATTTCGAACGGGATGAAAATCGCATCTGCCATATTTATGAGAGGGGTAAAGGGAGATAATCCTATGCTTGATGATGGAGTACCTCAGGTAGCCTTTATAGGGCGTTCCAACGCAGGTAAATCATCCCTCATCAACTCTTTTACGGGTGTTAAAGATCTCGCTCGTACGAGCTCTACACCAGGCCGAACCCAAGAATTAAATATATTTAAAATCAACAACTCTCACTATTTTATCGACCTTCCGGGGTACGGATTTGCTAAGACCACTTTTGAAGCCTGGACGAAACTGAACAAGCTTATTTATTGGTATCTTTTTCAGTCAAGACATAACCCAAAAGTAGTTTTAATTATTGATTCAAATATTGGACCGACACCGGATGATCTTGGTATGCTCAAATTCCTCGAGGAACACGGGCGAGATATTGTCGTTGTCGCAAACAAAGTAGACAAGATCAAACCATCACAATATTTAAATCAACTCAAAAAAATCAGGGAGCAGATAGTTGGCCACAAAGTAATTCCATATTCATCAAAAACAAAAGAGGGAGTGGGGGAATTGTCGAATGAAATATTAGGAAGAAGATAAATTGACACAGTCCGTCATAGGTTTATAATTATTATGGGTCAGATTAATACTAATTAACTTTATATTTTATGATGAGATATTATAGCGATGGTTTTGGTTACGGATATGGAGACATGATGGGCGGAGGACTAGTTGGTTCACTTATATGTGCTGTAGTTCTTATTGATCTTATACTTTTGAGCGTACTACTCTGGAGAAAAATCAGTAATAAAGATTGCAGAGATTGTAAGGATTGCAAAAATCATAATAATCACAGTAATCAATAGCAACAGAAAAAAGCCCCGCGGAATGCGGGGCTTTTGATTTGTTCTTTGATATAATGACAAAATGAACAAAGAATATATAGCACTCGTCGCTGCCATACTTGCAATTGTTGGCAATGTTCCATATTTATTTGATATTTTTAATAAAAGAGTAAAACCACATCCATACACTTGGCTTATTTGGACGATAGTTTCTGGAGTCACTTTCTTTGGACAGGTTGCTGGAGGTGCTGGAGTAGGCGCAATACCAACAGCAGCATCAGAAATATTTACAGTCATCATCTTTTTCTTTTCTCTCCAATACGGATTTAAAAATATTGTAAAAGGGGACACATATTTTCTCATTGCTGCACTTTTAGGACTTATCCCTTGGGCACTCACAAAGGACCCAACCCTTTCTGTTATTATTGTTGTGACAATTGATGTTATAGCCTTTTTTCCAACAATTCGTAAGACAAGCAAACATCCTGAGAGCGAAACTCCGACGCTCTATACAATGAATGTGCTTCGACATATTCTCGCGTTGTTTTCGCTCGAAACTTACAATATTGCAACAACATTCCATTCAATAATGATGATCATTACGAACAGTATTATGACTGTCCTCATTGATAAGAAGAAAAGATAATTATGATGTTTTTTGGAAAGAAAGAGCCTAAGAGAATCGAGTTTGGAGAGAGTAAAATTCCTGTAACAATAAAGGTTCGCAAAGGCTCTAGAGGAGTCAGAATCAGCATTCGAGCAGATGATGCAAGTGTTGTTGTCACACATAGCAGATTTGTGACGCAAGGTTTTATAATGAAATTCCTGGAGTCAAAAAAGGATTGGATCGAAGAAAAAGTAGCCAAACTTCAAACTATCAATCCAATACTCCGAACCAAACATTCAAAATCTGAGATCAAAAAACATTCCATCGATGCGCTGGCGTTAGTTAAATCAAGACTTGAATATTTTAACAAGTACCACAATCTCGAGTACAAAAAAATATTTATAAAGAACCAAAAGACCAAGTGGGGTAGCTGTTCGAGTACCAAGAATTTAAATTTTAATTACAAAATAATCCTCCTTCCACCTCACCTTCAAGACTATCTAGTTGTCCATGAGCTATGTCATCTTAAAGAATTCAACCACTCAAAAGCTTTTTGGGATCTTGTCGGAGAAAAAATTCCAGATTATAAAGTATTAAGTAAGAAATTGAGAATTGGAGATTTTTAAAGGGTTTTTAAAATGTAACAATTTCTACGGCCGTAGAAATTGTTACATTTTTTATTTTATTTATTTGTACGAGTAAAATTACGATTATTGAGTATAAAAATTAAAAGGTATAATAAAATATATGAATTATTTCGTATACATTCTCGAGTGCGCAGACAAGACACTTTATACCGGCACGACCAATGATCTCGAAAAGAGAATACTCACACACAACACTTCAAAGACAGGAGCCAAGTATACTCGAAGCCGTCGACCAGTCGCACTTAAATATTTTGAAGATTGTGGAACAAAGGGTGCTGCATTAAAAAGGGAAGTGGTGATTAAAAAATTGACTAGGGAAGAGAAACTTAAATTGTTTTATCCTGACAAAAATAAAAAACTCCCGTAGCTGTATGGTTAGTACAGCAGGGAGAGTTTGTTTGATTGGATAAAAAACCTAGCTCAAGAGGTTATCAAACACATGTCGAATACGGATCCGAACACTCTTTGACTCATCTTTAAATTGGTCAAAGTCAAGTACAGCACATGGATATCCAAGCTGACTGGCCCAGTAGGATTTAGGATCTGATCTTTGTTGAAATCTGAATTTGATCTCACGGATATGTCCCGCATGATCATTCGTAGCTCTCTTTGACCATGGTACAAAGAGATGTTGCAGAAGTTCACTGACCAATTCAGCATCCGTCTTCCTTTTGAGAGATTCGGGATCAAATTTATTTTTAAGCATCATGTTGGTGGAGGGGGTAGTATAAGTGTATTAACTTAATATCCATTGAAATAGCAGCTCAAAATACAATAACACATTTTGTAATATAAACAATAGCTGCTTCAATATTTACTATTAAAAACCTATCTAAAATATAGTGCTTAGTGGGCTGGGCCTATCTTGGCTCCTCGACTCAAAAGAGAAAGTGAGCTTACACTTTCTCTTTGTTCGTTCTACGTCGCCAAACAACGATTTTAATGTTATAGTAGCGACTTATGGCAAAAGCAGATAGTATCGTATCTTTTGAGAAAACTTCGTTTGAATACGGAGTCAACAAACCAATCCTCGAATCAGTGGATTTCACTATTCGACGTGGCACAAAGACTACTATCATGGGTCAAAA
>JAZKAJ010000015.1:0-4490 GCA_040389185.1 Patescibacteria group bacterium
GAACCTAGATACTATGCGCCAAAGGCACATGTCCTACCATTAGACGATTCCCCAATAAAATACAGATACCTATAATATGAATATAGTGTGAATAGATTACCTTTTTTTGGCCAAAAAATCAAAGATTCTTTGGCCAAAATATTACTTGCTCTTATTCATTTCAACATAGTACACCATCGCATCTCTCATAAACTCAGCAAGTCCTTTTGCATATTTTTCGTAATACGCCGTAAACCGTGGATCAGCTACATACATCTCCCCTAGTCCTCGATACATTTCGAGCGAGGGCTCGTAGAAATTCCGGAGTGCATTAAAGTGTCGAGCTATGAGTACCTGCACCTCTTTGCTTTTTGCACCCTTGCTCATATTCGCTGCGATCTCTGTATTTAGAGCTTCTCCCTCTTCTTTGATCTTTGCCAATTGTGCTTTAGACATCTTTTTGAATCTCTCTTGCGATTCTTTGTACGCTTTGGTATTACCCCATCTTTCTTTTGCCTCTTTGGCGTATTCGTCTAACTCCTTTGTGTCGAAGTTATCGTATAGTTCTTTGTCGTTCATAATTGTTTTTTTGTTTAGCTTGTTAATTGTTTTATCTATCGTCTTTATGAGACCCACTAATCTCTTCTTTTTTAGTTCGATCAAGCCTCTCTGGTCTTCCAAAACTTTTTTCATATCGAACTTTGGTGAACTTAATATCTCTTTGATATCTTCCAAAGTAAAATCCAATTCTCTAAAAAAGAGAATTTGTTGGAGCTTTAGAAGCTCCTTTTCTTCATAGAATCTGTATCCATTATTCTTTACAAAGGCAGGCTCTAAAAGGCCGATCTCGTTGTAATAGTGAAGGGTTCTGACACTGACTCCTGCAAGTGTTGATAATTGTTGGACTGTATAAGACATAGTATTTATTGATTCTTGGCGTACCGACTTTACGCTCATAGTAGCATAAACTATGACGTTAGGTCAGAGTCAAGGGTTTCAATATAATCAATGTAAATAAAAATCAAAAACCAACTTTTTTATATGCTGATCTTCTCTCCTCAAATGAGTAAAAGTTTGATAAAATAATAAGATAATAATTCTAATCACTTTTATGTGTCCACAACAAAAATCGAGAGGATTACTCACTAAGATCGTCTTTCTTTTTGCTTTGATTCTTCTCTCCCAGTCGCTAGCCTTTGCCGACAATGCGACACCTTTCACAAGGAATCTCAAACTTGGTTCAACAGGTGACGATGTCTTAGCACTCCAGAAGTACCTGAATAGTCACAATTCCGCAATCTCAACAATAGGAAGCGGTTCACCAGGACAAGAAACGACTTATTTCGGACCAAAGACAAAGTTCGCGCTTTCACAATTTCAAAATGCCCATCCAAAAGAAATCTTGACTCCTGCAGGAATCGCAGTAGGTACAGGAAACTTTTTTGATATTACAAGAAACTATGTAAACAGCACTCTCACAAGTACAACAACAGTTGTCGTACCAAACATGATCCTTCCATTTATTAAAGCAGGAAATATTTTAGGTGGGAGACCTACTACTGCGCCTATCCCAGATAATTCCGTTTCGCCCACTATTACAATGAATGATGAGAGCGGCACATACAGCACCGGATCATATCCATCACTTATCACAACAGTATCTGCACATTCAAATAGCAGCGGTGCAATAACCTACTTCCTTGAAAGCGGTGATCCATCACAATTCTCTGTTAACGCGACAACGGGACAAGTATATGCATTACAAAGTGGAGCACACGGTACAATTAGCATAGGAGCAGAACAATTAGCTTCAGGTATTTATACAGAAGCGGAAGCAACGAACCACGTTCTTGTTTCAATTCTACCTGCAATAACATTCAATAGTTTTAGTGTCACTTTCGATGGAGATGAAGTGACCATTCCTCTCACTTCAGATAGCGATGGAACGATCACATACACAAGTGGTGATACAAATATAGCAACTATTGATGGTGACAAAGTTGCTATCATGAGCCACGGCACAGCCACTATAAATTACACACAAGCCGCAAGTAACAGTGGTTATCTTGAAGCATCAGGCAGCGCCACACTCACAGTCGCATCATCATGTGAAGACAATCTCTGTTCAGGGTATGGGACATGCGCAATGGGCATAGGGGGAGATTTTTCTTGCTCTTGCGATGCTGGAATGACAGGATTGTCATGTGACATAGCAATTGATGAATGTTCCACTAACCCATGTTCAATAAACGGTATTTGCACACGAACAAGCACATACGAAGGACCAGGTGCGCCACTCAATAGCCACATGTGTTCTTGTCAAAATGGGTACTATGGAGATTCGTGTCAGTATATCGATTCATCAGAGAATGCCTGCCTAAGTAACCCATGTCAAAATGGCAGTGCATGTTCCCGAGCAAGTTCAAACCCCCCTTATGGACCCCTTGATTCATATTCTTGTAGCTGCGGTACAGGATTCTTTGGAAATAACTGTCAGTATACTGAAGGACAAGACCCAGGTACCAGCATGAGCAATATAACCGAATATTACTTTGGTACACCATTTAGTATCGACCTCATCCTTACCTCACCAAGTAGTGGCACTTATAGCTTTGGAAGTAGTAACACAAGTGTTGGTACAATAAGCGGTAATTCATGTACAATACAAGGAGTTGGAGCGTCTACTATTACAGTGGATCAAACAGCGGCAGGTGGATTTGGTACTGGACATACTACCGCGACACTTAATGTGTATGACAATATGTGTGAACCAGAGAATCCTTGCGGAGACTGGGGTACATGTTCTCCGGATGGAGAAAGCTTCACTTGTGAATGCGACCCTTGTTTTTTGGGTGACACGTGCCAGATATTTGATGTTATCAATTGTGCTTAATCATTAACAAAAAAATGAAAAAAACATATATCACTATAGGATTATTAGTTATTATTATCGCTCTTATTTTCGTCTTCAAAAAAGATGATACAGTTGCTCCAGTCATTACTGACACAAGTGCGCCCGTGTATACAAACCCTACACAGACATTCTCTGTCTCGGTACCAAAAGGATTCACGACTGATGAGAAATATTCATACTCTATTTCTCCAAGTCGAAGTATAAACGGAGTTAAGTTTACGATCCCTGAAAGTCTTGCAAAAGGTACTAACCTCAGTACCGACTCATATGTATCTGTCGAATCAATAGCTGATGGAACATATTGTACTGCCGAAAGATTTTACGATTCTGCCCCCCAAGCACCTGATACTGTCACAGAAAATGGTGTGACATACTCGGTAAACTCATCTCAAGACGCTGGTGCGGGTAACAGATACGAAGAAACAGTCTATGCAATCAAGAATTCGAATCCTTGTATTGCTATACGATACTTTGTCCATTATTCTGTACTCGAAAACTATCCTGAGGGCACAGTCAAAGCATTTGATCGAGCAGCACTTCTCGGCCAGTTTGATGCGATTCGAAAGAGTTTGAAGATTAAGTAGTCAAAGAATATTGAATTTAGTATATAGAATAGAGCTAAATCAAAATGCACCGCAGCGTAGCCGCGGTGCATTTTTCTTTTCACTTTTAACTAATCACTTTCTACTGACAATTTTGTATGTTAAAGTGTCCAAATGAAATTAATACAAATAAATATTGAATACGACAAACATCTAGACCTGGTTAATGATCTTATAAAAAAAGAAAACCCGGATGTGGTTTGTATGCAAGAGGTGCTTGAGGGTGATTTTGAAAAAATTAAATCTATCTATAACATGCACGGAGTCTTTAATGCAATGTGTATTAACAAAGATCAGAAACAAGGGTCGGCGATATTCTGCAAACGTAAAATTATTGCAAGTGATGTTGAATATTATCTAAAACCTACTGAGGAAGTCTTGTCAGATATTAAAGGTGAGACTCCAATGAGCGGTGCCCACTGCTCCCTTTTGTCAGTAGAAATAATACATGATGGTCAAATATTTAACATTATTACAACCCACTTCCCTGTTCATTACCCAGGAATTGAAGTATCAGACTTTCAGCGCGAATGTTTCAAGAAGATGGATGCAATACTTAAGACCAAAAAGGATTTTATTCTCACAGGCGACACAAACTGCCCTCGAGGAACAGAACTCTTTGATTCGCTTGCAAGAGATTACAGAGATAATATTCCCCAAGATGCAGTAACAACCCTCGATGAAAAAATCCATCGGGCAGGATTCCTTCCTTATGTTGTCGATTGTGCATTCACTACTCCGGAATATAAGGTAACAAATATAAAATTAGTAAGTGGTGTGAGTGATCATTTGGGGATTGTAGCAGAAATTGAAAAAGTAATTAAGAACTAAATAGAAACATAATCAGAACACCCCTAGCTAAGTACAGCTTTCCACTCTTCGTCTGAAGCGGGGAGGAAATGCAAAAAACTATATGATATAATTTATTTATTAAAAGTTTTAAATAAAATAAATATATGGGAAAAGGAGATAACAGACAGAAGAAAGAGGCTAAA
>JAZKAJ010000016.1:0-52433 GCA_040389185.1 Patescibacteria group bacterium
ATGTAAAACCTTTATTTTTTTTCATGACGAAAAATTTTTATAAAATTAATGAACTAATAATAATCAATTGATTATGCCTTTTTGACGGAAAAGACGAAACGACATTCGACCGTGGTTTAATTATATCGTGTTTGTAAAAAATAAACAGAAAAAAATAATTAAGTTGGGGAAAAGTAATCTCCAGAATATATCTTTTTCAAAACACGAAAATTTCTGGCTCAAAATTTTCTCCGTCCGTCGTCGCCACCCCTCCCGAGGTTTTGAAAAAGATATATTCTTCCGCCAAAAATAAAAAATACTATTCGCCTCACGAATAGTATTTTTTATTTTTGATTTATCTCTAGATCGATGCAGAAATATTGTAGATAGGGATGAGTACTGATGCGAGCAGGAATGCAACTCCGAGTCCAAGTCCTACGATCATCACAGGTTCAATGAGGTCAACAAGTGTGTCAACCGCATTCACCACTTCTCTTTGATAGAATTTAGCAAGTGTATCCAAGATACTTCCTAGCTCCCCCGTCTCTTCTCCAATCTTTGCCATCTGCACAACAATACTTGGAATTTCAGGAGATCCTGACAATGCCTCAGACAGCGGTCGCCCACCTTTTACCAAGTCCATCGCTTTTTTGAGTACATCTTGATATACCTTGCTGTCGACAACATCAGAAGTGAGTTCAAGCGCCTTTATCATTGGAATTCCCGAGATCAAAAGTGTGTTCATGTTGTCAGCAATTCTTGAAAGGAAAAGTTTTTTGTAGAGATTGCCAATATAAGGAATGGACAGCTTTGCGTTATCTATCATAAGTGCTCCTTTCTCACCCAAACTGCTTCGATAGATGACAAATCCAAGAATAACAAGTGCAACCAAAAACAGTATCCCGTAATTGACCAAAAAATTACTGAACCCGATAACTATTCGAGTGTAGATAGGGATCTGCTGTCCCGCTTCAAGAATGATCGCAGATATCTTCGGGATCACAAGTGTGAGCATCAAAACCATCACAGAAATAAATGTGAACACAACGAATGCAGGATAAATGAGTGCGTTCTTTGCCTTACTTGATACTGCGTAGTTACGATCAAGATAATCTGCTAGATATAAAAATGTCTGATCGAGCTTCCCTGATTCTTCGCCCGCTTTCACCATGTTCACATAAAACGATGAGAAAACTTTTGGGTGCTTAGAGAGTGCTTTTGAAATACTTGATCCAGATTGAATATCATCTGCCACTTCTCCAATCTTCTCACCCAACACTTTGTTTTCACTCTCACCCCCAAGAAGTCGAAATACACGAAGCGCCGAAACCTGCGCTGCAAAGAGTGTCGCAATCTGTCGTGACAATATCACCACATCTTTGTTTGACACTCTCTCAAACCACTTGATTCTCATACCAATTCCTTTGGAAGTTTCTGCGGCATGTATCTCAACGATCACCAATCCTCTTCTTTGGATCGAGCTTATAGCAATATCATTATTGAGAGCCTCAACTGAGCCGCTTTGTTCTTGTCCTTGTGGATCGAGTGCTTTGTAATTAAATAACATATTTATTTCATTAGATCATTCTCTCTAAAAGTTTTGGATTGAATGCAAATTTATATGCACTCTCAATCGTAATCTCTCCTCTTCGCACTAAGTCAGCCAAGCATCGATTCATATCAATCATTCCCGCTTCAGAACTTGTCTCAATAACTGTGTTTATCTCATGTACCCTTTTCTCTCGAATAAGATTTGATACCGCACTGTTTACAATAAGTAGTTCATACGCTGGAATAAGACCTCCGGAGATTCTCGGTACAAGTCTTTGTGAAAAAACACCGATGAGCGATGAGGCGAGCTGAATACGGATCTGATCTTGCTGAGTTGAAGGAAATGAATCGATGATACGATCAATCGTTTGAGCAGCATTATTGGTGTGAAGCGTTGAGAACACAAGATGCCCAGTCTCTGCCGCTGTTACCGCAGCGGACATTGTTTCAGGATTTCTCATTTCTCCTACAAGAAGTACATTCACATCCTGTCGCAAAGCCTCAGTGAGTGCAATGCCGAAATCTTTTGTATCAATATGCACTTCTCGCTGATCAATAATTGATTTCTTTTGTTCATAGAGATATTCAACCGGGTCTTCGATTGTAACAATGTGTTCTGCCCTCTCTTCATTGATAAGCTCTATCATTGAAGCGAGTGTAGTCGTTTTACCTTGTCCAACAGGCCCCACTACAAGAAAGAATCCTTGCTTTCTTCGAGCAAAGTCAGCTAACACTGGAGGTAATTTCAGATCCTCAACAGTTTTGATCTGTTTTGGAATAAGTCGAAGTGCAATAGAAATATGACCCTGCTGGAAATATGCATTTCCTCGAAATCTTCCATTGTCATTAAAATCATATGAAAAATCCACCTCCTTACTAGAAAGAAAGAGATCTTTCATCTCTTTTGTTATCATAAGATCAAGAAGTGCATTGGTATCCTCTCTTTTTAAAACGGACTTTCGTGCAAGAGGTACGAGTGATCCTGCCACTCTTATATTAGGCTGTCGTCCTTCAGATAAATGAAGATCAGATGCGCCTTCGCGCACCACTATTTCAAGAAGATCACTTAATTCTTTTTTATAGTCTGTTTGTGCTTCCATTTTTATTGCGTTATTTTTAAGAACTTGTACCTAAAGACTTTTGATTATTTCCCGTTCGCCTTAGCGATCTCGGTGATCTGTCGAAGCACTTCAGAAGGGATTGTAGTCGCCTTTACGATATACCCATTGATACCAAAAGCTTTTGCTCGATCAATGTCTGAAGGCTGACCCTGGTTTGAAAGAATTATGACGACAGACCCTTCGGCAAGATTCTCTTCTCTGATTTTTGCCAAAAGTTCTATCCCATCCATTTCAGGCATAATCACATCCAAAAGAAGGATATCCGGTTTTGCTCCAGCACGAAGCTTTTCAAGCGCTTCTGTTGGGCGAGGCACAGAAGTAACATTCATTCCCTCTTTAGTAAATTTCATTGTGTACATACTCAATATGAATTTGTCATCATCGACAACCATTATATTGAATTTCTTTTTTTCTTCAGGTGTTGTTTTTTCTTCCATACAATTATTATATCACAAGATTTTTTGGAATCTATCTCAAAATTAATGAATAATATAAAACTGAAGATTTTGAAGAAAAAAAGGAAGTATGAGGAAAGAGGCATGCTCGTAGCATACCGACTGACGAATCTTTCTTTTTTACCAAAATCTTCAGTTTTAGATATTCAAGCATTTTGAATTCTCTTGGGCGATTAATTTTGAGATAGGTTCCAGTAATTATACCAAGTTGTTGATTTCTTCGACAGGAATTTCTTTTTTTAGCATCTTAATGATTGCATCTTCGCGCATTGTGAGCATTCCTTTATTTCGGACCACTTTCCATATCTCGGGAGCAGTTGGATTAGCAAGGATTACCTTTTCAAGCTCTTTATCCATCTTAAACATCTCAAATACTGCGACTCGCCCCTTTGTTCCTTTTGGACATTCTGGAGTCGGTTGATTTTCAAAGACTTCAGTCACTTGAGGTATTTCTTTTTTGTATTCTTCGGGAAGATCAGCAAATTGCTTATCCATCATTGCCTGAATACTTCCTTCAACGGGCATTGGTTTTCCGGATCCGGGACAGATCTTTGACACAAGTCGTTGTGCCATAGAGAGAATAAGAGTTGGCGCAATAAGAAAAGGATCCACACCCATATCAATGAGTCGCGGCACCACTCCGATAGAGTCATTGGTGTGAATAGTAGAGAGCACAAGGTGACCCGTAAGCGCCGCCTGGATCGCGAGCTGCGCAGTTTCCTTATCTCGAATCTCTCCCACCATAATAATATCTGGGTCTTGTCTGAGCGTTGTTCGTAGTCCCGTCGCAAATGTATACCCAATTTCTGGACGTACCTGTGACTGACTTACACCATCAATATTGTATTCTACAGGATCTTCAAGTGACAGTACGTTGTGGCTTTCCTTATCAACTTCTTCAAGCATAGAATAAAGCGTTGTACTTTTTCCAGATCCTGTTGGTCCTGATATAAGAATGAGTCCGTATGGCCTCTTAATGGCTTCACGTATCATTTCAAGATTTCGAGGAGACATCTCTAAATCACCTAAACCTTTCACCCCTTTAGCTTGATCAAGAATTCTCATCACCACTTTTTCACCATAATAGACTGGAAAAGTAGAGACACGAAAATCTATCTTCCGTCCATCAATTCGGGCACTGAATCGTCCATCCTGAGGCTTTCTCTTTTCATCGAGCTTCATATTTGAGAGAATTTTGATTCTTGCTACCACCGCATTCAATACTTTGATCGGAAGAATAAGTGACGTATGTAATGTTCCATCAAGTCGAAATCGTACTCGCACCTTATCACTCACAGGCTCAATATGAACATCGGAGGCATTACCTTCGATCGCATATCGAAGAATCGTTGCCACAATCTTTGTCACCGGAGCATCTTCAATGATATTTGTCTGATTGATCTTAGCGCCAAGATTTTCATCCTCTGATTCGGATTGAGCTATTTCCTTTTCTTCGTCTGTAAGATCTGTCTCAAGTTCCGTAAGTGCCTTTGTAACTTCTCCAGAAAGACCCTTATAACAATCCATGGCTTTTTTGTACTCTTTTTCAGAAATCAAAAATATCTTATATGGAATATTATTTTTCGATGATATGAAGTTGAGTGCATCTCTCGCCTCGAAGTTTTCAGGATCCACCACTCCAATTTCAAGGACCCCATCAACAACATCGATCGGTATCATTTTATAAAAAGAAGCGGATTCTTCAGGAAGATATTTCAAGATTTCAAATGGAATGGCGGGCTTTGGAATTTTTTTTGCAGGCACACCCAAAAACTCAGCCTTTTCATCTAAGATAGCATATGGATCAACACCTTTCCTTTCTAGAATCTCTTCGACAGAAGAATCACTATCGAGCATCTCAGTTCTTGCTTCTTTGGCAATTTCTGGTGTGACGATTCCTTTTTTGAGCAAGAGGTCTATAACATTCATTTCTATACCGAGGTTAGTATTGCCACCTCACCTTTTTAAATTATTTAATAAAATTCTGATCTTCAAAATTCTTTCCAACAATCATTATTTCTTCACCGGATTTAAGATAATATTTTTTGAAGCGGGTTTTGCGAGTGTTGTTGTAGAGGTAACATCAGCAAAACCAAGAGATTCAACAGAAGAAACCACACCACTTGAGATGCCGCCCGCAAAAGGATTGTCTTTTCCAACACTTTCAGGAACGATGTTTTGGCTTCGATCCACGAGTGCTCGAAAAACAGGATCAAGAAAGAGTTTTTCATCCAAAGTGACATTTTGAATTTTCAAAAGAAGAGGCAAAAGATCTTCTTCAGGAGTCTTCGGGCTCGCTACATTTGAGGTCTTAAGAAGGGTAGTACTTGTTGGCTGCTTTACGAATGTATTATAAACAATATAAGCACCAATAAGAACCGCAATTATAATAAGTGGCTTTTTAAGTTTTTGAAATAAATCATTCATAAGTAATTTCTATTTAAGCCAATAAGTTCTGATGGTCACACTATATTCCGTCGCATTCTTTGGATCTATCTTAAATGAGAGATTTGTAATATCCACAAGACGTAAACTTTGCTCTAAGTCTTTGATAAAGGAAATAAATCGAGGATAATCTGCCTTTGTTTTAAATGATACAAGAATAGAAGAATAAAGCTTATTATCAGGACCGATTTGAGTAGCACTCGCCGACTTATCTTCTTCGATCTTGATCTTCGAAATAAGCATATTACTTTCTCTTGCCATTCCATTAATATCCAAAATAAGCTGCACATTATCAACATGATCAGGAAGCAGTTTTTTAACAGAATCGAGATCAGCATTAGTGAATTGCTTGTATTTTGCCTGGAGTTCACCTCTTTTCTTTAACACTTCATTTGATTTGCCGAATGCTTTTTGATAATCAGCAATATCAGATTGTAAAACTTTTATTGCTTCATATTGAGGATTAATATAGAGCACAAATATTGCACCTGAAGCAAGCAAAAGAAAAATTGGAATTATACTTTTCATTACTTTGTTGTAGGGTTAGTGTTAAGTAGATCATCGATTGCAGAAGAACTTGGCACCTGGGGAGCATCTGTATTTCCTGTAGCCGAAGCGGATGATGGTGATGAGGATGGTAAGTTTTCTATTGAATCGATCGAAGGTGCAGCCGTTGTGTCCGCCTTTCTCGTATAAGTGATAAATCCAGGGTCGATCTTGGTTGTGAAATTGAATATAACATTTCCAAAAGTATCAAGATCAAGATTAGAAAAAAGCGGCGTCTGCAAAGACCTTTCCTTTCCAAATACTTCTGCTTGATATGCAACAGCATTATAACTCTTTGCTCTACCATTCATTGAAAGCGTTGCGGCACCATCTGTACCTATTTCATATTTAAAATCATCAAACTGAACGCTCTGTATGGTTTGTTCCTGAAGGAAATCAAAGATATATGAAACTGCAACGTGTTTTGCAAGAAGTGCCTTTGCAGAATCGATACGACTGTTGAGTCTGACGTATTCATCAAGTGTCTGCGGTTCGAATGATTTCACATTTTTTTCGAGGTCTGATTTGATCTGAGTCTTTGAATTATCAAGGTACTTCTGCCAACCAAAAACTCCTCCAGCCACAAGTACAGTGATGAAAAAAATAATGCTTGAAAGAAAAGAAAAGAAGCCGAGTGGTTTATGTACGGTATTACTCGCCACCGGTTCAAGACTGGTTTTTGGTATAAAAGATGTTTGGAACTTTGTCTCCATAAATTTAAAATAATTATATCACAAATAAAAAAGTAAAG
Source organism: Patescibacteria group bacterium (assembly GCA_040389185.1). GTDB lineage: Bacteria > Patescibacteriota > Minisyncoccia > Phycocordibacterales > CAIRYW01 > JAQBQZ01. The sequence continues at coordinate 6,849 of JAZKAJ010000016.1, forward strand.
TGCACTAAATAGTGGAAAAGTTGATAGTTTCTAGTCCATAGGCACTGCTGAAAAAAAATGCATCGCACCCGAAGGGTGCGATGCATTTTTTCTTACTCAACAAACTAATGACAACAGACTTTGTTAGTCCAGTTCCTGAAGCTTGCGAAGAGCAACTCCCACCGCCACCGCAAAATCAAGCCCCGTCTGCTTCAAGAGATCAGAGAGAAATACCGGCGCATCTACTTTTGCAAATGGATTACCTAAGACGACTTCTGTTTCAAATCGGCTTCGAGCTGCCTCAAAAAAACCTTTCATCGCAACACCTCCACCCGTGAGATACACTTTGCCAATACTTTTGTTGTGCTTCTTTTGGTATGACACCATAAGCCCTCCAGCCTCTCCAAAAATATAATCAAGTGTAAGCCCCACAATTTCATAGACACTTTTTTGATCAGCTTGACTCACCTCACCTAAATTCCGTTTTATCTTCTCTGCTTTTTCAATCGATACTTGAAGTCCTTTTGAAATACTTTGAGTAATATCTTGTGAACCTTTGTTAATAATATGAGATTCTTTGATCACCCCTCTTTCTGAAATATAGATCTTGGTTGATGATGCACCCATATCAAAGATCATGACAGGTGCGATCTCACGATCAACAAGAGACCTGATAGATGCAAACATTTCTATTTCAAAAAATGTCGTATGCAGTCCCGCAGCCTGAACAATTGAATTGTAACCTTGCAAAATTTCATTGTGAATTGAAACAATCAAGACTTCAGTCTTGTCTTGTTTTTGAATTTTCTTTTCTTTATTTTCGATATCAAAATCAAAAGCCTTCTCCTCTTCTTTTGGAATGATCCACCAATCAAGCGCCACTTCTGATATCGGCACAGGAATAAATTTTCTGGCTTCAATAGGGATCATCTCACGAAGCTTTGCTTCAGGAAGCGCAGGCATCTCAACCAGGGACACAAGACTCGAACGAAGCGGAATAGCTACGCCAGAGTTTGTTGTTGTTGCATTTGATTCTTTGATGACATCCCGAATCGCTTCGCCGAGTTTGTCAGGGCCGAGATTTGTTGCCTGCCCAATGACAAGTCCTGCATATGGTCCAAGTGCAAGTGAGCCGTAAGTCTTCAGCACCGCCCTTCCCTTTACTTTTGCAAGTTGAACAATCTTGATCGCTGATGTACCAATATCAATCCCAATCACATTGGTATCAGATTTAGCAAAAAAATTTTTAAAAGGATTATCCATATGCTCTTAATGACAGATTATTATATAATAGTATATCATAATGTTTTCAGAACCAATCTTAAAATTAATGGATAATACAAAACCAAAAATTTTGAAGGAAAAAAGCAAGGATGACGAAGAAGTTATACCTATGGTATGGCGACTAAGGAAACTTGGTTTTTTACCAAAATTTTTGGTTTTGGATATCCAAGCTACTTCTTTTTATAAGCGATTAATTTTGAGATGGGTTCTAAACTTTTTCAAAAAAATACTCTCTTTTCCACAAAAAGTATTCTTTCTTGCCTTTACCGAAACCGACACAAAACTCCAGAACTTAGAAAAGTTACCTTCCATAAGCTGGCAGAACCTTGCTCACCCCATACTCCATAGCGATAACACTCTTTCAATATTTAATTACGATAACAAAATGGTTCGCGGTGCACTCTTTTATATTAAAAACAAAAAGAGTGAAGGGATACTCACAGAAATGTGCCAGATCACTATAGATATACTCCTTGAGGATCTTGCAGATCAAGAAATGCTTGAAAATTTTATCGATCCAATACTTGTTTCAATACCAAGTTCAAAGGGACATGTTCTAAAACGAGGGTACAATCCAAGTGACCTCATAGCTTCAAAAATATCCGAACTTTCATCTATCCCCTATTCTAAGAATATAATATACAAATCCAAAAATACGCCTGCTCAAAAAACTTTATCTCGATACGAGAGATTAAAGAATGTTAGAAATTCGATGACAATAAATCCAAAAGATCAGCTTAAAATAAAAGATAAATGTATCATTGTGATCGATGACATTATGACAACGGGTGCAACCCTCAAAGAAGCAAAAAGAATTCTCCTAAAATCTGGAGCGAGAAAAGTTATTGGAGTAGTACTCGCCCATTAAATCAAAAGCAAATTTATTTCTTTGGTTCTGTAAACAACACCGTTGGCACACCGTCCGCCTGATTGTCACTAAAATCATAATTATGAAGAGAATTCATAAATACGTCGTAGTCATATCGATGTCCCACTCCATCCTTATCATCTCCCGGATCATGAGTAATGAATTCTTTTTTCACATCATCAAATCCGATTACGATAATAGTATGATACGAAGATCCTGTCGCAAGAAACGGAATATTTTTGTTTCCCAATCCAAATCCTCTATGGAGAGATATCACAGGGTGTCCCGCAATTATCTCGTCTTTAATTTCATCTACTGTAGGATTTTGCTTTATTGTCGCAGAGAATGTTGAATAATCTGTAATAAGCTTGAGCATCTGCTTCGCATCGGTATTTCTGTTATTTCCGTAGATCTTATTTTCAATATCAAAAAGTTTTTGCAATGTCGCTTTTGCATTTGCAATACTTACCTCTTTGTCTCCTGCATAAAACTTCGCTGCCATTGAGATGGTCGCTTCCTCGCACGCATTGACCCAGTTGCCTGACCAATTCCCTTCTGGTGCTTCACTTATGTAAGGAACATCAAGCCGAACGAGTGTTTTAGGTTCTTCAGGTTTAAATATATTTGTTATTTTAGAGACAGTGGATGTTGCTGTAGCATTATTCTGTGATGCCTCTACCGTATCTGAATCTTTATTTTTGTAATGCAAAACAATACTTAAAACGATAAAAAAGAATAGGAGTATTGCTAGGCGAATTTTGTTTCTCATTTTTTTACTATAACATAAAACGAAATCAATCTCATCAGAATTAGTATAAACCTTCAGTTATAAAGCATTGCTCAATCTTACATATGAAGACGATGAAAAGGTGGAGATATGACGAGGTAAAGGGAGCAAGAGTTTCGGTCGTTACACGACCAGTATCCCGCCAGAGCGAGATTCGCCCGCGACTAAATTTTTGCCGTCGCAAAAATTTGTCTGGGCACCACCTCGCAGTTTCGCAAGCTTGCGAAACATCGATCCGGCGTTCGAATCTCACTCTCTCTACCTATAAAAATAAAAAGAAACCTGCAACTAAGCAGGTTTCTTTTTATTTTGCGGAGGCTCTCGGGTTCGGACTTTTCAGTACTAAGCCCTGTAATGCTTTTCCAGTGATTTTAATAATACCACAATGAGGCATCTCGAGCAGACTAGTTTTTAAAAAGTGACAAAAGTGACAGTAGTTTAACCGTTCTCAATTTCCACTATCTTTTAAGATTTTTCCAGTTTGTTCCTGATCATATTTCTACAAACAGCTTCGAGATAATTCAACCTTTTTAATATCTGTTCATCAGTACTCGTCTCATCAGACATTATTTTTCTGTACTCCTCTATCGAGATCGACATGCTAAATGAGTACAATAAGCTGAAGTATGAATCCAACAAGAAGTAGTACCCCTCCAATAACACCCCATTTTCTTTGAGAAAGGCGGTCTTGAACCTGTGGTAGTTTTAAATTTTCTTCGTCAGTACCAGACCAACGAGAAACACCTAATCGTAATGCTTCTTTTTGAGAGATAAACAAACCTTTTGCAAAAGCGATGCTTCCTAGAAAACTTAGTGTGAGTCCAATGATGTTTAAGTACCTATCAATGCCAACCAATTGAACAGGGGGAAGATTCAAGAATCTAGGCAAAGCTGACCATGGAATTACTGAAATAATTAAAGCTACATAAATGATAATAAATATCTTCGGAACATGAAGTTCGATGTGACTGAACGACCAGTATTTAAGGAAATATTAGCTGACATTAAAAAAGGAAGATTTAATGGAATTCTTGCATGGGACGCTTCACGAATTTCTCGTAATGCTGGTGATTTAGGTTCAGTAGTAGATTTAATGGATCAAAAGCTACTTATTGAAATTAGAACATTTAGTCAGGTATTTATAAACTCACCAAATGAAAAGTTCCTCTTGATGATCCTCTGCTCACAAGCAAAATTAGAGAATGATAACAGAGTAATCAATGTTAAGAGAGGTCTTAGGACAAGATGTGAAATGGGTCTCCGCCCTGGTGTCGCCCCTACTGGGTACTTAAACTCAAAACGAACAGATGAAAAGTGTCAGGCACATATAGATCCAGAAAGAGCACCAGTCATAAAGAAAATGTTTGAAAAAGTTGCCTATTAAAAATGGAGCGGTAAGAAACTATATACATGGCTTAAATTTGAATTAAATTTTAGAACCTCGGCAGGAAAGAAACATCTAAGCCTCGGTAACATCTTTCGCATCCTCTACAATCCGTTTTATTACGGAGCCTTTGAATATCCCAAGAATTCGGGAAACTGGTATCAAGGAAAACACGAAACTATTATTACCAAAGAACTCTTTGATCAAACTATCAATCAACTTAAAAGTAATACTCTTCGAGTTGAAAACCAAGAATTTGCATTTACAAAACTCATGATCTGTGGACTTTGTGAATCTGGTATATCTGCAGCTGAAAAGTGGAAGAGACAGAAGAATGGTAATGCACATCGGTATGTTTACTATGGATGCACTAAAGCGAAAGACAAACATTGTAAGTGCGGATATATTGAAGAAAAGGAACTCATCAAACAATTTGAAAAACTGCTTGAAAATATTGATATTAGTGAGATAGAGATTAGAGAGAAAATCAAAGTTGATATTGATAAATTTATGAAACTCCAGAAGTTTATGTTAGGGACCAAAGAGAAGATTAATATAGACACTATTGATATTAGAGGTTATACCAAGTATGTTTTGAAAGAAGGGACAGATGTAGAGAAGAGAGAGTTGTTAGGATGCTTGAAGAGTAAGATTAAACTGAAAAATAAAATAATATCAATTAATTAAAAGTTTTGAACAGCTTGTCTAGTCTTTGGTCCAAAATATCCTAAAGAAGGACTTAATCCTTTCGACTTTTGGAATTTAATAAGAGCAGTTTTGGTAGCTTGCCCAAAACGATTTGTCTCGTATCCTGATGATCCTGGGCCAGAAGCAGACACAGTGAACCCGACTTTATTTAAAAACTTTTGAAGTTCCCGAACATCTTCGCCGGTCATACCTATTTTAAGATTTCTAGTAAATTTATATAATAAAGGGTTGCTTTTAATAAAGTTAACTTGATCTACCGATCCTTGATTTTGATAAATCTTTGGCCATTGTTTTTTTAAATCTTCTGCGACTTCCTTTTTCCCCATACTTATAAGATTAGATACTCTAGTTTGAACAGTTGTACCATTAGAATGGGTTTGTCTTGTTGAACTACTATTTGATTGGCTTGATGCGTGTCCAAAAATTGAAAAGGTTGAAAAATTCTCTGTCTCACAAGTAATTGTTTTTGCAGAAGAATTTAAAGAACAGCCAGAAAGGGGTGTCCATGTCCCATCATCGTTTCTAAAGATTTGTAATGAAGATTCATTAATGTTAGATACATCATCTGATGAATAATTAAATGTTACGGTTAGTCCATGATCAAAAGATGTAATAGCGGTTAAAATATCAGAAAGAGCATGCAAATCATAAACATAATCACCAACAGCCTGATAACCATCCGGACTTCCAATTGCCCCAAGTGCTACAGATTTACTAAGTTTTTTGATCTGAAAATTAGCATTTGATCCAGAGAAAGATTCCGGCACGTGAAGTGAAACACCTTTTCCACTGGAAAGTAATGAAAGATCTCCTCCAGAATCCATTGCTACACTCTCTGCAGTTTGTGTACCTACATCCGCATCTCCGGCACAATTTCTAGTAGTGAAAGTTTTATCAGAACTGACTGTCTCATTTAGGGAAAGATCTGTGGATGATATTTGGTAATGATATGTTGCACAAGATACTAATCCTGAAATAATCACGGCATGATTTTGACTTCCTCCAGAGTTTGTTTCTGGTGTTGTAGAGCCATACGAAGTAGTAAGCCCAAATCGCACAATCGTAGCGAGAGAAGAAGCTATTTCATCCGTTGTAAAATGAATTGATGCCCCGTGTGATGAGGAGTTTGGCGTAATATCAGAGATTTCTGGTCCCAATGTATCAGGCCCAGATGTATCGTAACCAACACTGTTATCGGTACTATCAGAGGCAAAGTTTGAATTGCCATGCAGATCTAAAACTTCTCCAGCGTGAATACTTGGTATGATAGTACCCTCTCCACTTATCGAGTTAACACGAAGTATAAAATTAGTATCATCTCCAGAATTATCTATTTCCCAAGTAATACCGCTTGCGGTACCATTTTGTGTTATGTCTCCTACTACAAATGAATCAATATCTATTGCTTCATTAAATACAACATCGAATGCAATAGGTAAAGTGTCTGTTGGGTCATCTTGTCCTCCGACTTGATTGATTGTTACCGACGGCTTTGTATTATCGTTTACATTTATTGCAGGTGAATTGTGAAAATTAGGAGAAGTAGTATAAGGCGCACTAGAATTATTTGAAGCATCAACCAGAATTATACTAATCTGGATTTGTGCATTTTGAGACACATTACTTTCTCCAGAGGTAACGATGTGTGTAATAGTATATGTACCATTATGATTATCAACAAATGTATCTGGTGTAACTCCATTAATACTAATAGTTCCCGCAGTATACCCGGAGTTATCCGCTGTAATATTTATCGTCAGGGTATCTCCTACATGCAGCGCACCTGTTGCCGGAGAGAAAGTGACACCTGAAATTATTGGGCCATCTGTATCTGGTGCGTTATACGTCCTCGTAAGTTGTGTAGCTTGTGTACTTGTATTTCCAGAAGAGTCAGATGCGACAGCGGCAGATACATCCACAGTCACTGAACTACCAGTAGGTAAAACATCAAACGTATATGTTGTCCCACTACCAGAAAAATTTTGGATTGTACCGTTTCCTACCGTAACATCCCCAGAAATAAATCCTGTTACACTCTCACTAAATGTAACTGTGACGGGTATAGGTGAATCACTGGTTGGATTAGATGCAGTTGTTGAAAGAATGACCGTAGGTCTTGTTTTATCAAATGTCACAGAACCAGAACCTGAGGTGACTGTCCCGCCATTATTTTCTGCCGTATCATGAAAACTTGAAATGCTATAAGTAATCGTTCCTCCTATATCAGAAGTATTTGTAACATAGGTAGCTGTAAAATTATTTCCTAAAGAATTTACAACAACAGTATCCGTTACAGGACTGCCTCCGGAGCTAAATGAGACAGTTGGTGAAGAAATGGATTCGACACTTGTAAAACTTAGAGTGACAGTATCTCCGACTTTAGCGTATGTGGTATTTGAATTACTTGATGAAAGTGAAACACTCGAAATAGTTGGTGATGTTTTATCAAATGTAACATCTGAACCAGATGTGACGGAACTTACTTGGACACCATTATTAGTTGCAAGATCAGTGAAGTTTATGGTAAATGTCACAGTACCATTTGTATCACTTGAAGTAAGGGTAGCTGAAGCGGTAAAGTGGCTCGCATCGACACCTTGTGTAACAGTCACATTACTTCCGCTTTCAGCACCGATCGTTACTATCGGTGGATTAATATTTTCACTAGAAACAATAATGAGAGTAATCGTATCTCCAACTTTTGCCAAAGTCTGAGTTGTGTTGCTTGAAGAAATTGTTACAGTTCCTAGAGTTGGTGCGGTACTGTCAACCGTGAGAGTGGCGGTAGACTCTCCAGAAATATTACCTGCAGCATCTAGAACAAAAAGTTTATAACTACCCGATGTAGAAGGTGCAAGGATCGTTGTGGCTGTGCCCCCAGCTGTTGTCATCGTGCTACCTGGAGAGAAAACAGTTGTACCAGATGGAGCAAACCATACAGTATTGTATATATTTGAAGATGAAGAAATGGAGACTGAAGCACCGCCTTGTTTAGTAGTATTTGAAGCGAAAACGGTATCTTGGTTTGTTGGCGCAGTCTTATCAAAAACCACAGCACTACTATCTGTAGTAGTGGTAACTGCACTTGCGGGATTTCCAGATAAGTCAGTGGCAGTAATAGAAAATGCTACAGAGCCTTCAGTATCGCCCGATATCATCGTATATGTGGCGCTCCAATTATTATCTGATGTATTTTCAACAGAAACAGAATGTCCAGCAATTGATACAACAGGCGTTACAATTCCTTCATTTGAAGTGAAGTTAAGAGTAATAAGATTGCCTACTTTAGCTAAAGTTGTTGAGGCGTTATTTGAGAAAATAGCCCGGCTGGTTAGTGTTGGAGGAATAGTATCAACATCTTCTGTAAGAAGTGTTTGTTCTGAAGATGTTGCAATATTTCCTGCAGTATCAGTAGAGACCACAACATAAAAATAGTTTGTAGAAGGAGAAAGTCCTGTGATACCTACAGAGTGAGTGATTACGAAAGATGCCGAAGTAGAATTTGCTGTGTACGCACCAGATACTGTACCGTAAGAAACTTTTGAGTTTGAGCTATCTCCTGTTGTGGTCCATGTAACTGTAGCTGTCACAGAAGTTGTAGTAGAAGCCACAGAAGTAATTGAAGGTGCTGTGCTATCAATTGTTACAGAAAGGCCGGAAGAGAGACTTGATATATTGCCAGCCAAGTCAGTCTGTTTGGCTTTTATAGTTTTAGTTCCCGAAATAGCAGAAGAAGTGATAGTGACAGCACTCGAAGAGCAAGTACCAGTACCAAGTGAAGTAGTATTATCTGTGCCATCAATCAAGGTTACTGTAGCTCCAGTTTCACAACTTATAATAAAATCAGGAGTAGTGTCCGTAGTGATGTTGTCTGTCGAAGAAGAACCACTATCAGTACCTGCCGTCATATCTGGAGTGCCAGGAGCTGAAACTGTAGTATCTATCACAATCGCCTTGTTTGCAGCCAAATTTGTAACAGGAACAAAATTCGTCATTGAATTTAGTACGGCATCTTTAATAGTGCCCGAGAGAGAATTCACCGTTAAGTCAGAAGTGGTATCTCCGACTTGTACAGTGTAATCACAAGTACCCGTTGTAGCATTCGATACCGTGAATGTACAAGTTCTATCTGTAGTACCTGTTTCTAAAGTGACTGTAACATTCCCGGTAGAAGTGACCGCTTCAGAAAATGTAACATCTATATCAATAACTTCACCGACAGTATAGTTTCCATTAGCTTTGTCTGAAGAAACATTAGTAATAATAGGAGAAGTATTGTCAAAAGTAATACCTGTTCTTGTTATTGAAGTTGCGGCATTCCCGAAAGCATCACTCCCCGCAAAAACAAAAGTATAAACAGCTCCAGAAACCAGACTGGAAACGTTTGAGGTACATCCATTTGTCGTGTCAGAAAGATTTATAGTATGAGATCCAGAATTCAAAGCTGTACCTTTAAGTGTACATGTATGCACAGTAGCATCTGCAGTACCTGAAGTACGGGTTATTGTAATAGACCCGCTCCCAAGAGCTTCACTTGTAGTAAAAGCAACAGCGGAGGACGATGTTACATTATTGATTGTAGTGGAATTTGCTGGAGTAACAGATGAAAAAATGGGAGCGGTATTATCAATTGTTATACCTGTTGCTGCAGTCGATGTTGCATAGTTACTCGAAGTATCTCTTGCAACTGCAACAATACTATAAGAAGAACCGTCCACAAATGAGGATGAATTAAAACTACTTATGAAAGGAGATACCACCTCTCCGCCGAGAAGCGTTCCATTTATATAATATTTAACACCAGCAACCGAAACATTATCCGCTGCAGTGGATGTAAGAGCCACAGAACTCCCTTGTATAGTGGATCCGGTCGTAGGTGCGGTCAAAGTAACCGTGGGAACTGTCGTATCAATTACGTTTACGGTTGGAGAGGAATTGTCTGAAAGTGTAGTAAGTGTTGATGATTCATCTGTTCTAGACTTTATAGTAAACAAACTCGCTTCTGGTGCGCTCGGTGCAACAGCTCTACCTGCACCAGTACTATCTCCATAAGTTACAGTAATTGTATTACCATTTACAAGACTAATAGCATTTACAACAATATTATTACCTGAAAATCCTGGCACAAAAGAACTATTACTTGCACCGATAGAAAATCCGTCTGTGTAAATAGTACTTCCCTTTACAGAGTTGTTTGTAATTTCAAAACCATAGCTTTTGACTGCTGTTCTTGCAGCTGGAAGAGAAGTGAATGTAAAGAATACGTGAGTCCAGGTATTAGCAGTAACGAGACTTCCGAGTGATAGTCTTGTTTCAATTTGGTTTGCAAGACCATCTGTGGTGGAATATTCAAATGCTAACCTACCGTTCGCTATAGCAGTGTCCGTGTAGATCCAAAAACCTACCGTAGTATACTGTGACCAATCCTGAGTGGTAGTAAGGTTATTATAAAATTTACCGCCGGGACCATCTCCACTTGGAAGGTTATTGTTGACACATTTTAATGAATTGCTGCCGGAATGATGAAATGAATCGATGGTGAGCCCTGGAGTACATGCACCACCGTTCGTAGTCCAATGATCAATCGCTTCAGCTTCATCGAACACAATACCTACAGTACCAGTCGTCGAAACCGTTGTATATCCAGCAGTACTTGCATTCCCTTGTGGAGTACTCCATGTAGACGGAACACCTATAGAAATACCTCCACCACTCAATGTTTCTGCAGCAGTATAAGTAAATGTGAGTTTGTTGGTTGCAGTATTTACAAGAGGAGAAGTTAGAGGAGTAACAACAACTGAGGCAGAACCTGAACCATTACTCGCATAGACAAGGCCTGTGCCAAAAAATAAAAAAAAGGATGTAATAAAACATATCATCCAATTGATTTTCATTTTTTTATAAATGTGTTTCAAGAACTATATTATACAATATATTAATATTGTAATACAGAGAATTCACTATTAATACTGTGAATAAATAATAAATTATTTGACTCATTTCTAACGCACCTCGAGCTAGCTGTTGTTGGCGGAGAGAGCGAGATTCGAACTCGCGAGACCGGTTAGGGTCCGGCGGTTTAGTAAACCGCTGATTTCAGCCACTCATCCATCTCTCCATATATTCACTTTGTTCAAATGGAGCCCGCTTACGCGGTTTGATGGATTCGCGGCTCGACGCTTTAGCTATCGCGTCGACTCGAGAGAAAGCAGTTTCTCTCTCGTTCATCTCATCCATCTCTCCATATATACTATACGAGAGACAATATATCCTATTTTACGGATTTAGTATATAGAATGAGAGCGGACGTGCACAAAGTATCCAAACTATTTTGATTCTTTAAGTTCAAGTGAAATATCAAGTATTACTTCATCTGAAAGTAGGAATCCTCCTGTCTCAACAGGGGCATTCCAAGTAAGTCCAAAATCCTTTCGACTGAGACTTCCTTCAATATCAACACCTGCAATCTGAATCCCATCGTTATTTTTTGAAATACCATTGAAGTGAGCAGTAAATACAATTTCCTTTGTCACTCCATGCATTGTAAAATTACCCATTACTTTATAGACATCCCCTGCTTCTTGTGTAATCTTTGTTGATTCAAATGTAAGCTCTGGGAATTTTTCTACTTCAAAAAAATCTGGAGACTTCAAATGCCCGTCACGCTGCTCATTATGAGTACTGATGCTTGCCGCTTTCGCAGCAAACTTTACTTTTGCGGTCTCGAAATTTTGACCCTCTCCCACAACAGAACCACTAAAGTCAGCAAATTTACCCTTCACTGTCGAAACCATCATATGCTTTATTTTAAAACCAATCTCTGAGTGCACACTATCAATATTCCATGTTGTCATAATTCTTATTTGCTTTAATGTATAAAAATGATATCCTATATCAAGTACTATAGATTATATAGTACTATAAAAAATATAGCAACAGTGAAAAGAACAATAAATAAAACCGAAGAGAAATGTACCCGGAACCTCGAAATATTTGGAGACTTTTGGACATTATGGATCATCGAGGCGCTCTCCAAAGAAAATCTCCGTTATTGCGGCATTCAACGGGCCCTTCAGAATATTAATCCTGTAACCCTCACCAACAGGCTCCAAAAACTTGAAAAAGTAGATATCATCAAGAGAACTAAAGACAAAGCTGACAAAGTCTCTGTGACATATAGCCTCACCCTGCTTGGCAAAAAAACCCTGCCAATCATTAACGCAATAAACAATTTCAGAGCGAAAAACTAAATATTTCTAAATCATATCAATAGTCAAAATTAAAACTAATTTTGACTATTTTTACTTCATAGTATATAATACTTAGGTATACTAACTATTAGTAACACTTACAACTATATATGAAAGAAATCAATAAAATAAAAGAAGTGACGCTCGAGACAGCTCTCTTGAATCTTCGTCGAACAATGACAGATGCGCTCAAGGACCAGGCAGTGAAACTCGGTCAGTCTGTAGCACACATCGAGGTCTTGAAGTTCGTTTTTGAAGCAGGAGACCCAACAATGAAGTCCCTGTCGGAACACTTGAAGATCACTCCCCCGTCAACTTCCGCTCTCGTTGAAGGACTTGTTGAAAAGGGATTTCTCGAGCGAATAGTAAATCCAAAGGATCGAAGAACCATCCGAATCAAGCTTACTACAAAGTCGCACAAGTTATTTGTAAAACTCCACAAAAGCAAAATATCCATCTTCAATGAAATATTGAGCAGACTGAATTCTGAAGACAAGAAACAACTCGCCCACCTACTTACAAAATGTTTAAGCATTAAAAAATAAAACAACTTATGAAAACAAAATTTACTCGCGCGATTTCAAATCCAAAACTTGTCATACCTGTTGCAATAATCATCACGCTTGCTCTTGGTCTTTTGTTGTACCCATCTATTGGTAATGCACCAAAGACAGATGTGACAATTGAAAATAATAATATAAGCCAACTGGGTGAAAATTCAGATAGTACGATCAGTCTCTCATTTCCAAAAAGCGGTAGAGTAGAATCAGTCACAGTCAAAAATGGCGACAAGGTCACAAAAGGACAGATCCTCGCAACACTCTCGGCCCCTGATGCAAAAGGACTTATTAATCAGACCAAAGGAGCACTTGCTCTTGCACAAGCACAGTATGCATCGCTCAATTTAAATTATGCCAATACGAAAAAACAGCAGGACATTATTGTAGATAATGCCTACCAAACACTTCTCAAAACTCCTCCGCAAGCAGTAGCAAAAGATGAAGGGATAGACAACCTCACCACAGAATTTCCGCTTCCGACAATTACTGGCAACTATCTTTTAAATAAAGAAGGGGTTATTACAATCAAAACAAAATCATCTGTTGGGGGGCTTTCGTATGAAGCAACAGGACTTGTCACAGATAACAAAATAATTACCAGCAATTCAATGCCTCTCGGCAATTCAGGACTTTCAATAGTGTTCCCTTCCAATATTCAAGCAAATCTTACCTGGACAATAACACTACCAAATAAATTAAATCCTCAATATGCAGCTAATAAAAATGCATACGATCTCGCAGTTACTAATAGAGACAAAATACTTTCTGAACTCATGCAAAACCTTCAAGGCTCTGACACGAATTCTAGTGTTGCAAAAGCACAGGTAGATGCAGCGGAAGGCGCATATGAATCAGCGCTTGGCGCATACCAAAACAATGTTATCACAAGTCCTATTAATGGAGTCGTGAGTTTCATTGATTCTGATCTTACAGTTGGACAAACAGTAACAAGTGGCAAAACTCTTATAAACATAATTTCAAATAAATAGTTTTATGGAAACTCAAACAAAACAAAGTATGTTTAAAAAACCTTGGGTTCAAAGTGTCATCGGAATTGTGGTCTGTCTTGGAATTCTTGGGAGCCTCCTTGCTTACAAAATTCTTTCAAGCAAAGTCAGTACTGAATATGGTGTTGTCTCCGCTCCAATAATCACCATCAGTCCTGAACAATCCGGGATCCTTGATGCTGTCTATGTCACTCCAGGAGAAAAGGTGACAGAAGGTCAGGCACTCGCCCATATCGGCGGTGAGACACTTTATGCAAAAATAGATGGAATTGTACTCACTGCAGAAAATGTTCCGGGACAAATCTTTAATACAAACCAGGCAGTTGTCACAATGATTGATCCAAAAGCACTACGAGTTATAGGAACAATTGACGAAAACAAAGGGCTGTCAGATATCAAAATTGGTGATGTTGCATCGTTCACCGTTGATGCATTTGGAAAGGAAAAATTTACAGGAGTTGTCGAAGAGATCAGTCCCACATCAAAAGACACAGGTGTTGCGTTTTCAATTTCTGATAAACGAGAGATACGCCAGTTTACAATCAAGATCAAATACGATACAGAAGCTCACCCGGAATTCAAAAATGGAATGTCTGCAAAGATTGATGTGTTTATAAAATAATCCCGTTCGAGATCCCAGAGTTAACTAAACACACTGAAAGTGAAATCGAAACGAAACGGAATGATCTATATTATATATACAGATACTACGGAAGCACTTGAGTGAGATCAATAGAATATATACACAAATTAAACTTTAATAATTAATACCGATAGTGAGCGTGTAAAAAGCGCTTTCTATCTCGAACGGGATGGAAGATAAAAACGAAGAACCAAAATCAAATCTCAAGTGGTGGATACTTTTTACCGTCATTATCGGTACTTTTCTTGGCCGTCTCGATCAGACGATCGTTAACCTCGCTTTGCCAAAAATAATTAATGACTTCGGCATTTCAGTCTCTGGTGCAGGATGGATCGCAACCGCGTATATTCTCGCAAACGCGATCTTCGTGCCCATCTGGGGAAAGCTCGGAGACACTATCGGACGAAAGAAAGTCTACATTATTGGATTCGTCATGTTCATTGTAGGCTCCGTACTCGCAGGCTTGGCCTGGAACCTAGGATCAATGCTTGTATTCCGTGTCATCCAAGCGATTGCAGGATCAGCTGATTATCCGACTGCGATGGCGATTCTTGCGGTGACATTCAAAGACGGCAAAGAACGAAGCCAAGCACTTGGTATCTGGTCATCTTCATTTGCCGCCGCATCAGTATTTGGACCACTTCTTGGTGGACCACTTATTGATAATTTTGGATGGAGATCTGTTTTTCTTATCAACCTCCCTATTGGACTTATTGGTACCTATCTGGCAATGAGATTCATCACAGAATCAAAATCAGAAAAGAAATCTGCATATTTTGACTGGTGGGGTGCGATCACATTAGGTCTCGCAATGACAGCGATGGTACTCGTGCTCGACAAAGGAAGCGAATGGTATTGGACATCATTAAATAGCATTATTTGTTATGTTGCGACCGTTGTCTTCTTCTGGCTCTTTGTGAAGATTGAAAATAGAGTTCCAGAACCTATTGTTGATCTAAAATTCTTCAAAATTCCCGCATTCGTAAATACCCTCATGAACAACTTTATTATATTCATGGGAATGATGGGGGCACTTTTTCTTATTCCCATCTTTGCACAAAGTTTCTTAGGATATAATGCAACGCAAGCAGGCTACCTCTTTATGCCGATGGCTGCGATGTTTATATTCGCAGTACCTGTTGGTGGATTCATTGTGGCTAAATTCGGCGCCCGAAATACAATATTTGCAAGTACATTTGTTGCTGGCATTGGAATTTATTTTTTCTCATATCTTGATCCGAAATCAGGAGCCCTTGCGATCATACTCCCTCTTTGTCTTATGGCATTCGGAATGGGATTTGGTATGGGACCAAGAACCAACATCATCGCTACAGTTGTGCCAAAAGAAGAGATCGGTGTTGCATCATCCATTCTTGCTCTTGCAAGAAATCTTGCAGGAGCATTCGGTATCGCCCTCTTTGGAACAATACTTACCAATAAGATAGGATCATATATTCTTGATATTAATAATTTAAGTACGCTTCGAAGTTTGAATCCAATAGACATCCAGAAATTTACAACACTCATAGAACTCAAAGCTCAAGTAGACGCATATGATTATGTATTCGTAGTCGCAAGTATCATCATTATCATAGGATCATTTATGGTTCTCCTCATGAAAGACAATCAAAAGAAATTAGACGTTGAAGTTCATGTCGAATAGAAAGAATTTAATCCTGCTTTAAGACAAATGGGTTGAAATTTGTATCATTATCATAGTAATCCTCATTTTCATTTTTCTTCAAAAATGAAACTACTTTATATGTAAGAGGTGTAAAGACCACTTCTACCAATGTCTTAAATATATAGTTGGAAACAATGAGGGTAAAGAGAAGTGAGTTTGGCAAAACTCCAAAAAATGCGATCATAATAAATACACTACTATCTACAAGCTCGCCCACAACAGTAGAACCGATTGTTCGAGTCCAGAGCATCTTGCCTTTTGTCCAAATCTTCATCTTTGCCAAAATGTATGAATTAGAAAAGTTTCCACATGTAAACGCGAGAAGGCTGGCAAGAACAATACGAGGTGTGAGGCCAAGTATTGCATCATACGCCGCTTGGTTGCCCCAATCCGGTGCAGCAGGCAATGCCCCAACGATCATAAGTATCGCCGACATCATAAATATACAAAAGAACCCGAGCCAAATAACCGTTCTCGATTTTTTGTATCCATATACCTCGGTCAAAATGTCATCGAAAATGTAGCTTAATGGAAACAAGAGTGTACCTCCATCAAAAGTAAAAATTCCAAAATCAACAATCTTTGTTGATGCAATATTTGAGATAAGTAAAACTGCAACAAAGAGCGTTCCTATAGTACCGAGATATCTGTAGTTTTTTTTCATATTATTATAAATTTATAAATGGCAGTATAACACAATTTCTCGATATCGCCTTAAGACCTTATCTGTTTTTCTCCTTCGATCCGATATCTATTTACCGCAAGATGAGCAAATCTTGTCGGTTCGGGCAAGCGATGTTTACGCACACATGATTTCAAAAGTTTTATTGATTCTTCAAGAGTTATCAGATGTCCTGGAGAAATGAATACTGGCTTTACCCCCTTTTTAGTTCGAAGTGCTGCTCCGATAATTTCTTTCTTGTCCCATTTATCATAAAGATACGAGACCGATCCTGGTACATCTTCTGGTTCATCATAAACTCCAGTGAGTACACTCTTCGCGCAGCCAACAGTCGGGATTCCAAGTATTACACCTAAATGTGATGCGATTCCAAGACGCCTTGGATGTGCGATGCCAATCCCATCAACAATAAGCACATCGGGTTTTGTTTTGAGTTTTTCCCAGGCAATAAGAAGCATTGGAATCTCTCGAAATGAAAGAAGTCCTGGGATGTACGGAAATTCAATGGGTTGTTTCACAATACTTTCATCAATGATTTCAAGACTCGGATACGAGAGTGTTACAAATCCAGCATATCCATCCTTTGCAAAAAGACTCATACTCACATCCGCCCCACCAATTGTTCTTGGAGTTTTTTTGAGCGGAACAATCTTCACATCTCCCCTCATTTTCTTTTGAAGCTCAATTGCTTCTTTAGGAGTAAGTTTCCAATTCATGTTTTTTAGAGTTTATCTCAATACTACAAAATGTCTTCGGGATTGCCTTCTGCAATATTCTGGTCTTTCAAAACTTGAAACACACTTGATCTCATACCTAGAAATCTACCAAAGAGCGCACCCGCAAGCACACAGAGAGTAAATACTGAAAGTGAGACACCATGTATCCAATGACCGAACACCCATTCACGAGACATATCTATAACAACAAAAAGCACAAGCGCGATTGCTCCTGCTGTATCCATTTTTGATATGACCTTTTCTGTCTCTTTATGCCATGCAATACCCATCAATCTCCCGAGAACGATCCCGATCACTGCTCCAAGACAGACTCCAACGAGAGCCAAAAGCCAGAATATATCACCAACAAAGATCTCTCTAATAATATAAATGACAAGTGCAATCGCAATAAAGAGAAAGATATAAAGTCTTATGAGAAGCTTTTTTTCTATGTGGGGCTGTATATGATCGTCGTGCAATGTTTCCATAATTTTTAAATTTAATATTTAACTTTAGTATGTATGACGTCTGAAATGCAAAAATGTTTCTTTTATTTCTTTTTATCACGAAGCACGATCATTTGTATCGCCTTGTTCACCACCCTTGAATCTATTGGCGGCATAAATCTTGCCGCTTCTTTTGCAGACGAATCAGGATGAGCTTTCAAAAAATCATGGAGCTCAACAAGTCCCTCAGCTTCCCGCTCGAGTTTCTGCTCTTCAGCAAGATCCACTACGAGAGCTGGATGAGTGTTTTGGTTTTTTGGGTCGAAGAGGTTCATAAGTTCATTATATCAAATTGACGATTGTCGAGATACCAGAAAAAAGGAGCCAGTAGTAAGCCGTTACGACTTTAGTAGAATCATGAAAGCGACCAGCTACCTTCTATTTTTTATAGTTTATGAATTTTGAGCTAACTCGATTTGGCGGAGATGGAGGGAATTTCGACCTCGACTAAATTTTTGCCGTCGCAAAAATTTGTCTGGTCACCGGCTCGAATTTTTTGTTACTACAAAAAATATACTGCGCCGTTCGAATCCCCCACGCAAGTGTGTTTAGCACTTGCTCATTTCCACACAACAAAAATGGCGCCCTTAAAGGCGCTCATATTTGTAAGTGCGGAGATGGAGGGATTCGAACCCTCGGTACCCTTTAAAAGGTACGCCTCTTTAGCAAAGAGGTAGATTAAACCACTCTCCCACATCTCCAATAATCCTGAGATTAACACAAAAAGCTTGTTTTTTCTACTTATGATAAAATCAGTGGACAATGACCTTAGAGGAAGCCAAAAGAATAGTATTTGATCAAAAACCTGAATTTGCAGCGCTCTATAAAGAATACGGTGATAGGACCTGGCTTGAATATGCAGAAAGCAAGTATAAAAAAATACCATTGCCTCAGACAGAAAGATCTGAGGAACTACTCAGCACATTTCAAAAGATCCTCTCTCCCCTTGTTGGTAACGAAAGGTCTAATAAAGCTGTAGAGACACTTCGACAAAATAGTTTAGTATCGAGTGCAGATCATCACGGAATACTCTGTCATCCCTTTTTTTCTAATTCATCACTCGTTCGAAGTCATCCAAACATTACAGCCTCAAATCAATCTATCATAAGCTTTGCGTGCGGATGTATCTCTCTTTCAAACTCCTCGTATCCGCGTGGCATATTTTTTCACGATAAAAATTTGGAAGAGGTCCGGATGCCATTTGTGAGCCTTCAGGGGCGTAAACGATCTCTATACGGACTATCTTCTATATCGAAAAACAATATTCAAAAACAAATTGACCGATTAGATTCTATAGATATTGACAAAGATAAAAAAAATAAATTGGGGGCGTTTTTTAAAAAAATAATCGAGGACAAAAAGATTTGGGAGCGAAAATATTTTAGTGAACAAATAACCATAATAAATAGTATCCTTTGGAACGAATTATTTGGTGAGAGCCGAGGAGACCTTATATATATAGAAATTGAGACTCTTGTCCGAGAATTGATTCTGAATTTTCATTTAGATACTAATACCTTAATATCAAAAATCATCTTTGAAGAGAATGTGCGAAATAAATATATAGAAAATTTTGAAGGTATTGTTGGCGCCCACAGAACAAAAGAGAGAAAAGGCTCCCATTTGTTCTGGTATATAGACGAAGCTGAAAACACTCGTAAGCAGCTTTTTTTGAATGGGAACCAGCTGGAAACTTTGGATAAGAAAACATCCATCCCAGTTATATCTTCTTTAATAAAAGAACAGCTTCTTCAATACAGACTACTTCCCTCTATGGCGCTTTGCTATAGTATTGTTTCATTTTATTACGGAGTGACGCTCGGCGGTGGATTTTCACAGATACAATATTTAGCGGACATAAAGAAAGCTTTTGTCAAAACAGTAAACAAAGAAATAATAGACAATGTAACAAATATATTTACTGGAGAAGAAGTTCTGCTTACCATGTCGAATCAAGATAATACTATTGGAGCAACACTTATTGATCTGCTTATCTATGGGGAAGGAAGCATAAATAAGGCTGTAGATGAAGAAATAGAAAATAAAAAAATAAATGATACACTCTCCTATATGATGGATGAATTTGTAGAAATAGTTACCGGTACAAAGGAAAAAATATCAGATCTACCTAAGATAAAACCAACTTTCAATGTCTAACAAGGAAATAAAAAAAAATAAATGCGTATACTGCGGCAATAATCAAACGATCCACTTTATTTCATTCTGTTCACAGACAGCGATAGTGCCTCTTCAATTTGTATTCAGATTTTTAGCCACTATTCATCATAGATACATCGATAAAATTGCAGGACTAATATTACTGCCTTATTTTTGGTTCTTTAGATTGGTCCGATTCTTAAACATAAATACTGATCCAGAAAGAGCATTTACAGAACGTTCAAAAGTAATTTGGCTCGAGGCTAAAGCTCGAGGAATACAGATGGAACAATTCATGATTCTAAACAAGCCTATTGAACAATACCGAGCCAAGATAAATGGACACTGGGCATATTTTGAAAGTATTCCCATACCTCCTCGTTATAAAGCTATTTCATATTCATGGATGGATGACAAATGGGAACTAAAGAAATTCTTTCGCACAAATAATATTCCTGTTGCATTCGGACGAAGTGTTTGGAACAAAAAAGACGCCCTCGAAATATTTCGCAAAGGAACGAAACCATTTATTGCAAAACCTCGGCTCGGTTCACGTGGACGCCATACAAGCACCTTTCTCACTGACGAAGATTCATTCCTCAAGGGATATTATATAGCCAAACAATTGGGATTTTTTGTAATTGTTGAAGAACAACTCTTTGGAAGCGTTTATCGAGGTACATACGTGGGAGGCGAAGTCGTTGGAATCCTCAAGGGTGACCCAGCCAGAATTACAGGAGACGGAACGCATACCATTAAAGAATTGATCGAAATAAAAAACAGAGATAGAAATCCAAAAGTAAAGGAAGTACTAGCTACTCAAATGCTTGAAGAATTTATTGGCAGGCAAAATTTCTCCCTTGATACTGTCCCTGAAAAAGACAAAATTATTGATCTATCTGAAAAAATTGGTCTTTCATACGGAGGATATGCGGTAGAAATGATCACAAAAACTCATCCAAAAATAATTGAGTATATCAAA
Organism: Patescibacteria group bacterium; assembly: GCA_040389185.1. Classification (GTDB taxonomy): domain Bacteria; phylum Patescibacteriota; class Minisyncoccia; order Phycocordibacterales; family CAIRYW01; genus JAQBQZ01. The sequence continues at coordinate 28,046 of JAZKAJ010000016.1, forward strand.
AAAGCTGGCGACCTCTTAGATGCTCCAGTAGTTGGATTCGACTTCATTATTCCCGATATCACACTTGATCCAGATCTGCAGCACTGGGGCATTATAGAGGCTAATTCCCTCCCATTTATCAATCTCCATCATTTTCCAATGGATAGTGAGCCTGTAAACGTAGCAGCAAAAGTCTGGGATCTTTGGAAATAAACCAGGTCGTCTCACCATCCCAAGCTAGCAAGCACGAAGGTTGCGGACGACATCGAGACTTACTTGTTGCATAAGGAGACGGCTCCGCCGTCACTACTTCACGCCTTTCATCCTCGTGGCAGAGCCCGAAGGTTCCGGCTTGCAATAAAAGACCTTAAATATTCGAACTTTAAGCTTTGGATTCAAAATGATATACTGATGATTATGATAATAAGATTATAAGTTACCGCAAAAAACATGAAAAACAAAAATATTATATACATAGTAAGCCTTATAGTAATCGCAGTTGCTTTAGCTGGAATTCTGTCATTTTTTAACCAAGATACAGATTCAGGACCTGGACAGTATGACGCGCTTGCACAGTGTGCTCGAGACAGTGGTGCAAAATTCTATGGTGCATTCTGGTGTCCACATTGTCGAGACCAGAAGAAAGCTTTTGGTAATTCTGCAAAACTACTTCCTTATGTTGAATGTTCTACTCCAGACGCAGCAGGCCAGACTCAGATTTGTATAGACAACAAGATCGATAGTTACCCTACTTGGGAATTTGCTGATGGTTCACGAATTACTGGGGGCATCACTCCTGAACAGCTTGCAGAAAAAACATCTTGTCCGCTCACAGCCGCGACTTCAACCGCGACCACGACATCACCTATTGTAACTTCAAGTGCAAAATAAATAATTAAACACATGGTAAAAACAATTTTCGAAAATAGTATTTTATCTCTCGTTATCATTGCACAAATTCTTATTGTTCTTTATATTGTAGGTTTCTTTGTTAAAAGAAAAAATCCAAATTCACCTTTTGTAAAAGCACTTGGAGACAATGGATTCAAGCTTGCATTCATGGCAGCCCTCATTTCAACTTTTGGAAGTCTCTTTTATTCTGATATCCTAGGATACGAACCTTGCAAATTCTGCTGGTTCCAGCGAATCTTTATGTACCCTCAGACAATACTCCTAGGTATCGCTCTATGGAGAAAAGATTGGAATATGTACTTCTATAGCATTACTCTTTCTGTCATTGGAGGACTTATCGCGTTCAATCACTATATCCTTCAAACAACAGGGTCATCAATCATTCCTTGCTCTGCGGTTGGACAGAGCGTTTCTTGTAGCAAAGTATTTGTAATGCATCTTGGATACATCACAATTCCATTTATGGCGCTCACAGGATTTACACTCATGACTCTCGCAATGGTATTTTACAAACAAACTCATGAAGCTTCACGATAGTATTGAATCAGTCACTCGTCTCTCATTTGAGCAAAAGCAAGCTCTGAAAAAAATAAATCTATTCACTATAGGAGATCTTCTCCGATATTATCCTGTGCGTTACGGGGACATATCAAAAGCAGTAGAAATAAATTCGGTTGAAAAAGGTGAGGAAGTCACAGTCTTTGGGAGAATTCAAAACCTTACAACAAGCAAAGGTTTCAAGACCAAGATCGCAATGGCTAAGGCCACTCTCGTTGATGAGACAGGGACCTTGGGACTCGTGTGGTTTAACCAGCCATATATTGCAAAGCTCATACATAATAATTCCCTCGTTCGAGTCGAAGGCAAACTTTCTGTTGGCAAAAATGGGAGATATTTTTCAAACCCAAAAATAGAAGAAATTGACAAGATTCCGGAGATCAAAGGAATTTCCCTCTTCGCAGAAACAGAAGGAAACAACACTCCGAATCATGATGCACCACTCTACCCTGTCTATCCAGAAACAAAAGGAATAACTTCTAACTGGATCTTCCATACCCTTCAAAGAATATTCAAAGGAGGAATATTTGAAAATATTATTGATCCAATCCCAGAAGATATACTCAAAAAATATTCTCTTCCGACACTTAAGACGGCACTTCTGTGGGTACACTCCCCTCATAAGATTGAAGATTATGAGATCGCTCGAAAACGACTCGCATTCGAAGAAGTTTTTTTCATCCAACTTCAAAAACAAATCGAAAGAAAAGAAATATTAAAAACGCCTTCAATCAAACTTGAAGACGCAGAGGAGTTTGCGGATGAGTTTATTAAAAAACTTCCTTTTGCTTTAACTGAGGCCCAAAAAATCGTTATTGATACGATCACAAACGAAATGAAGCGAGGTACACCAATGTCCAGACTTCTTGAAGGTGATGTAGGAAGTGGAAAGACAGCTGTCGCAGGAGCTACTGCTTATGCAGTAGTCAAATCCCACCCTGATGGAAAAGATTTTGGTAACTATCAGATAGCCTATATGGCACCAACAGAAATTCTCGCCACACAACAATTTGAATCCTTCATCGAATTCTTCAAGCACCTACCTATCGAAATGGCACTCGTCACAGGCACAACTTGCAAGAAATTCCCGTCAAAAGTAAATCCAACAGGCTCAACCAGTGTCTCAAAACCTCAAATGCTTAAATGGATTGAAGCTGGAAATATCTCTCTTGTGATTGGAACCCATGCTCTCATCCAAAAGAAAGTAAAATTCAAAAACCTCGCTTATGTTATTATCGACGAGCAACACCGATTTGGAGTGAACCAAAGACAGAAGCTCGCACGAAAAGACAAAGTGATCCCACACCTACTCTCAATGACCGCCACACCGATCCCTCGAACACTTGCTCTCACCATCTATGGAGACTTAGATCTTTCAATACTTGATCAAATGCCGGCGGGAAGAAAACAAATCATCACAGAGATCATTACACCAGAAAAAAGAAATGATGTGTACGAAAAAATTCGAAGTGAATTAAACGCCGGAAGACAAGCATATATCATCTGCCCGCGAATTGATGCCCCAGATCCAGATCAGGAAAAATCACTCCAACTTCGATCGGTCAAAGAAGAAGCAACAAGACTTAAAAAAGAGGTCTTCAGAGAATTCAAAATCGATATCCTCCACAGCAAAATGACACCAGCAGAAAAGGACAAGATCATGGGAGAATTCTACAAAGGCACAATTGATATTCTCGTTTCAACATCAGTGGTTGAAGTGGGTGTGAATGTACCTAATGCAACAGTGATCGTGATTGAAGGAGCTGAGAGATTCGGACTTTCACAGCTTCACCAACTTCGCGGACGAGTGCTCCGAGGAAACCATCAGCCATATTGTTTCGTCTTTGCGGATTCAAAAAGCGACAAGTCTATCGAGAGACTCCGTGCATTCAAGAATGCCAAAAATGGATTTGAGCTTGCAGAGCTCGATCTCAAACAACGAGGCTCAGGAGGACTTGCAGGAGGCAAACAATGGGGTATTTCAGACATTGCAATGGAAGCGCTTCGTAATCTCAAAATGGTTGAGGCGGCTCGTACAGAGGCTCGATTTATCGCAGAGACTGATCTGTCGCTCTCAAAATTCCCTACCCTCAAAGCAATTCTGGAAAGTAAGAAAGAGATACATTTCGAGTAGATTTCAAATCGCCCATCTAGTTTCGTCTTCATTAAACAGGAGATTGGTTGCAATTTGCTCGCAACTTCTGTATTCTCATTAAACAAATGAAAAAAGAAACTCTTAAAAAAATATTTAATGTTTTCCTCTACATTTTCGCAGCAATAGGCCTCTTTTTAACGCTTGGTTTTTTTGCCGTGAAGCTTGGACTCACAAATACAAAAGGCATCATAGATCAACAGTCAGAATTCTTCCGAAATCAAGACAATACAACTACAGTCGATACAACTCCACGTCCTTGGAACCAAGGACCAGAATGGGAAAATTTTGGTACCGCAATATCGAAAGATGCGCAGGTCTTAAAACGAGTAGAAAGCGAAACGGGTGTGCCAGCACGACTCGTTGTATCTGTGGTATTTGTTGAACAAATGAGACTATATTTTTCTGAACGACAAACATTTAAAGAACTTTTTGCTCCACTTAAAATCCTCGGAACTCAAACTCAATTCTCTCTCGGCGTTTCAGGTATAAAGCAAAAGACAGCAGAACAAGTTGAAAATAATTTGGTAGCAACGAGCTCACCATATTATCTGGGAGATAAATTTGCACACTATCTTGATTTCAAAACAACCGATATTGAAAATGAAAGATTCTTAAGACTCACTGATTACAAAGACCGATATTATTCTTATCTCTATACAGCACTCTATATCAAAGAGCTTGCAACAAGCTGGAAAAAAGCTGGATTTGATATAAGTGGAAAACCAGAAATTCTCGCTACCCTATTTAATATTGGATTCGAGCACTCAACACCAAACGCCACTCCTCAGTCTGGTGGTGCTGAAATAGATATTAACAATACAAAATATAGCTTTGGCTACCTCGCGGGAGAGTTCTACTATTCAAACGAATTGACAAGTGTTTATCCAAAACAAACTCTCTCTCTTTAGTTTGATAATAAGCTAAATTTGGGCTAATATACAGCGTGCATGCGCGTGTAGCTCAGTTGGTTAGAGCACAAAGCTTATACCTTTGGGGTCCATGGTTCGAGTCCATGCATGCGCACCAAACATAAAAACTCCCTTAGTTGGGAGTTTTTATGTTTGGTGCGGGGCGCAGGTATATTTCTTGTAGCAACAAGAAATACCGAGCCGGGGTCGAGGAATTTTACAAGCGACGGCGAGTAAAATATCCGTGACCACAAAGTGCGAGCTGGGCCGCGACGGCGCGAGAAGGGGTGAGCTCGGGATCGGGACCCGAGCGCAAGACCTTTTGAGATAAAATTGGTTCGACATTATTTCCTTATGAGTTTACGAATTAGGAAATAAGAAGTACTCTTGTGGTGTAAGAAAATTTTACCCAAAAGGTGTACTGCTCCTGTAAGGAGGCGACATTTTTGCGACGGCAAAAATTTATTTGTGACCACGAATTTAAAAAATACCTGCATATTATACCCGCACGAGCAGACTTAGTAACTTCTGACCACAGTATTTAAAAAAAATAAATTTCTAAACTAACTAACTTTGCAATTAATATCAACAGCACGCCTTCGGTAAATTAAAAAACCGACAAAAGCCACACCGACAAAAGTCCAGAGTACCGGATATATTGCGTTCGCCACATTTAAAGTTGTTAGCGCAAAATATGCTGCCGGATATTTTACAAGCCAAGCTATGTAATATATTAAATTTTCACTATATGGATCACGCCAACTTTTACTAACTGTTGGCCAAAATGCAACCAAATCAATGACAGAAGCCAAACAAGCCGCCACTGTCGGATCTTCTACAAACAACCAAACAGGTATTGCAATTAAAGAAAACAAAAAGCATACCCAATCAAAAAACGATCCGCTCCTTTCTCCAAAAAACCAACTATAGACTGCAATAAAAATCGTTGTGATTGTTGTAACAGCCATACCCCAAAATCCAGGGCCAGCATTTCCCTGAAACTGAATCAAGGTAATTATAATCAATAAAATTGACCATACAATCCAAGTAAAAAAATGCGGTCGCACTTCTCCTTTTAAAATAGAAACTAGGTACGGAATGAAACTTACCCCAGCAACAACACTAGAAACAATACCAAAAACAACTTTAATATCCATTATTAGATAAGATCAGATTTTTTAATACTAAGTAGTTATTTCCACCTTCCCCTCCTCCACAGTCTCCTTTTTCTTCAAAGGAATACCATGCGCAACAATAATACTTTCATATTCTGCCTGCTCAATCACCTCCACTTCAATTAGTCGTCGCGTGATTGCCTCAAGTACATTTCTATATTTTGTTACAATGTCTTCAGCTTTTTTGAGAGCGTTGTGAATAATGAGTGATACCTCACCATCGATCTCAGCACTCACCCTTTCTGAATATCCATTATCCTCTACACCTCGTCCGAAGAGCACTCGTCCCCCGGCACCTTCAAGTGCGATAGGCCCTAGCTTGTCTGACATTCCGTATTTAGTCACCATGTCTCTGGCAAGTGCAGTTGATACCTGCAGATCGTTTGAAGGACCTGTCGTGACATCACCAAAGATCATTTTCTCTACCACATATCCTCCAAGCGACATTGCAATATCATCAAGGAATTCATTTCGCGATTGCATTTTCTTGTCTTCAAGTGGCAACTTCATTGTGTATCCCGCCGCTCGTCCTCGAGAGATGATAGAAATCTTGTGCACAGGATCTGCATAAGGAAGCACAGATGCTACAAGTGCATGTCCCGCTTCGTGATATGCAGTAAGTTCTTTTTCTTTTTTAGACAACAAATGACTCTTTCTTTCTGGCCCCATCATTACTTTTTCGATTGATCGGATGAGGTCATACTGTGCCACTTTTGTTCTGTTTTCTCGTGCTGCGAGAATCGCACCTTCATTCATGAGGGATTGAAGATCTGCACCAGAAAATCCTGGCGTTCGTTCTGCGATAAGAGGAAGATTTACATCTTCTGCAAAAGGTTTTTCACGACTGTGCACTCGAAGTATTTCTTCACGGTCTTTTCGATCTGGCAGATCAATAGTGACTCGTCGGTCGAATCGTCCTGGGCGCAAGAGTGCAGGATCCAAAACATCAGCTCTGTTTGTTGCAGCCATGACAATCACTTTTTCGTTCGGTTCAAATCCATCCATCTCAACCAAGATCTGATTGAGTGTTTGTTCTCGTTCATCATTTCCCCCTCCTGTTCCAACACCTCGAACCCGGCCTACAGCATCAATCTCATCAATGAAGATAATCGCAGGAGCTGTTGCCTTTGCCATCTTGAATAGGTCTCGTACACGGCTTGCTCCAACACCCACAAACATTTCTACGAACTCTGCACCAGAGACCGAGAAGAATGAGACTCCAGCTTCTCCAGCTACAGCACGCGCAAGAAGTGTCTTACCTGTTCCAGGCTGACCCATAAGAAGAATTCCCTTTGGAATTCGTGCACCAATATCTAAAAACTTTTTTGGGTTTTTGAGGAAGTCTACAATTTCTGAAAGCTCTTCTTTTGCCTCTTTTGCACCGGCAACATCTTTAAATGTTACTTTTTGTTTACCATCATCAGGACTTGTAAGTCGCGCTCGAGATTGCCCAAACGAAAATGCTTGTGCTCCTGCTCCCTTCATTGATCGTGTGAGATACCAAATAAAAAGGAGTATAAATAAGACAGGAAGAATTATTGGGGCTAGGTTTGCAAACCAAAAAATAAAGCCCGTATCAGTTTTGACATCAATATTTACTTTTGAAAGCTCATCACCTGTTACACCATAATTTGCCATTGTCTCTGAGAGAGATGTTTCAACTTCTTTCTTAGAAGTTTTTTCTGTACTGTCTGCATATTTAGCAGTTACAGTATCCCCTTCAACGGTGAGTGATGTTACTTTTGCTTCCTTGATATCACGCGCAAGTTCAGAAAGATTTACATCTGTTTTTTTGTCTGCAGTACCCACAAGATATGGATATGCAAAGATAAGAACACCAAGAAAAAGGAAGATGAGAATGATATTTTTTATCAAATCTCTTTTCACCTCATCCTTCTTTGGTGATTTTGGTGTTTTGTTTTTTGGTAGCGGAGCTCCTTTTGGTTGTTTGTTTTCTTTGTTTTCCATTCTGATAGAATTTATGTCCCTCTAGTAATTAAGGGTATTATAGCCGAAAATCAACTAAAACTGAAATTATGCTTCCTCCTCTACACCTTCATCATCTGCCTCAATATCTTCATCTTCATAATCATCCTCTTCCTCATATTCTGGCATAATACTCTGCCCTTTTCGAGACATGGACGCATATGCGAGAAGCTGTTTTGAAAGCGCTCGTGCGATAGGTGAACTAATAACAGGGATCAAGAATTTACTTGCTTTTACTTTGTTGTTGGAATCACTTCGATCATCAGCTGTTACAATATCAAGCTCTGCTACTCCAAAAAAAAGATAGTGGTAAGGACGAGAAATCGTCACTTTGCTGATCTGTTGATATGGAATCGTGGTCTCATGAATGAAAAAGAGTCCGCGACGCAAATGAAATGCGTGTTCATCTAGTTTGAATTTATAACTTCGATAATGAACATTTCCAACGAGATATCCAATAATGATAACCGAAATGCCGAGAAGTAGTATCCATTCAGAAATCATAAAATCATCAATATACCAATCACTATGACTCGCGAGAAAATCTGTTGTAACAGTCTTCAGTCTTCCAAAATACATTTCGTAAGAAAAAAATATAAGTCCAAGACCTGAAAGTATAAAAAACCAGCCATGTCTTATAAATAAATAAAAGAGTGCTCTGCCTCCACTTTTGTATTTTTGATCGAGTTCAAACATGTATACATAGTATACCCAAGCACTAAATCTTATACAATATTAGGAATTTATAAGATTTAGTGCTTGGTATACACATTAATAGTAACAGCAGCAGTTGATACCCGAGAGGGTGACAAGTATCAAGTGAAATACAATAAAATACAGATTTTATGATAAACTGTAAAAATGCAAAACTACCAAAAAGAACTAGAGACAGCTATTAATATCGCCCGAGAAGCAGGACCCATCATGCTTAAATACTTTGATTGTGAACAAGAAGTTGAGTTTAAAGATGAAAGATCATTTCTAACGATAGCCGACAAACTTATTAATACCCTGGTGATTAATAAACTCCGAGCAGCATTTCCCGAGGATGGAGTTATTGGCGAAGAAGAAAGTACAACGGGATACGGCATGGGACGAAAATGGATATGTGACCCCATCGATGGTACTGCGGGCTATGTTTGGGGAACTCCAACCGCCATGTTCTCACTTGCACTTATTGTTGATGGTATACCTGTCGTTGGTGTTACATATGACCCTTTTTTAAATAAAATCTATGCTGGAATTAAAGGTGGTAAAAGTTATTGTAATGACGAAGAGATTCATGTATCAGAGTTGCCACTAGAAAATGCTATTGTTGCGATAAATGGAAATATCAGAAGTATGCCTGAAAAAAGCTACTATATAAATGTAAAGTCTGACAAAACAATACGCCTCGCAACTTTTTCTGGATTAGTATATAAAGCAATGCTTGTAGCAAAAGGTAAGATGGTAGCCTGTATAGGTCCAGTTCACCTACATGATATTGCAGCAGCACATGTAATCGTTGAAAACGCGGGGGGTCAAGTGACCGCAGGTGATGGTTCCCTTCTTGATTACTCTAAACCATTTGTTGGTGTAATAGTGGTTTCTAACAAAATTGTGCACGAACAACTCGTAGAATATTGCAAATAAATCCAACACTGATTGAAAAATCACCAAAATGTGCTATAATGCACATATGGGGATGACAGGCATAGACATGTAGATCCTTCATTAATGTGCGCAATCGAGTATCCTAAAACCTCGTAAAACTTATAGGAAACTCAAGTGCAAACGCACGAAAAGTTGTTTCTCCATATTTTGGAGCAAACGATTTTGCTTTCGCAACAGCTCGAGCCTAGCTCGCTGAAGCTTTAAGCCATCTGACTTCTTTGCTCTCTCTGGAAGAAGCTCAGGTGTAATACTCAGAGGATAGGATAGGGGCATTCCCGTCCCCTATCCGAAACTTGGGATAGTTGTATATGTGTTCTGCTTTTCTAAAAGCATATACAGCGAAACCAAAAGAGAAGATACATTGCGTAGACTCATTTCTGAAATTTATATGCACGGGGGTTCGATTCCGCCCATCTCCACAATCACAAAAATCCGCTTCACTTTTTTTTAGTGAAGCGATTTTTGTTTGTGGAGATGGAGCAATGTGTCAGTACACATTGCGTGAGAAATCGAAAGACGAAGCATGTCGTTTTGCGACAGCGAGTCGGGGTCGAGAGTACTTAGTCCGCGCAGTGTGTACTCACACGAGCAGACTTAGTAACTCGTGACCAATTCCGCCCCGCTTTTTTACAATAACTTTTTATTGAGACATGTGAAAGTTAGAACCATTTACAAATAAATATTTTAATGTATATTAATGTTCAAGTAAACGCTCTTTGAACCTTTCAGGAACAAAAGCGTTGGACACAAACTCAATCCTACCCATGAACGCAGCACCTCCCTCCCCCGCCTGTCAGCAAACATCGAAAACCCAACCTGTCATCGGACACGCCTATGCCGCCAAGAGGCACACACGTGACGGACAAGAACAAGAAACTCAAGTCGTCTTTCAATCATCGACCGGGGGTCAAACCCTCGTCAACTGGACTGACGGAAAGACCTACAACGCCACCCGCATTAGTGGCGAGAAAGAGGAACCGAAATTCGAGTTCCGTCACGATGACGTCGCCCACTAAGCCACATCACTGAAAGATGAAGACTGCTGCAGACCTTTCGGGTTTGCAGCAGCTTTTTATTTATAAACTAGTTCTAACTCCTCCCACATCTCTCTCACAAATTAAAAACCCCACACCTTTCGGTGTGGGAGTTTTATTTTAAATATTATTTAATTCTCTTTCCTTTGGAATTTCTCCATAGTCACCAAGAGCGGGCTACCAATGAAGATCGATGAGTATGTTCCAACTGCAATACCAATGAGAAGCGTGAGTGCAAAGTGCTGTGTCGCTTCTGCTCCATAGATATAGAGCACAACAAGAGCGATCATTGTTGTAAGAGAAGTATTGATTGATCGAGTGAAAGTTTGTGAGACAGATGCCCCAACAACTTCTTCAAATGTTTTTTTGCTTTTTTCCTTGTTGTTCTTGTGGAGATTTTCTCTTGTTCGGTCAAACACCACTATCGTATCGTGCACAGAGAATCCAAGCACTACAAGAAGTGCTGTGACGAAGAGTGAATCCACTTCAAATCCTGCATAGTGTCCAAGGAAAGCATATACTCCTGTTGGAATGACAATGTCATGAAGAAGGGCTACAACGGCAGCTACTCCATACTTCCAAGATGACACCGGCTTTGAAACACCACGGAATGCAAATGTAATAAAGAGTACAATTGCGATGACCACATAAAAGATCGACTTCAAGGCCTTAGTAGTAAATTCATCTCCGAGAATCGAACCTACAGTGTTCACATTTGCTACTGAGCATTGATCTCCCAAAGTAAAGATCTGTGTGATTTGCGTAGTTTCTGCTGGTGTAAGCTCACGAGTACGAACAATGGCACCAAATTCTCCCTGAGTTCTAACAGAGAATTCACCCAAAGGTTTTTCAAGCATTTGGTGCGAGAGTATGTCATTGGTGCTATTTATATCGACTGGTTTTGTACATGTGACTTCAATAGATGTTCCACCCTTGAAATCGATACCGAGCTTCAGCCCATAAGCCGAGATCCCATAAAGAGATGCTGCAATAAGAACAACTGAGATTGTGTAGAATATTTTTCTGAATTTGATTACAAACATTTTTTTTAATTATCCAAGTTTCCAAGTAACAAGTGTTCAAGGAAAGTCGGATTTTGATTATAAATTGATAATTATTACTTGTTTACTTGATTACTTTCTGACACCGTTTCCAAACAAGAATTGGGTCAGACGGTTTGTCTTCTTGAATCCAATCGCAATGAGAAGTGTTCGAGAAACCGTGATCGCTGTAAACATACTTGTGATAACACCGATTGCAAACACAAACGAAAATCCTTTGATGAGTGCACTTGTTGCAAAGTAGTAAAGGATGATCGCTGTAATGATTGATGAAAGGTTTGAATCTCGAATTGAAAGCCATGCTCGGTGGAATCCTTCTCGAATAGCATCTTGAAGTGAAAGTCCTTTTTTGAGCTCTTCTTTCATTCTCTCAAAGATAAGGATGTTGGCATCCACAGCCATACCAATCGAAAGAATAAATCCTGCAAGCCCAGCAGTTGTAAGTGTGACAGGAATAAGCTTAAAGATCGCAAGGTTCAAAATTGTGTAGACCGCAAGAGCAATAGTCGCTACAACTCCTGGAAGTCTGTACCAGAATATAAGGAAAAGTCCGATGATAATAAAGCTCAAAATTCCCGCATACACACTCGCATGAAGTGCTCCTGCACCAAGCGATGCGCCGATTGTCTGAGTCCCAAGGAGAGCGATTGGAAGAGGAAGCGCACCATAGTTCAAATCTTGCACCAATTTCTTTGCTTCATCTGGAGTAAATTGCCCCGTGATTTGTGCCTTACCGTCTGTGATTGCATCTCGAATAACTGGTGTTGAAAGTGGTCGTCCATCAAGGAAAATCGCGAGCACTCGTCCAATATTATTTTTTGTAAGATCACCAAAAAGTTTTGTCCCCTCATCATTGAAAGTAAGAGACACGATAGGACTATTGGTGTTTTGACTGAACTCCAAATCTGCATGAGCAAGCAACCGTCCCGTAAGACCTGTATCAGCAAACATTTGGTCCACTGTATATTGTGTTGTTGTTGCAAGATTTTCGTTTTGAAGTTTGAATTCTAGAATTGGAGTCTTACCAATGATGTCAATCGCCTTTTGTGTATCTGTCACTCCCGGAAGTTCAACAATGAGCTTATGAACAGTTTCACCTCCAATGGTTGCATCTTCAACCTGTACAAGAGGCTCAGATACGCCGAACACATTGATTCGATTCTCGATTGTATCGCGAAGAGATGACATTGCACCCTTCACATCCGTAGGAGCAACCTTTGAGGTATCAGCTTGATACACGAGATGTGTACCGCCATTCAAATCAAGTCCGAGTTTGAACGGAACATTGCCAAAATAGCCGTTCTTTGAGACTTCTGTATTATAAATAAAGTAACCGCCAAATACCGCCAAAGCTAATAAAAACAATGCTGTAATTCGAATTTTTGTAGTAGACATACGCGATATTATACTCGCTTTGGGGCTTTTTGCAATTTACCCACGACACCAAATTTGTGATTATTACCTTTGTTTTTATGGCTAAATTACTACTTATTTTTCCCTCTTTACACATTTTGACTTAACTATTTTATAAAAATAGGCAATATAAAAACGATGACAAATTTGGTGTCGCAGGTGAAATAACTATTTTCTACCTGAAATGAACTTTTTCAAAAGCAGAATAAGAATCCATACCCCAAAAATCACGAGGACGTATTTGATCCCAATAATCTTCAAAGCATTGTCCCCTAGTGTATACACAAGCACTCCCCAAAATATATTCCAGATGACGATTCCAAAAAGTGAGTAAGCTGAAAATTTTCGAAGTGAAATATTCAAAGTTCCTGCAGCCGTTGCAATAATCGATGCAAGATTTGGCTCCCAGTAGCTAAAAATAACTGCATTTAACCCCTGCTTCTCCAGCTTTCCTTTCGCGGTTAGAAGAGAGTGTCCGAATCCGAATTTCAAAAGTACTTTATACCAGCCATATTTGCCAACAAAATAATTCAAAGTGTATGCAATGAAAAATGCGAGCGAGGTAACCGATACTACTGCAACCGCGCGGGGAATATCTCCAACCGATGAAATAACTCCCAGAAAAATAATAAATCCACCGGGAAAATATTGCCCGATGATAAAAAAACCTTCTATGAGGGCACCGAGAAATACAATGAGTATTCCGTAGTGATTGAAATAATCCTTCACAATAGGAATCATCTGGTCATCACTCGGCAGCCCAAATACCTTCCACAAAAAAGCCATCGTGAGATAAATAACCAAAAGTCCAAGTGGAACTAAAAGTAGTTTAGTATATTCTTTTAACTTTGTATTCATGGTTACCCTTTCAACTCCTCTACCCCCTTTTCAAAATTTTCTTGTGGAATCCAACCCAGAAGTTCGCGTGCTTTAGAATTATCGGCAAGCGTATTCTTTGGCTCTATTCGTGCTGGAATAAATTCATATTCCCCACCAATAAGCTTTGCTATCTCAAGTACTGATTTGTTATTCCCTGCTCCAATATTCACCACTTCACCTTTGCCCACCTTGTCGCTTTCCATTGCCAGCATATTCGCCCTAACCACATCTCGTACATGAGTAAAGTCACGAGTCTGTAACCCATCTCCTGTAATCGTCATCTTGAGACCATCCTTTTGTTGTTTAAGGAATCGCGCGATCACAAGAGCATATGCACCTTCACTTGATTGTCTCGGACCGTATACATTGAAATATCGGAGTGATACAGTCTCAATCCCGTATATTGCAGACCAGATGCGGCAGATGTGCTCTCCAACATATTTTTGCATTCCATAAGGACTCAAGGGTCGTGGGAGCATCGTTTCTTGAAGTGGCATTATAGGCTGATCTCCATATGCAGAACTTGAAGCTGAATACACCACTCGCTTCACGCCTGCAAGCTGTGCTGCAATCAAAACATTCTGAGTACCATTAATATTTACTTCATTTGTTTCAATTGGATGTTCGATTGAATATTGCACGCGTGGAAGTGCAGCAAAATGAAAAACTCCATCAATTCCTACAAATAGAGGTTTGATCTCTTCTAGATTCCGAATGTCAGCTTTGTGAAAAATTGCTTTCGGGTTGATATTGGATTCACTACCTCCCGAAAGATTATCGATGACATGCACTTCATGTCCTTCGTTTAGTAATGCATCAACCGCATTTGATCCAATAAATCCAGCCCCTCCAGTAACAAGATATTTTTTCATATTATTTATTTGTTAATCTTTCCTTAAAATCACTAATAATCATTTTGAGACCTTCATCGAGAGATACTTTTGGTTCAAACCCGAGCATTTCTTTGGCAAGAGATATGTCTGGCTTTCTTTTTGTAGGATCATCTTTTGGCAAATCTTTGAATTCTATTTTTGAATTACTTGCAGTAAGAGCAATAATCTTTTCTGCGATTTCAAGCATTGTAAGTTCTGACGGATTGCCGAGATTAACCGGTCCAAAAAAATCAGACTTGCTCATCATTGCCAGAAATCCATCCAATAGATCAGAAACAAAACAAAAAGAGCGAGTCTGCGTACCGTCTCCAAACATTGTAATCGGTTGATTCTGGAGCGCCTGCAATACAAAATTTGATACAACTCTCCCATCTTCAAAATTCATCCGCGGACCATATGTGTTAAAAATCCTCACCACTTTCACATCGACATCCATTTGTTTGAATTCATAAGCAAGAGACTCTGCCACTCTCTTGCCTTCATCATAACAACTTCGAGGACCTACCGTATTCACATTACCTTTATAAGTCTCGCGCTGAGGATGCTCAAGCGGATCACCATATATCTCAGACGTTGATGCGAGCAATATCTTTGCATTATTTTTCTTTGCAAGCTCAAGCATATTCAAAGTACCAATAAAATTAGTCTTTAAAGTATGAACAGGATCTGCCTGATAATGTTGCGGGGACGCTGGACATGCAAGATGATAGATCTCATCTATACCAGAAAGTTCAATATTATCGATCACATCTCGATCTAGCATCGTAAGTTGTGCATTGTCTTTATATTTAGAAAGATTTACCTTTCTTCCAGTAGAAAAATTATCGAGCACAATGACTTCATTCCCCTCTTTAAGTAACCTTTCTACAAGATGAGAACCAATAAACCCAGCTCCTCCGGTTATGATTATTTTTTTCATTTAAAATTATATTCCTTCTCTCGATAAGAGAGTTTTAATCGTTTTTAATGCGATGATTATATCAAGTGGAAACGAACGATTCTTAACATAGAATAAATCATATGAAAGCTTGTTCTTTGTCTCCTCGATATCAATATCATGATGTGGATGTTCTCCGTATATTTGAGCCCATCCTGAAAGTCCCGGCTTTATCATATGTCTAATACCATAATATGGAAGCTCTTTGGAGTATGCATCAACAGCTTTTCTAAATTCAGGTCGAGGTCCAATAAGTGATACATCACCTCTTAAAACATTTAAAAACTGTGGGAATTCATCTATTCGAGTCTTTCTCAAAAATTTACCGACTTTTGTCACCTCGTTTTTTCTCCCATCTACAAGTTCCCCGGCATTTGCATAAGTCATTGTCCTGAATTTGATGAGTCTTATTGATCTGCCAAATTGTCCTACTCGATCCTGAAAACTAAAAAGGGTATCCCCGCCTTCAATTTTTAGGAGAATTGTAGCAAGCAATGTAAACGGCAACGTAAGTATAAGGCCCACAACACTTAATAAAACATCCATAAATCTTTTCATGGCATCATAAAATGCATGAGGAGTAGTGGAAAAATTCTCCAAAAACCAACTGTACTGGAGTTGGGAAACAGGTAGTCTATCGAAGACGTCTTCGTATAAATCATAAAAATCTATAAAAATCATCTTTAAAAAGATAAGCTTGTAGAGATCAGGCAGAATTGGTGAGACCATGGAAGATCGGGAATCAATTATGATTACTTTGATTTTTTCCAATTTAATAAGTCTTCCTATTTCTTCGATACCTAGACCTTTGATAGCCTCCGTGTCGATGATTCGAGCTACACGAAAACTATACTGAGTATTTTGGTTGATCTCATCACGGAGACCCTCTGCATTTGGACCACCCGCGATCATGAGTGCATTTGATTTTGTCTTTACTGAAAAAAGAGATACTGCGTACACTCTCCAAATGAATGAAAGTGCTAACGAAATAATGATGTAGAAGAAGAGTATAGTCTTCGGAGCAACGCCAAAATATGGAAGCGAATAAAAGAAAAGGATCGCAACAATACTGTTGAAGATCTGAGTCTTCAACAGTAGCTCCGGAAGTCTTTTTCTCTTTGCAATTCTCTGCTTTTCATAAAGTCCTGCAATGAAGAAAAAAATAATCCATATAATGGATATGATAGAAAATGGTATTGCAAGACTATAAAGCGTATCGAACGAAGGGGTCTCAAAATTTCTGATCAAAAGAGAAAGCCAAAGAGCCACAAAAAAGGCTACAATATCCCCTAAAAGCAGTATAAGTGATTCCTTTTTGTTTCCGGTACGCATAAATATTTATAAGATTAATTTTGGGATAGATCCAAGATTATGTTATAGTATATTAACATAAAGCTTCAGTATACGGAATCGGCAGATAAATAAGAACATATTTAAACACAACCTCAAAAAGAGGTTATTTATATTTAGAAATCAAACGTTTTTCATGAAAGAAAAGAAAAAGATCATTTTTGTAATAACTAAGTCTGTCTGGGGTGGAGCAGGACGCTATGTGTTTGACCTCGCAAAGGCATTTCATGCTAAGGGATACGACGTAAAAGTTGCTATGGGAGGCAATGGACTTTTGGCAAAACGACTACAAGAAGCACAAATTCATACTATAGAAATCCCAGGGCTCGCACGAGATATTGCCGTCACAAATGAGTTCAAAGCATTTCTTTTTCTTATTAAACTTTTTAGAAAAGAAAAACCTGACATCATTCACCTCAATAGCTCAAAAGCAGGACTTGGAGCACTCGCTGGG
The DNA here is from genome assembly GCA_040389185.1 of Patescibacteria group bacterium. Lineage (GTDB taxonomy): Bacteria > Patescibacteriota > Minisyncoccia > Phycocordibacterales > CAIRYW01 > JAQBQZ01. Next base: position 45,393 of record JAZKAJ010000016.1, read on the forward strand.
CGACTGGCCGGCGTGAGAAAAATCGTTTTTACTCTCCATGGACTCGCATTAAATGAAGATCGACCATGGTGGCAAAAAATAATTATTACAGAGATCTACCGTATTACCATACATCTTTGTCACATCACGATAGCAGTTTCAAATGCCGTCTCTAATCAACTCACCAAAAGACTACCGAGGGCTAAGAAAAAAATCACCGTCATTCATAATGGTGTATCAATTGAGCACCTCTTCCCAAGAACGGAAGCCAAAGAAAAACTTATCGATCTTATTCGTGAGCAAGGAAAATCCTCTGACCTTCAGATTGCATCACTCTTTATCGGTAATGTTGCCGAACTTCACTCTATTAAGGGACAAACATATCTTCTTGAAGGGTTTCGCGAGGCACTCAGCGATTCCGCCCTCCCCCTCTATCTATTTATTATGGGTGAGGGAGAGGAACGATCACATCTGGAGGAAAAGATAAAAGAACTTAGACTTGAAGGCCACGTATTTCTATGTGGTCATGTAAAAAATGCAATACACTATCTAAAGGCGTTCGACATATTTATCCTTCCTTCTCTCTCCGAGGCTTTACCATATGCCATAGGCGAAGCTGGATGTGCCAGTCTTCCGGTGATTGCATCAGCTGTCGGAGGTATCCCAGAAGTAATTGAAGATGGTGAAAACGGTATACTTATAAAACCAAAATCAATAACCGATATCACAGATGCAATTTTAGAGCTCGTATTTGACCCTGTTATGAGAAAAACTCTAGGCAGTAACCTCCATAAAAAAATAAGTGAGGAATTCTCTATCCAGAAAATGGTGGAAGAGACCGAAAAGCTATATCGAAAATAATAATCGATCAACAATTTTCTCTGTATATTCATAATCAAATTATGATATAATCTTTTTATGTCCCTCCAATTTGAAGATCAAAATAATTTGATTATAAAACGGAATCCCTATTCCCAAAATTACGGATATATCACCTCTCTTATATTTAAATTTCACCTTGCCAAAAGTGAAAAATCAGCGAACAGAATGCTTATCATAATCGCGAGTATTGCCATCCTCCTCGCGTTAGTCTTTGCTGGTTACAATATATATAAACTAAACAAACCCGTTAAAGTAAAATACAATGTCTCACAGGATGTTTTCAAAAAATTACCTCAAAATATTCAAATTAAAATACTCACCGAATAAATGAGCAAGATTATAAAAACAAAAAGAAATTTAGGATTTACTTTGATTGAGCTTATGGTTGTTGTTGCAATAGTTGCACTGCTTGCAAGTATTGTTATGGTGTCTCTCAGCACTGTTCGTGATAGAGCAAAGGATGCAAAGACACAGACTGAATTTCATTCGATTCAACTAGCACTCGAAAGTTATAATTCAAATCATGGAGGATATCCAAATCCAAACAGCGACTCTACGCCAACGCCATACTGTATCGGAGCTACAGACTGCTTATTTGCAGGACTTCCTATTACTACACAATTCCCTGATGTAGACGATACTGTCTCTAAAAATCGATCAAATCTTGCATCTGCAGTGCAACTTTTTCCTTCATATACCAATAGCATTTCTTACTCCGATTCCGGAGGAAGAGAAAATAAAGGCTATATATATATTTCATGCGGTAACGGAGAATCAATATGCCCCGATGATACTGCCGTAATTGCCTACCCTACCACATCCGCAGTCAAATTTGTGAATGTGGGCACATTTGATGTAGCCGTCTGCGGACTCGCACAATGCCAAGATAATTATGGACATAATTGTGGCAATGGTTCTGAAGACTGTTCTAATTTCTCAAATGATTCAGAATCTTGTGCCTATGATCCAAACGGAACTAGAACTGAAGTGGGTGATAAATGTATCTGTGATGGTACAAATAATTGTGCTTCGTATTGCAGTACTGACAACACTTCATGCAACTATGACGGAAACGGAACAAATCCAACATGTGATTATAGTTGCCAGAACACAACATGTAATGATTCCAATGCATGCAATAATGGATCAAGTGGTGCATGTGATTATAATTGTAATTGCAGTACTGATACTACAGCATGTAACTATAATTCATCAGGTACAGGGACTTGTGATTATAGTTGCCAAACTATAACCTGTAACGATATCAATGCATGCAATAACGGATCGAGTGGTGCCTGCGATTATAGCTGTAAATGTAACTCTGACGGAAATGCCTGCAACTACAGTCAATACGGTACTGGTGGTTGTGAATATACAAGTTGTCACTCATATTCTTGCCAAGGAACACCTAATTGCGGTGGAGATTTATCAACCTGCGGAAATGTGGCTGGGTGTTACTGGGGTGGCGGATCATCAGATTCTTGTTCAGGCACACCTAATTGTAACGGGGATTCTTCTACTTGTGGAAATGTAAGCGGATGTAGTTGGGGTGGCGGAACTGCAGGATATTGTTCTGGTGTGCCCAATATCTCATGTACTGGTGATGAAAATACATGCAATGATGTTTCTGGTTGTAATTGGGACGGATACTCTTGTAACTTAACATTGTCATGTGATGGTGATAGCTCTAGTTGTGGAATGACCTCCGGATGCAGTTGGCAAAGTGGTTCAAGTGACTATTGTTCAGGTAATCCTTACGGCAGTTGTAATGGAGATTCTTCTTCATGTGGAAATCAGAGTGGATGCAGTTGGGGAGGAGGAAGTCCTGATTACTGCACAGGATCACCTTCTGACTCTTGTAATGGTGATGCTTCTAATTGTAGTAATAGAAGTGGGTGTAGTTGGCAATAGCTTATCTTAAAGAATAAAACCATATACAAAAGACAAAAACTCGCTGCAATATTGCAGCGAGTTTTTGTCTTTTGTGATTAACTACATTCCCAAGAATTCATTCTTGATCAGATCTCTATGTGCCTCTCTCCTGTAGCGGCGCATTCCCATAAGTATCCCGAGCGCAGTAAAAGAAATAAGTAAATGCGATCCGCCGTAGCTTACAAACGGAAGCGGAATTCCTGTAACCGGCATCACTCCCATATTCATACCAACATTGATGATAAAATGCCCAATGAACATTATTGCAACTCCGGAAGCAAAAAGTATTTCAAAATTGGTCTCCCCTTTTTGAGCATTATCCATAATACGAAATATCAAAAGTCCAAATGATCCTATAAGAAAAAGTACCCCGATAAATCCCCATTCTTCAGCGAATGCAGCAAAGATAAAGTCCGTTTCATATTCAGGAAGAAAGTTTAGTCGAGATTGAGTTCCATATCCAATCCCTTTTCCAAGGAATGCTCCAGATCCTACAGCAATAGTTGACTGATACGAGTTGTATCCTGCTCCACGCACATCTGCAAGTGGATTTAAGAATGTCTTGATACGGTTCTTTTGATAATCTTTAAATACATAGACCCAAAGCCCTGCGAATGTCACCGCACCAATAAGTACCACTGTGAATAGATGCTTCTTTGAAATACCTGCAAGAAGAATCATTCCAAACCAAATAAAAAAAAGAATGATTCCGAGTCCCAAATCTGGCTGCAACATCACCAAGAAAAAGAGTCCGAATGCGTAAAGACCAGACACAAAAATATGTTTTATATTCCCTATCTCAACATGCCTTTTTGAAAAGTATTTTGAAAGCACCAAAATAAGTGCGAGTTTTGCAAAGTCTGCCGGCTGAAAAGAAAAGAAACCAAAATCGATCCAGCTTTTTGCCCCCTTGATAGTTCGTCCTACAAGAAGCACCAAAACAAGAACTGACACTGCAGTGAGATATACTGCGACGACGGGTCCGGTCTTTCGAAAGAATCTAAAATCAACAAAGCTCAAAATAAAAAAAATAACAAATGAGACACAGATCCAAAGTAGCTGTTTTGAAAACACATTACTCTCTCCTGTAAATGAATACATAGTAACAAGCCCACCCGTTACAAGAGGAATAATTGAACCCACAAGAATCCAGTCCATTGAATGAAATGCCTTTGATATTTTTTGAACCACAGTTTTTTTGTTTATTTACCAGTCTCTCGGTACCGCTCTTGGAATAATATCTATCTTTGAGACATCGAAATCAAATGTGTAGTTCCAAGTAAATGTCACACTAGCCTTATTATTCGGAGAAATATAATCAACATTTGTAGATGACGATTCATGAGCATTCCCTTCTGCATCATATACCACAGCGATCACTTCAAGGTTTTTGAGTGGATATACTTCATTATTTAGAATATCAGCAGTTACTCTTGATCGTGTATCTACCGTCTGATTTAAAACATTATTAACTCTAATATCAGGATCCTTGAACTGTCCTTTCTCCCATTGTATTGAACTATCATCTATCTCAAATGTAATCTTTGAAGCTTCTCTGTTTCCTGTGAGAATTGAATGTTCAAATATTGGGAATATTCTGCCTGGCGGAGCGAATGTTGTGCCAGGTACTTCAAAGAGAAGCACATTATTTGCGTCGTAGACTTTGAATATATAATTAATACTTTTTGAATAGACGTTTTGATTTGGATTTTCAACAAGGGCTAAAGCACTATAGGCTCCTGGTCCCGCTTTAAATAAACGACTATACACAACAATAGGTGGTCGAGATTCGAGTGGACAAAGGAGCGCACAGACACCACCACAATCAACCCCTTTTTCATCTTGATTTTGAATTTGATCAAAACAAGTAGGAGCTCTATTTAAAAATTTTTCATAGACAATTACCGCAAACACAGCCAAGATGACCGTCCACATAATACCAAGAATCATAAATTTTCTTCTTTTGCCCCAGTTCATCCCGTTTCGAAGCAGGTCGCGATCACTCGCTTGTGCTTAAATTAAGTTTAAATTTTTTTAATAATATTATGTATATAATCTCGCTTGAAGACTCTATCGTGACCGCGGCTTCGAACGGGATTCATTTCCATTAGTACTAAGTATAACATCAAGAAAGATAAACAAAAAACATCCCTTGCGAGATGTTTTTGTTTTGAAATTTTGGATGTGGACACGAACGAATTCGTGTCGCCATAAATCCAAACACAACTTGTGTTTGGTACCCGGGGTAGGATTCGAACCTACGACATACTGCTTACGAGTCAGCCGCTCTACCAACTGAGCTACCCAGGCAAAATGAACATTCTGAAAGTGCTCTCCAAGGGATTCGAACCCCTAACCACTCCCTTGCAGGCGAGTTGTGTTACCGTTACAACCAGAAGAGCTTTTCAGAAAATTTCTAACGTGGACTCGAGAGGATTCGAACCTCCGACCTTTGACCTAAAACCGCCAGCCTTCGCGCAAGTTTGCACCTCACTGCGCCGTGAAGCAAACAGGAGAACTTGTGTCCCCGAAGGACATTATGAAGGGTGCCTCCCTCACCTACCGACTAACGATCCTATTGTCTTTTTGAGACAATCAACGCTCTAACACACTGAGCTACGAGCCCATTTAGAAAATGGAGAACTTTCTCCACATCCAAAATTTCAAATGACTTTATAACGGCAGTATACTCTTTTGGATTTGGAATGCAAGAGTATAAAATTCAAAATATTAAGAATATGATTACCTACTTTTTCCTTACAGGAACAGTACACCTTTTCGATTTTTATTTCGCATAGCTCATAAAAATCTGAAAAGGTCTTGCACTCGGGGCCCCTGCCCCGAGCTCACCTCCATAGAGAGGTCTCTATGTTCGGGGAAAGTAGGTATTATCAGCACAATTACAGATAAAGAAAAAAGCCGCCAAAAGGCGACTTTTTTCTTTATTAAAAACTTTGTGCTGGCGATTACCTACTTTCCCCTCCATAGAGTATCATCGGTACTACGAGGCTTAACTTCTGAGTTCGGAATGAGATCAGGTGTGGCCCTCGCGTCAAATCACCAACACAAAATTTTCAATTTTGTTTGTTAACTTCATTTATTCAAAAGCAAGAGATCTTTCAATCTCACGAAGCAGAAACAATTTAAACATAAAATTGTATCTCTTTTAGATAAAAGCTATAAAACTTTTATCTGATTTCCACATTTCCTAATAGGAATCGAACATTAGTACACCTCGACTTAAACGATTACTCGCCTTACATCTAGTGCCTATCAACGTGATCATCTCTCACGAGTCTCAAACGATTCCTAATCTTAAGGTTGGCTTCGCTCTTAGATGCTTTCAGAGCTTATCCAATCCCGACATAGCTACGGAGCGGTGCCACTGGCGTGACAGCTCCCAGACCAGAGGTCAGTTCATCCCGGTCCTCTCGTACTAGGGACAAATCCTTTCAAGAATCAACGCCTGCAGTAGATAGGAGACCAACCTGTCTCACGCTTATGTTCACAAATTTTACTTTGTTACGACTCAAATTACTTTGAGGTTCGGACTATATCTTCATCTTTCCTAACGGAATCAGATGGCTTACTTGTAGTCTCTACGAGCAGAATTAAATCAAAGATTTTAAATCAAGAATCAAGAATTTTTGATTTATGATTTTTACTTTTTGATTCATCTTTCTCTCGGTATTGTCCTCAACATCACTTGTAGGATTTCACCGATATTAGTAAGCGAGTTTATATATGTTTCCATATACAACCGCCGTGATTCACATACATAATAAATATGTATCTTTGGTTCCAACAAATTAATCTATACTCTAGAATTAATTTTGTTTTGTATCTCTATAATTTTCTTTTTCAATATAACAGTCTAAGTTCACTTGTGTGTACTTATATTTTTGTCTCGTGGGATTCAGACTGTAAATTAGTCAAAAGTTTCAAATCTTAAAGTCAAAAGAAAAATGCATTTGCATCTAACTTTTAGACTTTCGACTTTCTGACTTTTAACTTCTCTACGGTCTGAACCCAGCTCGCGTATCTTTTTAATTGGCGAACAGCCAAACCCTTGGGACCTTCTCCAGCCCCAGGATAAGATGAGCCGACATCGAGGTGCCGAACTCCGCCGTCGATATGGACTCTTAGGCGGAACTAGCCTGTTATCCCCAGAGTAGCTTTTGTCCGATAATCTCCCACCGCATCTAATGCGAATGGTCGGTTCACTATGTTCTGCTTTCGCATCTGCTC
>JAZKAJ010000017.1:0-55253 GCA_040389185.1 Patescibacteria group bacterium
ATTGCTCTGCACCCGGCAGGACTCGAACCTACAAAAACGGTTCCGAAGACCGTTGTGATATCCATTTCACCACGGGTGCTTGTATAAACACCAATACACTATACCTTAAATTATGAAAAAGTAAAAATATAATGTAGAATTAAAGAATGAAAAGCGACACTCTCATAATCCCAAAAGAGGTTTCACATGTAACAGAAACACTAGAAAACGCTGGTTTTGAAGCCTATTTGGTAGGAGGATGTGTTAGAGACATGCTCATAAACCGAAAGCCAAAAGACTGGGATGTGACTACCAATGCAACCCCGGAACAGATCGTTTCACTATTTCCAAACACTTTCTATGAGAACGACTACGGGACAGTAGGTGTTGTAAACGAAGAAGAGGGAATTGACCCGACACTCAAGGTTGTAGAGATCACTCCGTACCGAATAGAAGGCAAGTATTCAAACAATAGACACCCAGATGAAGTAAAATGGAGCGACAACATCCTCGATGATCTTGATAGAAGAGATTTTACTGTAAACGCTATAGCAATCCGGAGTAAAGACGGCAAGCATGCGATTGTAGATCCACACAACGGGCAACAAGATCTAAAGGACAAACTCATAAAAACAGTAGGTAACCCTCACGAAAGATTTCAAGAAGATGGTCTCCGAATTCTCCGAGCTGTTCGAATCGCTACTGATTTAGATTTTATTATCGACCCTGCGACAGAAAAAGCGATAGTGGAGGAGGGACATTTGCTCAAAAACATTTCTGCAGAGCGAGTTCGAGACGAGTTTTCAAAGATTATATTGTCCGATAGACCAGCGTTTGGGATACAACTCTGTGAAAAAACACAGATACTTCAATACTTTTTGCCAGAAATTCGAGATGGGATAGGGTGCGGACAGAACCAAGCTCATGCATTTGATGTGTTTACACACCTTATGAAGACACTTGAACACTCTGCAAAGAAAAAATACACCTTCGAAGTACGACTTGCAGCTTTGTTTCACGACATAGGGAAACCTGCGACAAAAAAACCTTCAACAAAGCGAGACGAGCCAACATTCTATGGACACGATGTAGTCGGAGCACGAATAACAGAGAAAATATTGAACAGACTTAAGTTTCCAAAGAAAACAATCGATATGGTTGTGAAACTCGTTCGTTGGCACATGTTCTTCTCTGATACGGAGACCATTACGCTTTCTGCGGTCCGTAGAATGATTCGAAATGTAGGTGAGGAAAATATATGGTACTTAATGGATGTGCGTACCTGTGACCGTATAGGGACAGGTAGACCTAAAGAAAGTCCATATCGACTTCGTGTTTATCACTCAATGGTAGAAGAGGCAATGCGAAATCCAATTTCTGTTTCAACACTGAAGATTAATGGTGCTCGAGTTATTGAAATCACCAAGATTCCTCCAGGACCCAAGATAGGGCAGATACTACTCATACTCCTTGAAGAAGCTCTAGATAATGCAGATATAAATACAGTTGAATATCTAGAGAAGAGAGCAGTGGAGCTTGCGGAGTTAGATGAAAAGGAATTGAAACTCTTTGGAGAGAAGGCAAAAGCCAAGAAAGAAGAGGTAGAGGGAAGTGAAATTGAAAAAATACGCAGTCGACACCACGTAAAATAAAAAATACCCTTACGCTGTAAGGGTATTTTTTATTTTAATATGTAAAGATTTAAATATTTGGATATTTAAAAGAAATGGAAAAGGCCGCATCTGCGGTCAAGGATCCTACAATTCTCGCGCCAAACATTAAAAATTCTGGCACTTTATAGTTCTTTTACCTGCAAAAACGGCCTTCTTGTATATCGATTCTTCTCTATATATGTTTAGAGACTGCAGTTTCTGGTTTCACGAGAAACATACGCATCGATACTAAGGAGTTATATAAATCAAAAGTCTGTGATTATGGACTTTAAGTAATTGTGAGACATCAAGTCTAAAGAATTTCCTTTTTATAATACTACGCAAAGCGTAGTTGAAAGAGATATAGTTGAGAAATCAATTTCTACTTATATCAATCCAATTCTTCATCCTTAATCTAACTTTGATCTACTTTGGCTCAAAGAACTTCCTCGCATTTCTAGAGATGTTTAAATTTTCAGCCGATTGATTTGTCCTATTCACAACTCAAATCGAATAAACCTTAAACCACTCTTTATTCCTTGATTCATAATATGCTGACTTCAAAAGTCCGAGACATTGAATCAATAGAATATATTTTTGCGACTAAGATAATTATATATTTATTAAAGGACATGTAAAGGACATACCTGTTGATAACTTAAAATCTCCGTGTCCTTTATAAAGGACACGGAGATTTTAATGCGTATTTTCAAGTTAAAAATCTAATTCGAGTGTGACAGGACAATGATCAGAGCCCATCACTTCATTTAAAATTTCTGCTTTTTTTATTTTCTTTTCTAGTTTTTTTGATGCGAAAAAATAATCTATTCTCCATCCAACATTTCGAGCTCTCGCTCCGCCCCATGCTGTCCACCATGTATAGTTGTTTCCTTCTTTATTGAACAATCTAAAAGTATCTACAAATCCTGCATCTACAACGTTATCCACACCCTCGCGTTCTTCAGTTGTGAACCCGTGCTCTCCTTCGTTTTCCTTCGGTCGAGCGAGGTCTATTGCAGTGTGTGCCACATTCAAATCCCCACAGAAAATAACGGGTTTCTTGGTTTCCAACGTTTTACAGTATTCAAGAAACGCCGGATCCCATTGTTTGTGACGAAGTTCGAGACGGCTTAGATCATCTTTTGAGTTTGGAGTATACACATTGACCACAAAACATTCGTCGAATTCCACTGCAATAACACGCCCTTCTGCATTCGGGTCTCCATACGAATCAGTATTGAGAGCGTATTTATCACAAATATCCTTTGGAAATCCAAGAATAACCGAAAGGGGTTTGACCTTTGTAAATATTGCGACTCCGCTGTAGCCTTTTTTTGTAGCTGAATTCCAATATTCTTCATATTCAGGAAGGTCGATTTCTGCTTGCCCTTGTTGTGCCTTGGTTTCTTGAAGACAGACAACATCCGGCTTGTATTTATTTACAAATGGGAGAAAAAGCCCTTTGTTATTAACTGCACGAATACCATTTACGTTCCAAGAAATGAGTTTCATATCCTTAATTGTATAAAGTATTGAAATAAAGTAAAACCTTGTGACTATTTAAATATTCTACAATATAACTTTATCCACTTGTCAAAATCAGAAAGGGGAGTAGTATGTACAATTAGTTCCGCTCATCAAATAACCAACAACATAGGGCGGCAACCTCAACGAACCTGAATTATGAAACGAAATCAGCATCTCCCAGCCGACATGAAAGTGAGAACCGAACCATTGCTCCACGTGGTTCCAAAGACCGCAAAAGGATTGGTCGATTATCAAATCCTCCTGGCATCAAGTGGCAAGAATCGTCGCAATCGCGAACACCTCTTCACCGACACAACCGGAGGAGTGCTCGCCTTGTGCAACGACCCCGCCTACAACAAAATGGCAGAGAAGGAAAGCAAAGCTGACCCCAAGAAGGTCATCGGGGCGCCCGAAATTCTGTTGAAGCTTGAGCACCGCGGTGATAATCGCTTCATGCTCACCATCGCCGAAAGCGAACTGCTTCCCCCGGGCGAGGTCAGCTCACAGCTGCACGAACTTGAAAAACAAGATGCGCAGCTGCCACGAAAGGAGGCCGCCTAGTTTTGTGCAAATCCGCATCCAGCAGACTTAACATCTCGCTGGGTGTTTTTTATTTCAAAAAAACCATTCGCACTCTTTAAATGCAACGTTTTTTTAATTCCCGCCCTTTGAATGAAACTTTTTGTGTATATCTCGAAGCTGAGAATCAGTGACGTGGGTGTAAATTTGAGTTGTTGCAATGTTTGCATGCCCTAAAAGCATCTGGACGGAACGGAGATCAGCACCGTTTCGAAGTAGATCTGTTGCAAAACAGTGTCGTATCACGTGAGGAGTAACTTTCTTAGATACTCCAGCTTTGATTGCATAGTGCTTAATAATCCTTTGAATCGAACGACTAGTGAGCGAAGCATCTTCTTTTTTGGCTCGTTCAAGACCAACTTTCACGAAAAGAGCATTATCCATATCTTTTCGGAGACTCAAATAGGTCTTAAGTATCGCTTTGGCTTCATCTGAGATGAATACTACTCGCACTTTACCTCCTTTTCCTCGAATAGAGAGTTCGTCTTGACGAAGATCAATATCTCGATCGAGTGCACAAAGCTCTGAAACTCGAAGTCCAGTAGAAAACAGAAGTTCCAAAATAGCCTTGCCACGGGCTCTTTTTTCAAGATTTTCCTCATTATTTGGTGCTTCAAATATTCTCTTTAGTTCATCGGCAGAAATAAGATCGAGAGATCTTTCACCAGTCTTTGCAAGCTCAATATAATCTGCAGGAAGGGTAGTAATACCTCTTTTGGCTATGAATTTGAGAAATGCTCGGAGAGCAATGAGATAATAGTTCTGAGTCTTCTTTTTCAAGGTCTCATTTGTTCTTCTATTATTTCCTGTAACCTGACGATTGAGCCACAGACGATACTCTCTCATTATTTCTGGAGTAATGTCTTTTGGATCGGTCTTTTTGAAGAATTCCAAAAAGCGGGTGAGATAGTGATCGTAATTCTCAACAGTCTTGAGACTGCGACCCTTTTCGATTTCAATGTGTTCAAGAAATTGTCTTTTAAGAGTGAGGAGGTCCATGGAATAAATTATATCAAAGATTTTAAAATAATGTCGCACAATATTTTGCTTTGATAAAAAATATAAGAGGTATATAATTTGAGTATTAAAATAATCTGAAACATGTATGCTTAATTGGCCACCAGATGACGAAACAAAAAAACTACCGAAAGCTGAGGATGGTGGGTTTGAAAATCCTAAAGATGGTTTAGGAAATACCAAAGAAGAGCAAGAGGTAATCGCTCAAAAAGCTGAGATTGATAGAGAATACAGAGAAATTGCAGATCCAAATCTACCGGCCGCATCAGGTAGCGATCCTTTTTTTGAAAGACCTGAAATCAAACCATTAAAGAAAGAAACTTTGAGTGAGAAAATTGATGCCGCAAAACAAAAGGTTGAGGATGCAGCCAGAAGACTAAAAGTGTTGGCCTGGTTATCAAAGAAAAAAATAGAAGAAAAGGTAGAAGGTAGAAACCTATTTAAAACAATGGAAGTATACGATGACGCAGAAATTGCACTCAGAAAGAAAACAAGAGAAATTGCCGAAAAATTAAATACTGATAAGAGTAGATATCACGAAGAAGATCAATATGATGAACCAATCAAATCTGAACCAGAAACAGATGAACCTGAAATTTCTCCAGAGACTGCAACTACTTCTAAACCAGAAAAAGGCCTATTAGCGAAAATGGGGGGCAAAATTTCAACTGCCAAAGAACTGACTGGATTGCTCGCATCTGAGGGTGGAAAACCTGAGAACTTGGAAATTGAAACCGCAGAAATACCCGACAATTTTTCTATTGATAATGGTGAATTAAAATTAGATGAGGAGCCCTCTATACCCACTACTGCACCCCATCCGGATACAACCCATGTTCATTCTGCGGGACCAGAACATCACCCCCATGCAGATGATCACGGTCATGCGTACGAACACCATAGACACGAAGCACATCTCGGGCACGACACTCATCACCTAGAGCATGAACTTGAAGAATTAAAAAAACAACTCAAAGAACATCTTGAGTCTTTAACTTCATTCTTTTCAGGACTTAGCAAGAAAGATAAAGCAACAATTCTAAAGATATTTGAAAAATTGTCACCTCATGGTGAAGAATTGTCTCCAGAAGAACTGCTTGTTTTCCTTGATGAATTAGACAAAGAAATGACAAGGCCAGGGAAATTAAATCCCGATGATGGACATTTGTATCATCCAGAAGAACTACCTGTTTCTCTTGATGAATTAGATAAAAACATGACAAGATCAGGAAGGTTAAATCTGAATGCTGAAGATAGTCTAAAACTTTCAGATCTTGCGTGGAAAATAAAGCAGACCGCTCATTTGTTAATTCAAAAATATATTACAGTAGAAGCAACTTTTGAAGATGATCCAGAAAATCTAGCAAAAATTAATAATATTGATAATGAGAGAAAGGAATCGAAAGAAAAGACGAAGATAAGTCTAGATGAATTGAAAGCTCAACTAGAAGACCCGAGTATTCCAAATAAAGAAGTATTCAGTAATGCTGTACTTAAGAAAATGTACACACATATACTAAATGATGCTGAGCAAAATGAAGAAAGTGTGAAGAAAGAAATTGAGGAGTACAAAAGGATAGTAGAAGAGAAAAGACAAAAACTATTAGAAGAAGGCGGGGTCTTGAAAGCAGCCAAGGAAGCCGCCGAAAATGCAATAAGAGAAAACATTGATCCCGCAGAAATCATCAGAACTTCGAAAGAATACAAAGAAACCAAAAAGAAGTTTGAGCGATCGACACTTCTCTTTGGCGCAGTTGAAATGCAATTAAAGGAAAAAGAAGATGCGCTTGGAACTATTGAAGGCTTGGTCAAACAAATTAGAGATAAAAAAGATGATATCGCCGCTTCAAATGTCTTGGCTGATACAGAAAAAATGATGAAGGAAGTAACCGAAGCTTCAGATAAAATTGAAAATGCAATAAAGCCAAGAGCTTCAACAAAACATGAACATGGGCATGAGCACCCTAAACCAAAGTGGGGATATACAATAGCGGGAGCGACTTTTTTCTTAGGACTTTTTAATATCTTTGTGGGCAAACTCTATGATTCTCTTCGAGAGACATCAGCAGGAGGTGGACACGGAGGAGGTCATGGAGGTGGGCACAGTAAGAAGAAATCGAAAGATTCTCACTAAAAAACCTACTTCTGGTCTATAGATAAGAGTAAGATTTAGGCACCGCAGCTACGCTGCGGTGCCTTTTTCGTATATTTTCATTCAGTCCGAACCGCTTTCCCGCTTGCTTTCAGAGGCCTTTTATGGTAAGATACCACCATGATAACAAAGACAAAGAAAACTAAAGTAATCAAAGAACTCCAAGTTCACGACAAAGACACTGGATCTCCAGAGGTACAGATTGGTATCTTGTCTAAGAGAATTGACGAACTTGCAGAACATCTTAAGACTCACAAGAAGGACAATCACTCACGAAAAGGACTTCTTCAGCTCGTAGCAGACAGACAATCTCATATGAAATACCTTATGAAGAAAGATGCTAAGAGATACGCCACAGTAGTCAAAAAACTAGAACTCAAAAAGAAGGCGTAGGCCTTCTTTTTGTTTTAATGGGCTTGAGGTATACTTTTTATAAGGTTTTTATTTTAATAATCGGGAGTAGAGCAACCGTTTTACTACCTAACCAGCCCAAGGGCTTTTTTATATGACAGTAATTAAACACAAAGAACAGAGAGTAGGGGTTTTTATAGATACTCAGAATCTTTATCACACAGCCAAAAACCTATACCACGCAAGGGTTAATTTTGGTGCAGTGCTCAAAGACGCTGTTGCGGGGCGAAACCTCATTCGAGCTATCGCATATGTGATCACAACAGAAGCGGGGGATGAGCGAGCTTTTTTCGAAGCACTCACAAAGATGGGGATCGAATCAAAGACAAAGGATCTTCAGATCTTTGCAGGAGGGAGCAAGAAAGCTGACTGGGATGTGGGACTTGCAGTAGATGCAATCAAAATCGCACCGAAGCTTGATGCAGTAATCATCGTATCTGGAGACGGGGACTTTATTCCACTTGTAGAATACCTACGGACAAACATGGGTTGTCAGGTAGAAGCAGCATCATTCGGCAAATCAACTTCGAGCAAGCTCAAGGAAGCGGTAGATGATTTCATCGATCTTGATGACAATCCTCGAAAGTATCTCTTGGGACAAGCGGGAGGAGGGCAGAGAAACGCACGAGGACCAAAGGCGCAAGATAATAGTGATCTCGCAGAAATGCTGAAGGAAGCGGGGGAAGAATTGTAAAACAGTTGATAGTTTATAGTCATTAGTTTATAGGAAAGAAATCAGCACCGAGGCTGCGCCTCGGTGCTGATTTGATATTAAAAAGACCCTATCCGTTAGGATGGGTCTGAAGCAGTGACAGTAAACTGAATTTCATCACGTGTGATTTTGCCAGCTTTTGCCAGATAAGCTCCAGCAATCGAAGCTAAAATCGTAGCCATTTGGGTAGCTTGGGCGTGAAAATCCTTCATCGTGCCATCGAAAGGAAACTCAAAAGGATCCACAGGGCCCGTAAAGCTGAGTTCTTTGGTTCCCCTTCGGACATAAAAGCCGTAGCTCTTTGGCTTCTTTTTTGGTGTCCTGCAAGTCTGAAACCTAATTATGTCTCCCGGCATGAGACCTGTTACATGTGCAGTATGAATGTAGAACATATTTTTTCTCCCATCCTCATAATACCCACTTATTAAACTTTGTCAAAAATCGTTTTTTGTGCTTTAATGGTGATATATTAAAAATAGTAGTTTTCACATATAGACCTAAAGCTTTGTCGAAATTGCTTTATGCCTAACTTGTGAAAATTACTTGGGGTTGGAATTGCTTCCCCTCTTTGGACAAAGAGGGGACTGAGGGGTGTTTGAAATCATAAACTCAAACCCCTCCCAACCTCCCCTTTATCCAAAGGGGAGGAGAAATGCAAAACCAAACTCTTAACAAGAGAATTTAATGCAATCAAAAGAATATACATTGGATGTCGCGGGTTATCCTATGACAGCCACATTTACAGATCTTGCCGATCAGGCGCAAGGTTCTGTAATCCTCTCTTATAGAGACACAACATTACTCGCAACTGCATGTATGGGAAAGCACGACAAAGAAAGTGACTTCTTCCCACTCACTGTAGATCTTGAAGAAAGATTCTACGCAGCAGGAAAGATCCTCGGATCACAATTTATTCGACGAGAAGGTCGTCCATCAGACGAGGCAATTCTTGCTGGACGAGTAGTTGACCGAACTATCAGACCACTCTTTGATCATCACATCAGACGAGAGATTCAGGTTGTTGTCACAACACTCGCACTTGGAGAAGCGGAAGTAGATACGCTCGGAGTGATCGCAGGATCTCTCGCACTTGCAACTTCAAACATTCCTTTCAATGGACCTGTATCTGCTACGCACATTGGATACATCGGTGGACAGATGGTAGTGAACCCTTCATTTGATGATGTGAAGAACAATCCATTCTATTTTGATGTGACTGTTTGTGGAAAAGATGGAAACGTTACAATGATCGAAACTGTTGCAAAGCAGATCTCAAACGATGTCGCAGGACAAGCGCTCGACAAAGCAGTTGAGGTAATTGAACAGATCCAAGTTTGGCAAAAAAAGATCGTGTCAGAAATTGGCAAAATAAAAACAGTTCTCGAATTCAAAAAAGCACCAGAGGGAATGGAAGCACTTTTTGCAGAAAAAATTGAAAGCAAATTCTACGATGCAGTATTCACAGGCAATGCTGGCAAAGAATCAATGAGCGCACTTAACGAAGAATGGATGGTGGTATACAAAGAAAAATTCCCAGAGGAAAAAACATTCTACGCATACGAATATCTTGATGAAAAAATAAACGATATCATTCACAAAGAAGCGATCGAAAAAGGAAAGCGACCAGACGGAAGAAGTGTTGACGAAGTGAGACCTCTTTTTGCAAAAGCAGGAGGGGTATCAAAAGTACTTCACGGATCTGGAATATTCTACCGAGGAGGAACTCACGTATTCTCTGCTGTAACACTCGGTGCACCTGGAGATGCTCAGACAATCGAAACGATCAAAACAAGTGGTGAAAAAAGATTTATGCACCACTACAACTTCGCACCTTTCTCAGTAGGAGAGCCAGGACGAATGGGAGGTTTGAACAGAAGAATGGTAGGGCACGGATACCTTGCAGAAAAATCTCTCGCACAAGTCATTCCTTCTAAAGATGTATTCCCATATACGATCCGACTCGTGTCAGAATCAACGGCATCAAATGGTTCTACTTCTATGGGATCTGTGTGTGCATCATCTCTTGCGATGATGGATGCTGGTATTCCAATCGAAGCACCTGTAGCCGGTATTGCATCAGGACTTATGATGGAAACACCAGAAAAATATGCGCTCATCACAGATATCCAAGGACCAGAAGACCATCACGGAGACATGGATTTCAAAGTAGCAGGAACACGAAAGGGAATCACAGGAATCCAGATGGATATTAAAGTAGGTGGTATTCCAGTGAAGATCCTCAAAGAAGCTTTGGTTAAAGCAGAAAAAGCTCGACTACAGATTCTTGATGTAATTGAAAAAGAAATTGCAGTGCCACGAAGTGATATCTCACCTCGAGCTCCAAAGATTCTCACAACAAAAGTAAAACCTGACCAGATCGGACTTGTAATCGGAACAGGAGGAAAGACAATCAAAGAAATGATGGCGACATCAGGAGCACAAATTGATATTGAAGATGATGGAACAGTATTCATCACTGGTACAAATGGAAGTGCAGAAATTGCAAAGAAACTTGTTGAAGATCTTACAAAAGAATTCGTAAGAGGAGAAAAGTTTGAAGGAACAGTCACAAAGATTGCTGAGTTCGGTGCATTCGTAAAGATTGCAGGAAACACAGAAGGACTTGTGCATGTATCAGAAATGGCTCCATTTCGAGTAGACAAAGTAACCGATTATTTGAAAGAAGGGCAGATGGTTCCAGTTATCGTCAAAGATGTTGATGAGAGAGGACGAATCGCACTTTCTATCAAGCAAGTGAATCCAGATTTCTTTAAGCAGAAATAGATTAAGTATCCAAGCATCAAGGAACAAGTAATCAAGTGAATGCATCGCACCCTTCGGGTGCGATGCATTTTTTCATATATTAATTTATTTTGTAACAAATTCTACGGCCGTAGAATTTGTTACAAAATAATAAAAATAACCCACAGCATTTTCATGTTATGGGTAGAGTTGTACGCTAATCTCTAAAGCGGAGTATGGAACATGCTGCGTTGTATCATTGATATGGATCTATCCTCCAATCTGGTAACTGTGCAGAAATTCTATCTGCCTCAAATTGCCAGTTACTCCATCTCTCTTTGATTTCAGGTTCAAGCTGTTCAAAAAGATGCCGAGATCTGCCTTCGTTATTCACGAGTGCAGAAAGGAAGTAAAGAACATCTCTTGGCTCTCCTTTTTTCAAAAGAACTTCGAGTTGTTGAGGAGTACCATGATCGGGAATAAACCACCTTGCAATATAATTCCCAAACCTTTCATGCATAAGAAGAAGGGAGAATATATAATCGATCTCATCCATATACTCAATCTTTGCAAGAAGACTAAGAAGTCCGGGAATGATAATCCAGGAACCTCCACAACAACCACTCCGGGCTGCACTCCCTGTATATTCCAGACGACGTCGAGTGGCATTTATAGGCGCATGACGATGCAATGCAACAACAACCTCCTTATAGGAACCGATATCATCGAGATTGTTTAGATAATGATAAATTGCAAACCTAATTTTGTGGTTATCTCCGTAGTCTGGACCAGTTTCGGTTCTTTGCACCACCAAAATCAAATCCTCGGGTTCGAATCGTCTGCAAGGTGAAATGTCTGGAAGACTTCTGCAAGTTTTCTTGAACCTGCTTTTCCTTCTAGCCTCCTTATAAAAGGATCGAATAGAGTCCGAAAGAGGGTCACAACTCTCCACCACAATGATGAGCAAGATCCCAATCAAGATAATCAATCCTCTTTCCCACCAAGCCAAACTTCCAATCCAATTTATCGCATTCACAACAGAATAAGGTCTCACACCTCTTGCCCGTAGGGTTTAGCCGGGATCGCATTTTGTAAAAGAACACTAACCAACAAACCAACGACACTCGTCACAGGCTTGAAAAATTCCACTTGTTAAGCACAAATGGAAAAGCTTTCTATCCCCAGATCAAAACCCAATCTAGAACCGCCACCACGACCTTTAGGAATTTGTAGTGAAATTTAGACAAAATCCACCGGCAAATAATCCTTAGAAGGAGTAGGAGAATGATTACCGGAGTAATAATGACGACAGCCAGCATTAGAACACCGAGAATATTTTTAGTTGGATCGGAATCGGATACCACACAACACATGAGCCCTATTCCCATGAGATGCCATAGAGGTACACCCCATTTTTTCTCAATTGCGTTGATAGTTCTAGCTAAAATCACCACAATAAGAGTGCCAATTAAGGATATCTCCATAAAGATGAACCAAGATTGTATAGACATAAGTTTGAATGGTTGATTTGTATCAAGGAACACCGCGCCCCTTTTCTGGGAACATTAAACCACTCATATATAATATGTAAATATATGTCAACAATATAAAAATTAAATATCATTTAATATCAACATATTTTAGTTAAATTAGTATTTTGTGGAATACCATTGACACAATTAGGTCCATTGATATACTTAAAACGTGTCTGAAAACAGTGGTAATTTCGAAAATGCACTTGTAAACCTAGGTCTCAATGCCAAGGAGGCTTCAGGATATGTAGCCCTTCTTGGATTAGGGCAGGCGACAGTGAGTGAAATAGCAAAGAAAGCGGGAATCAACAGAACAACTGTCTATGATATTTTGTCTTCGCTTGGGTCAAAGGGGCTTGTGAGTATTTCAGGTAAAGAACCTAAACAAGAATATCGAGCAGAAAATCCAGACAAACTCATTACATATTTGAAAAACGATCTCGAACTCAAAGCTCAAAATGTCAGATACGCAGAACTGATTCTCCCAGAGCTTAAATCAATACACAAAATAGGAGAAAGACCACGAATAAAATTCTATGAGGGAGAGGACGGACTTCGAGAAGTATACGAAGATACCTTAACTTCGGAAGGAACAATTTTGGCCTATGCTGCGGTAGATGATGTACATAAAGGGATAGTAAATTATTTTCCAAAGTATTACAAAAGACGAGCCGCTAAAAATATTCCCATTAGAGCAATATTTCCTGATACCGCAATTGCACGGGAACGTTCGAATCTTGATAAAGAAGAGAAGCGAGAGAGTCTTTTAGTACCCTTCGAAAAATATAGTTTTACTCCAGAAATAAATATTTATAACAACAAAGTAATGATCGCGTCCTGGAGAGAGAAGCTTGGAATAATTATTGAAAGTGCCGAGATTGCTGATGCGATGAAAAAGATATTCGAACTCTCTTGGGATAGGGCAAAGGAGCTTGATAAAGAAATGAGACAATAGTTTTGATTTTTAATTTATGGTTTTTGATTTATACTTACAATATGCCAGACCCATTTGAAACAGGCGATGAACTAAAACAGCAATATATGAATAAGGCTCTTCATGCAAATGACGAGGCGACTTCGGGTGCCAAATTTAGCGACCTATTCGACAAAAATTCTAATGTCTACAAAGACCCGAATGCAGAATTACCTCGAGAGAAAACTCCGATCCCTGAGAAACCTACAATTGATGCGGAAGGATACCCAATAATCCAAAATGTTCATACATACAAAGAAGATCTCGAAGGAATTATCAACTCCGACAAACTATCTTTGAGTCGTATTGCGATGATGCAAGAGGGTGCAAACAGAAGAACGGAAGCTCCATCAAAGGCAGAGGCCGAAGAAAAAAAGAGCATGATTTTTTATATTATCAGCATCTCACTTGTTCTTATCGGTGTTGGAATTATTGGAGGAATATATATGCTCACATTAAGCAAAAAAGCCGCTGAAACACAACAAGCGGCAACAGTACCGAAAGAAAAATATATTATCTTCGCCGAACAAAACAAAGAGCTTGATATCACAAAAACATCGAAGACTGAAGTGGCACAAATCATTCGAGATACTGCTTCAAAATTTCAAGAAGAGGACAGTGTTATGGAAATCATTCCAGTAACCACTGATGGGGATACGAAGATGCGGGCAGATATAAACGAACTCTTTTCGAGTGTATATCAGAGAGCGCCAGACGAACTTCTTCGAACACTTTATCCTAAATATTTCTTGGGATTGTATTCAAAGAAGGGAAAGACTGATCCGTTTCTTCTCATGTTCACCAACTCTTATGATATCTCATATCCAGCCCTCTTAGATTGGGAAGGTTTCATGAAGGATGATCTTACTTGGATGTTCGATACAAGTGTGGCAATAGGAACGACGACTCCAGCGCTTTCATTTAAAGACAGAGTGGTAGCAAATACTGATGCAAGATCATTTGAGGATTCATCTGGAAGAGTAGCGTTCTTCTACACATTTATTGATCCAAACACAATTCTCTTTGCAAGAAATACTGATACGGTAAGAAAAGTGATGGATCGATTGAGGGAAGCGAAGTTTCAGTAGGCTCATGCGGAATTGACGCGGAAGTTATGCGGAACGAACGCGGAAAATGATTTAATATAAAAAGCCCTCGCACATGGTAAGTGTGCGAGGATGTAGTGTTCATTTTCGTAATAACAGCCATCTAAGGCAAGGAATGAAAATGATAGTCATATATCCAAGCCAAGGAAGCATGACGATTAGCAACCAAAGCATAGTTTTTTGATGAGGATTCCTAACTCGATTTATTACTACTTCACCACTCAACCATTTGATCGAATAGTCTGTGGCCGTTGTTATCCAAGCAAGATTGTTCGTCTGTAGTGTATCCATATATTTGATACCCAATTCACCCGAATATATCACATGAATAATGACAAATTCTCTCCATTGGTTCTCTCGATTTATTATCCATCTAGCATTGACGAAATGTTGACCAGATTTTATTCTGCCACAAACCGATTTGAACTCTTCGAGATTATAAATTGGACGAATGTCAGGCCTAGAAGCTACTAGGGCATCAAACTCTTTATCCTCCAGAGCTTGTGTTCCTAGGGGATTCCAAAACTTGATCGGATTCGGTTGCAATTGGAGATTTTCCAAATCACAAACTATATGCCATTTATTGTTAGACCACTGCAGAAGACATAGTCCAAGAGTGATGATGATCGACACTGTTAGAATTTTTTTCATTTTATTGCCACATCTGTGGACTTGCTTTCAATTTTGGTTTGATTTCGAAGAGCTGTCGAGATGACGAGCTTTACTAACAATATTGTGCAACATAATGTATATTTGGTCAAAGATTATGCGACACATAATACCTTATTAAATAAAGCTATTTTGGAATATATGTACGAAGTGTTGACAAATTTTAGACAACGTATATGATTTTGGTATGTTAGAAACAATTTTAAGTAAATTAAATCTAGGAGAGAAGGAAATCGCCATATTTAAGCTTCTGCTTGAATACGGAAAGCTTTCTGCTTCTTCACTTTGCCGACTATCAAGTATTCATAGAACAACTGTATATAGCGTATTGAAAGAGCTCGATAGTAAAGGATTAATATCAGAAGACACCACAAAAACGACCACGTACTTTTCGCCCGCTACACAAAATGAACTTGATAGAATATTAGAAAAGGAAACAAAGAAGCTTGAAGAAAAGAAAAATACAATGCAAGAGCTCCAAAACATTTTAAAACAAACTCCTAGTTCAAAATATCACACAGTTCCAAAAGTTAGGTTCGTTGAAGAAGATGAAATAGAACAATATTTATTTGAGACGACAAAAAAATGGTACGAGAGTATGGGAAATGCCAATACAGTTTGGTATGGATTTCAGGATGCTTCGCTTGTAGGTAAATATGAGAAATGGATCGACTGGTCTTGGAAGATTGCGCCAGATGAAACAACACTCAAGCTCATCACAAACTACGATGAGATTGAGGAAAAAATGAAGAATAAAAAGTATGCCCATAGACGAAAATTGAAGAGACTTGAGAAAACGGAATTCACAGCGACACAGTGGGTGATTGGGGATTATGTAATATATCTTCAAACTTCTCTCAAACCTTATTCATTAGTAGAAATCCACGATGCTGTGCTCGCACATAATACAAGAGAGCTGTTTAAATTATTTTGGAAGTAGTCGAACTCAAACCCCTTCCAACCTCCCCTTCATCTCAAGGGGAGGGGAAATACAAAATACGTTTTGTATTTATGTTCAATGTGCTAAAATTATTCTATGGATAAAAGCAAACTAAAATACTTTGAGATGAAATTGACTGCGGAGAAAAAACTTCTTGAGGACGAACTCAAGACTGTGGGGCGACGAAATCCGCACAACCCTAATGACTGGGAGCCGAAGTATACAAACACCAATACTGATAGCGCCGATCAGCTCGAAGTCGCAGAGGAGCTCGAAAACTATCAGAACAACATTGCGATCTTGAATAACTTGGAATCAAAATATAACGAGGTATTGAAAGCGATAGAAAAGATCCATCAAAATAAATATGGAACTTGCGAAGTATGTAAAGAAACTATTGAGGAAGATCGACTTGAAGCAAACCCATCTGCAAGAACCTGTAAAAAACATATGAACTAAAAAAATAATCTCAAACAATATTGTTTGAGATTATTTTTTTCTGGTATAATTTAAACATACATGAGCTTTTCTAAAATCTATAGTGGGCAGTCGGACATTATGGGAGCGAGCATTATTGATATCGAATCTGATATCTCTCGAGGACTTCATGCATTTAATATTGTAGGACTTGGGGATAAAGCTGTGGATGAATCAAAAGATCGAGTGAATTCTGCTATCAAAAACACGGGATTTGATGCTCCAAAAAGCAAAAATGAAAAGATAATTATTTCTCTCGCTCCTGCTGATATCAAAAAGGAGGGTCCAGCCTTCGATCTCGGAATTGCTCTTTCATATCTGCTTTCGTCAGGAGAAATAATCTTCGATACAGAGAAGAAGCTTTTTCTTGGAGAGCTTTCACTTGATGGGACGCTTCGAAGTATTAATGGCGTACTTGGTATTGTAAAAGCCGCACAAGAAAATGGATTCGAAGAAATATATCTTCCAAAGAGTAATGCGAAAGAAGCATCCCTTATCCGCAATATAAAAATATTCGGTGTAGAAAATTTAGATGAAATCATACAACACCTCGACGAATCAAAAACTGATCGACCAAAAAAGAAACTCGATGCTACTGAGGAAACTATAATAAAAAACGAAAGTGGTGAATCTGGTTTTGATTTTAAGGATATAAAAGGACAAGACAATGCCAAAAGAGCGCTTGAGATCGCAGCGGCTGGAGGACATAATATTTTGATGTGGGGTCCTCCTGGAACAGGAAAGACGATGCTTGCCAAAGCATTCGCAAGCATTCTTCCAGACCTAACCTATGAAGAAACACTCGAAGCAACAAGCATCCACTCAATAGCAGGGACTCTCAAAGAAAATATTGTAACAGTCCCGCCGTTTCGCGCACCGCACCACACATCGTCTCACGTTGCGGTTGTTGGAGGTGGGGCGCACATTCGTCCAGGCGAGATCACCTTGGCTCACAAAGGGGTATTGTTTCTCGATGAGCTTCCTGAATTTGATCGACGGGTGATTGAATCACTCCGTGAACCACTCGAAGAAAAAATCATTAAAGTATCGAGAGCGAAAGGTAACGCAACATTCCCAGCAGACTTCATCCTCGTTGCAGCAATGAACCCATGTCCTTGTGGGAATTATGGAAGTAAAAAAAGATGTATCTGTAATCCACTTACAATCAGTAAATACAATCGAAAAATATCAGGACCCATCATGGATCGAATTGATATTTGTATCGAGGTATCAGATATAGATCACAAGACACTTAACGATTCAAAAGTGAGCGAATCATCAGAAATAGTCAAAGCAAGAATCCTCGCTGCAAGACAAAGACAAAAAGAAAGATTTGAAAAACTAAATACATCGTATACAAAAAATAGCGAAATCAAATCAAAACATATCAAGGAAATGACAGTAATAGAAGATGATGGTATTGAAGCACTTGTAGGATTTGCAGAGAAACTCGAACTGTCACCTCGTGCATATCATCGAGTAATGAGACTATCGAGAACCATCGCGGACCTTGCAGGATCGGAAACTACGAATACAAATCATGTTTTAGAGGCACTACAGTTTAGGCAGAAGAGGGAGGTTATTTAAGTAATCAAGTTTCAAGTATTCAAGTTAACAAACAAATGCGGCGCCCTTTGGGCGCCGC
The DNA here is from genome assembly GCA_040389185.1 of Patescibacteria group bacterium. Taxonomy (GTDB): domain Bacteria; phylum Patescibacteriota; class Minisyncoccia; order Phycocordibacterales; family CAIRYW01; genus JAQBQZ01. The sequence goes on from JAZKAJ010000017.1 coordinate 18,114, forward strand.
ATTTTACTTGATTACTTGTTCCTTGATACTTGGATACTTAATTAAAAGGGTTCCAATTCCTTGTTCCCAAGATCTCAAAGTGTAGATGAGGTCCTGTTGAGTTACCAGTGTTTCCAGACTTACCAATAGCATCGCCTTGTGACACCGTATTTCCAGCTGACACATCTACGACAGAGAGGTGAGCATAGATTGTCTGCATACCATTTGAGTGCTGAATAACGATATAGTTACCGTATCCTCCGTTATATCCACCGGTCTTCGCAACGATTACCTTGCCTCCCGCTGCTGCATATACCTGTGTTCCTACTGGAGTTCCAAGGTCAACGGCTGTTCTATATTTACCATGAAGTCCCTGAGTCTTAATGCCGCCTCGAAGTGGTCGTGTAAAGTATCCGCTTGCAGTCTTACCCACTGCAGGTTTTGTAACAGTTTTACCACCTGTTGATGTTGTAACTGACGCAGCAACTTCTCCATCTGGAATAATTATCTCATCGCCCACAGAAACATTTGTGTCAGGCATATTATTGAAATCTTGGATCTCACTAACATCTCCATTGAATTTGGTTGCAATAGTCTTCAAAGTATCCCCTTTCTTTACAATATATTTAACCCCAGAAATAGGAAGAATAACAAGTTCTTGCCCAAGCTTGAGGTCTTTTGGGCTTTTGAGGTCGTTTGCCCACATAATTGTGTTTGAAGTCACCCCAAACATCTGAGCAATCGATGCCAGAGAATCTCCACTTCGCACTACATACACACTTACTTTGTCACTATTAGACATCTTTTCCTCTACTTCAAGCGCCGTGCCTCCTGGTCCCGTTGGAGTTTCAAGTACACTATCGTCCACAATACTAAGATCAGTTGCCTGAGTCGGGTTTGGGTTGGTATTCACCGCGGCTTCGAGAAGAGTCATGGTTTGTGAATTATCTTCTGATGGTGATGTTTCGATGTTTGCATTAGCACTTGGACTCACTACAGCACCACTGATGAGTTTAGAGAAAAAAGAAAGAACACCAGCATTGGTGTTTTGTGGAGAGGCAAACAATATAACTGCAACAAAAAGGCCCACTGTCATGACAGAGGCTGTGGCTTTTTTAGCTAGGGAGCAAGAACGGATTATAAAGTCTTTGCGTGTATCAAGAGAGTAAATAAGTTTAAATTTAGTGGTAATTCTGGTATTTCAGAAAATAATAGCTACATGAAGCCATTTGGGCGAATCGGGAGTATGTCACACATATAATAGTATCGAATGAGCTTTTTTAGTCAACGGGGAGGAAATATGCCTGTGGATAGCCGAATCCGTGATATATTTTAAAGCATGGAAACACAAAATGAACCTTCATATCTTAAAACCCTAAATACCCCACAAAAACAAGCTGTTTTGACCACTGAGGGACCGCTTTTGATCCTTGCGGGAGCTGGAGCGGGCAAAACAAAGACAATTACCCACCGAATCTTGCACATAATAAAACAGGGCAATAGACCTTCGTCAATACTCGCTATCACTTTTACCAACAAATCGGCAAGTGAAATGAGAGAACGAGTCAGACGGCTTCTCGAAGAGGACCGTGCCTTGAATCAGCCAGTTTCAATGGACGAAACTCCTTTCGTTTCAACCTTTCACTCGCTCGGAGTTCGAATGATCAAAGAAAATTCCGAGTTTTTTAATCTCCCAAGACACTTCGGGATCTTTGATAAAGGTGATTCTAAATCCGCAATTAAAGCGGCACTAGAAAATCTCGGCATTGACCCAAAGACCAACGAGCCTGCCAAGTTTATGCACTTCATCTCAAACCAAAAAGGGGGTGGGGTAACATTTGAGGAGTTCGACAACAAAAATCCAAAAGGGTATTTCGAGGAGACCGTTGCCAAGGTCTGGAAAGAATATGAACACACATTAAAAACCGAGAAGGCTCTCGATTTTGACGATCTACTCTTGAAGACCCTGAAGCTTCTCCAAGATCCTGAGATCCTTGCAAGGTATCAGAATCGTTGGAAATACATTCACATTGACGAGTATCAAGATACCAACAAAGTTCAGTACGACATTGCAAAACTTCTTGCAGGTAAGCACCAAAATATCGCGGTAGTGGGAGATATCGATCAATCAATCTACAGTTGGAGAGGAGCCGACTTCAAAAATATTATGCGATTTGAGAATGACTACAAAGATGCAACAACAATCCTTCTTGAGCAAAATTACCGTTCAACAAAAACAATTCTTACTGTCGCAAACACAGTCATCGCCAAGAACGTAATGCGAAAAGACAAAAATCTCTTTACTGAGAACGAAGACGGCGATCAGATTTCACTCTATATCGCAGGAGACGAAAAAGATGAGGCAAACTTCATTGCGCGAACTGCAAAGATGCTCGTAAGCCAAGGAGTATCGCCATCTGAGATTGCGGTGCTCTATCGTGCCAACTTTCAATCACGAGTAATCGAAGAAGCCTGTATCAAAAAGGAATTAGCATACGAACTTATTGGTACAAAATTCTTTGAGCGAAAAGAAGTGCGAGAAGTGCTCGCATATATAAAAGGGGCTTTGAATCCTGATTCACTTTCTGATCTAAAACGAATCATCAATGTACCTGCACGAGGAATCGGCAAGGTCACAATGCTCAAAATCTTTGAAGGAGGTGAACATGAGCTTACAGGAGCCGTAAAGATTAAAATCGAAAAATGGCGATCATTGCTCCAAGAAATAAAGCTCAAATCAGAAACAGTAAATCCAAGCGAAGTAGTAAAATTCGTCATCAAACATTCAGGACTCGAGAATATGTATATGGATGACAAAATAGAAGGAGCAGAGAGACTTGAAAACATTCGTGAGCTCGTAACGATCGCAACAGGATACGATAACTATGAAATAGGAGAGGGAATAGAAAAGTTCTTGGAACACACTGCACTTTCGAGTGATCAAGATGAGGTAGACAAAAAAGTCGGAGTGAAGCTTATGACCATCCACGCATCAAAGGGATTGGAGTTTGATTACATATTTATCGGCGGGCTCGAACAAGGGCAATTCCCAAGCGAACGATCAAGCAAGGCAGCAAGTAAAGAAGATAGCGAAGAGGAGCGAAGACTATTCTATGTCGCACTCACAAGAGCCAGAAAGAAAATCTATCTTGCATATACACAGATGCGAACGATCTATGGATCAAGACAAATCAATGTTCCATCAGAATTTATTGCGGATATTGGGGAAGAATTCCTTCAATACGAAAATGGCGCACCAGATGATCATGTGGATTGGAGTAAGGGACTATTACAACTCGATTTTTAATAGAACTCACGCACTCATATAATAATCAAAGTGAAAAGCAAATTATTATATTCGCCGAAGGTTTAGCAAATTTCGTTGTCTTTTCTCCGATGTGATTTTCCATCGTATATCCAATACGACTACAAACTCCATCTCGAAAATACTTAGAAATTTGCTAAATGCGAGAGTTCTATGGAATTAAATGCACCGTGGCTACGCCACGGTGCATTTAATTTTAAAACAAGTTTAAATATTTTCTGTAATTCCCGTCTCAAAATTATATTTTGTTTTCTTATTTAAGAACCCTGAAATCAAACAAACGCCAAGACCGATAAATACACTCAAAATGGATGACAAAACTATCAGATCAATATTTTCTTTTATGTTTGCATAAATTGAGAGAGGTAATCCAAATATAAGTGATAGGACAACACCCAGAAATGCACCTTGTTTTGTTAACCTGTTCCAACACAAACTCAAAACCGTAGGGAAGAATGCGGCTGAAGCTAATGCTCCGTATATAAGAAATACCCAAAGCAGTTTTGGCTGTAGGAGCGCAATTATCATTCCCACAATTGCCATAACAAACATAAACACCCTAGAAACACTGAGTATTTTTTTATCAGATGCCTCAGCATTAAAATATTTTTTATAAATATCAATGCTCCCGAGAGAACTTATCGCGCAATACGCGGAATCAATGGTTGACGCTAGGGCTGCAAAAGCCATGAATAAAAACATAACAAGTGCCGCTTTTGGAAGAAAATAAGCTATAACTAAAGGACCTACCATTTGAGGATCCGCTACTGGGATAAGCGAACTAAATTTTGGGTTCGCAGCAATAAAACCAAGTAGAGACAATATAATTGGAACAACACCAAAGATCAGACCGCCAACAACAAATGTTTTAACAATATCTTTGTATTTTGAAGCATAAACCCTTTGAAAGAACATTTGGTCTCCGAGCGGACCTGAAATGAGTCCAAAAGTCATTGCGATACCAAAGGAATATGCAATCCAAGGATTAAAAATGTTTCCATATTCACCCGTGATTCCGGATAACCCACCTGTGATCGATGAAATTCCTCCCGCTTTTACGATTACCCAAGGAATTAGAACGAAGCAAAATAAAAGTATCATGCCCATCTGAACAATATCAGTAATGATTGAGGCTTCTAATCCACTTATTATTGCGTAGACAAGTACTGCAATAGTCATACATGAAACAGCAATGTGAAAGTTTATGCCAGTCAGAATACTTAGAAGTATACCGCCTGCTAATGTGTTAATAATGATTGCTCCAAGCTGGTACCCAAAAAATATTGCCAAAAATGATAAATGGGTTTTTTTATCGTTGTCATATCTCTTTAAGATAAATTCTGGAAGAGTATAGCCATTTGGGAAAAGACGGCGAAGCCTGATAGCAAGCGGTGCAAAGACAAAGAAACATATTATATTTGGAGCAATGAACCAAAATGCGCCTGCAATACCTTTGGTATATGATTGTAGGGAAGCGATAAATACAGCTGGCGCCCAAATCCAACTCACTGCAATACTGAGTGATCCTCTCCACCAACTCACATCTCTTCGCGCGACCAAAAACGCTTCTTTTGAATTAAATTGATTTCTAGTAAGAAAAATAACAAGGACTACCATAGCAATGGTAAACACTAGTAAAGTAATAAATCCCTCTTTTTGCGAAAGTAGATTCATAAGATATTTTTATTAGATTTATCATACTTACTTATTATGAGTGGCAAATAGCACTCGCGAGTGGTAGTTATCACCTTTACAAAAATACCCTTGCGCTGTAATATCAAAATATGAAATACAGTGACGTATTCGAAAAACTAGGACTATCTAAAAATGAAGCCAAGATCTACGAGGTCTTGCTGACTTTTGGCGAACAGGGCGTTGGGGCAATATCTGAAAAATCTGGCGTTCATAGGAGAAATGTATACGACTCACTCAATAGACTCATGGAGAAAGGACTTGCAACTGAGATCATAGAATCGAGCGAAAACAGATACCAAGCATCCGAACCAAAGAAACTTTCTGAGGACCTGGCGGGCAAATTTGAGATGCTTGATAATGTAATGCCTGAACTCGATAAACTATATTTTTCCACACCAACAGAATATCGAGTCCATACCTACAAAGGGGCAGAAGGGTGGAAACAGTACATGAAGGATATTTTAAAAACGGGTGAAGATTTTTATTCTATCGGCGCCGAAGGTGCATGGCTCGATGAGCGAGTAAAATCATTTTTCCCTGGATTCCTTGAGCAAATCAAAAAGAAAAAAATCAAAATGCATCATCTATTTGACTTTGATGTTAAAGAAAGTAATCATCCTATTATAAAAATGGTTGGAGAGAATTTCAAATTTATCCCTAAAAAATATGCCGCCAATTCGGGAATTGACGTCTTTGGTGATAGAGTAAACATCTTACATCACTTATACCTAGGACAAGTAGGAAATCCCGAAGAAATAATGTTTACCGTAATCGTCAATAAAAACCTCGCAGACTCATACCGAACTTGGTTTAAATTTATGTGGGATTCTTGTGATAAAAACTAATATGATATATGCAAAAAAATCACTAGGACAAAATTTTCTAAAATCAGGGAGCGCGCTCCGGGCCATTATTGTCGCAGGAGATATAAAGCCCGGAGATACAATACTTGAAATTGGTCCGGGAAAGGGGGCACTCACCGCAAAAATTCTTGAAACTGGCGCAAAGGTGATCGCAGTAGAAAAAGACAGAGAACTTATCCCGTATCTTGAAGTAAAATTTGCAAAAGAAATAGAATCAAAACAATTAACATTAATCGAGGGAGACATTTTAGAATTAAGCGCAAAACAAATTCTTGGGAATATTACTTCATACAAGCTGATTGCCAATATTCCTTACTACATCACGGGGGAAATCATTCGAAAATATTTTGAGGAGAATATTCAGCCAGAAAAGATGGTGCTTCTTGTACAAAAAGAGGTGGCGCTTCGAATCGTTGCTCGAGATAATAAAGCAAGCATTTTATCCATAGCCTGCAAAGCATATTCGACTCCTCGATATGTTCAAACGGTCAAACGAGATGCATTTAACCCGGCTCCAAATGTCGATTCTGCTATTATTGCTTTTGAAAATATCAATAAAGAATTATTTAAAAAGAGAAATACAGACGAGTCACGATTCTTTGAGATAATGAAGCTCGGCTTTGCTCATAAGCGTAAAAAATTAGGAGGAAATCTAAAAGAAATCGCAAATACACTTAATCAAATCAAACTCGAAGAGATCAAAGACAAAAGACCAGAAAATCTCATTGTTAGAGATTGGATAGACCTCATTCAGAAGTAAGAATTGTTTGTGATATAATTCATACATGTTTTCAAAAAGAACTTTCGCTATTTTAGCTATTTCACTTTTTACCATTTCACTCGGAGGATTTGCAAAAGCTGCAAGTATCATTCCCCAAGGTTTTTTGTTTCAGCAAAATATTAAAATGGGTGCTACGCTAGTGCCTGATGTAAGCTACCTCCAAAACTTCCTTAACCAAAATTCCATTACTCGAGTCGCAGATACCGGACCCGGTTCAGACGGAGAACTCACCAACTACTTTGGGCAAAAAACCCTTGATGCAGTAATGCGATTCCAAAATTTATATAGTTCAGAAATACTAATTCCTGCCGGCATCACAGTTCCAACTGGTTTTTTTGGTGAAAATACAAGAAAAAAAATAAATGCTCTTTTAGCAACTCAAGGGGGTGGCGCACCACAACCTGTAGCTCAAAACACATCTATAACTACAGTTGAAGCTTCATCAACAGATCCTTCAACGATCGATACAAGTAATTATCCTCTCATTGCTGCCGTAGTACCAAATGGCACCAACAATCCAAATGATACAATCAGCATCTATGGATATGGATTCACAAATGCGAACAATACAATAATGAGTAGTCTTGGAATAATTACAGGTCTCACTTCATCAAATAACACAATTACATTTAAATTGAGCGACTTCGTCTCATTTGATAGTTTAGACAATTCAATGAATCCTGGGGATGCTAATACAATTCTTATAAAAATAAGAAACTCGAATGGAATAAGTATTGAAACGGGCGCAATAATCTATCAAAAGAAAACTTCTTCGACAGATGTATTCGACTATACCGAAGATATTGTTTCAACCACAACAGTTGATGAGGATGGCGCAACAACAACAGAGTCAGGCACATCAGTAAACTCATTAGGACTTGTGACGCAAGCGGCGACTTATGATGCAGGACTACAAGGCTCTATTCAAGCAATCAAACTTGTATCCAGTGTTGATCCATTAGCAGCGCAGATGAGTAAAATTGATCCTATATATAGTATGTTTGGGGGAAGTTCCTCTGGTGGAGGTGCTCTTGGTGGTGCATTAGGAGGTGCAGCTGGGGGGGCGCTGGGAGGTGGGGGTGGTGGTGGAGGCGCAGGTGGCACGAGTGGAGGTGGTGGAATGTCAAATGTAAATAATGGCGGCGGAAACTTTAGCGGCAATATTACATACTGTACTTGTAGTGGTGGTGAATTGATTCAACAAGCAGATGTGCGAGGTGGTACTAGAAATATATTTTATAGATATGGAGCCTCAAGAAATAATGAAGATTACAATGTTTATACTAATGTAAATCAAAACTATATCGAAGGATTAACAAAAGAGACCGTCCAATGCCAAGTTTATAATGGTGAGAGTTGTACTACAGAGGGAACAGCAGATTGGGTAATTGACTTTCCTCGTGGTATTGGTACAAGTTTGACTGGATCAGGTGTTGGGATGTAAAAAATAGAAATTAAATCATTATCGATATATAATGTATGGTAATGATAATCAAAAAACCTAGCAAAAAAATAATTGTTCTTATTGTATGTGCGCTTGTAATTATCTCGCTTGCTGTATATAGCAAGATTCACACTAATTCAAAAACTATCACGGTCCAGTCGTCGACTGAACAAGAACAATACACCGATATTCAATACAGCAATGAAACTGACGCGGAGAAAAATATTTCCGCACTTGATACTGATGGTGACGGACTCCCTGATTGGCAAGAAATAATTACAAATACTGATCCACACAATACTGATACAGATGGTGATGGAACACCTGATGGAAAGGAATTAGACCTTGGGCGTGATCCTACGATTGCTGGTCCAAACGATAAGCTCGATAATTCAAAGCTATCAAAGACAAGCGATGAATCAACAACAACTCCGACAATCTCAGAACAAATTTCCAAAAATCTTTTTGCAAATGCGGTGTATCTTTCAAATAATGACAGCATGACGAGCGACAATGTCGATACGCTAGTAGGCAATCTCGTGAATGGTGTTCAAAATAACTTTACGTTTAAAGAATACCTCGCAAATAATCTGCCAATCACAGTACACGCAACAACTGACGATATAAGATTCTTTGCGTCAGTCTTTGCAACGCTTCAGATGCAGCTATTGAATAATCTTTCAACAAACAGTGACCCAGAAGCACTGGCAAAAATATATGGTGACCACGCACAAAGTCTCTATGAAACAAAGACCCCGAGCGATATCGCTGATACTGAACTTCAGGTAATAAACAATTTTAGCGAAGTGTCTTCTGCATTTGATGCATTTTCAAAACAGGAACAGGATCCTTTTAAATTGCCTCTGGCCGTCAAAGCATACCAGGATGCGGGTAGCACGCAGTCTGATCTTGTAATTAAAATTGGTGAATATCTAAACAAGAATGGTATAATAGATCTGCTTGATGATAATGCTCGCAACTATTGGACACTTGTGATCACACAATAAAATGAAATTTTCTTACAAACAAAAAATATTTCTCTCTTGTTTTGTTTTTTTACTTTATTTTATTTTTCCTAAACCTGTAACATTTGCAGCTTGTGAGCCAGGTGTAGACTGTAGTGATGCTCGAACAGCACAATATGACGCCAATACCGCAGCTGCTAATAGTAATACAACATCTTCTTCCCAATCCTCGAGTGGCTCATCCTCTGGGAGTAGTAGTCTTTACAGCGCAATAGGGGGAACTGCAACCTGTTCAGCCGGTCAGATTCTCGGAAGAATCATCGGGAGCGCAGTAGGGCAAGCAATCGGTGGTATGACACGAAGTCTCACAAGTAGTGCTGTAAGCACAGTTAAAAATCTACTCAAAGTCCCAGTTAACGATAGTGAAGTACAAAAAGGCACGGATGCAGCAGCACAAAACTCAGCGGCACTTAGAAACAAAACAGTTGGGGGAGGTAACCCTGGTGGAGGAATTCTTGCTGGAATCGTCAATAGCATCAACAGTGTTTCGTGGGACTCGGTCATGTTTTGTATGGTGAACCAAATGCTCACCTATATCACTCAATCAACTGTTCAGTGGATCAATAGTGGATTCAAGGGTAATCCCGTATTCGTTCAAAATATTGGCGCAATGTTTCAACAAATTGAAAACGGGGAGAAAACTCGGTTTATTGGGGAAATAAAAGCAGGATTTAAAAACGGTCAAAATAGCGGTATAAATGGTATCGCAAATGGTACATATCAGATCGCGCAACCATTCCGAAACGGTGTCTATAACACAATTGCAGGATACGACACCAATAATCCTTTTGCGAGCGTCCCACAAATGAGTCCACAGCTTCAGCAAAATTGGAGCGCATTCGCGAATGGTCAGACACTTGTTAAGGGTGGGGGATCTGCTGGATTAATGCAGGCAGCATTAACTAACCCATGGAACACTAATCGTGCAGCACAAGTAGCAATTGATCAACAATTGGCACAAGCCCGGATGATCCAACAAAGCCAGATTCAAAACGGATATCAATCATTCTATACATGTAAACCGGGCCAGACACAAGCAAACGGATATTGTCCACCTCAAAGCAGAATTGTGACAGCTCCAGCGCAGGGAATCATCAACGAGACAAACAACATATCAAATATGAAATATATGCGTATCTCATTTGCAAAAGACTTTGACTCTATAGTGAGCGCCCTCGTCAATCAGCTCGTAAAGGTTGCGGTCAATAAAGTATTTGAGGCGACCAAGTAATTAAAACAAAAAACTGTGGGAGGTACTCCTCACAGTTTTTTTTATTTTGTATCACAATAGATCATACCCGAGCAGCGAAATTTTGTAACAAAATTTCGCTGCTCGGGTATATACAACGGACTAATATTAGGTGTATAATTATATTGTATATTTCTCATACGAATGCCCCCTATTTTCTGCAAAAGATTTTGATATAAGAGAATAAGAATCTTCCATTTTCAAAAAAATGTTTTTCAAAAAAATAATTCAAAATAAAGTCAAACTATTATTGGTTCTTATTTTTATGTGTGCAATCACACACCTTGGAGTCAAATCTACTTTTGCTACAGATGTCACACTCGGCTCATATGCATACACCGTTCATAGTAATACTGAATTTATACGACTTAGTGATAATGTAGTTTCCCGTACTTTGACCTATTCTTCAACCATAAATGACCCAGTCGGTTTTACAGCTTCACCTGACGATAATCTAAAACCAAAAAATATTGTCGTTTCAGATGCAGATGGAAACAAAATGCAGATATATTTTAATTCGAAGGGATTTATAAATTCGATTGTAGATAGTAAAAATGGGAAAACATACGAATCAAATGTTACTAGTGCCGCACTAGGTTCACTTGAATTACAAACCGCTCTGAACGATTTGGGGAAAATTTCGGGATATAATGGAGATTTATTTAAAGATGTGTGGAAGCAGAAAAATATTTATTACAATAAAGACATAATAGCAAAGTTACAATCTGCACCAGCAGATCATGTTGCAAGATGTGATGTCAACTCAACATTTGGAACCAATGTGCGAGAAGCTGTTGTCAAAGGAGGCCTTTCATCTGCAGATGGTGATGCTATGCAATTAGCGTTAAAGGGACAGGCTCCTTGGACAAGAGATCTCGCAACAAAATTTAGCAGCATCATATATGCATATTTAGGTAGAGATGCTAGCAAGCCAAACGAAGATGCAAGCTGGTTTGATGTATTTGGGAATTTATCTAAACTAGATGATTTATTGCTTGAAAATATACAAATAAACTCCCTTGATGAAGCAAAACGAACAATAGAATGTGCCGATGTTGCAGCAATGACACAAGACGAAAGAACCACCGCGATTGGAGCATACCAGAAACTTAATGAGGGTGGTGGTACTGCTTCACTATCGGGTACCCAATTAGGAGCTGTTAAGGCCTCGGGAGGAGGATTAACTGCAGGAGGAGGAGCGGGGAGTGCACCCGAAGTTGCAGGAGAAGTTTCAGGTGCAGTAAATAGTCCCGCCCAGGATGATTCTAACGAAAAACTAGACCAGTGTTTTAAACTTGAAGGTTATATACCAGGATTCACCTTAAACCCAAGTGCCTGTTTTGCAGAATTCCTTTATTTTATCCTCAGTATCCTTGCATTCTTCTTGGGTGCGGTTGGCTTGTTTTTCAACACCGTATTTGATGTCACACTCGTTAATATGAAGGCGAATGTTAACAGTATTGGAATCGTAAGCACCGGATGGGCAACGATCCGAGATTTTGCCAACATTCTCTTTATTTTTATGCTTCTTTATCTTGCGATCTCTACTATACTTCAACTTGATGATCATGGAGTCAAGAAAGGATTGAGTAGACTTATTGTTGGTGCAGTACTTATCAATTTCAGTCTCTTCTTTGTTAAAATTCCGATCGATATATCCAATCTTCTTGCAATAGAAATATATGACACAATGAAAGTCAATGGTACACAGAGCTCTGGGGCAGATAGTAACGCTACGTTTGGACTTGGAGACACATTGATGGCAATGTTTTCTCCACAAAAGGTATTTGACAACAGTAGTCTTGATCCAAAAACAATCAATCAAGCAGCAGCCAACAAAAAAAATCCAGAAGAGATAGGCTGGAACCTTAAGAAAAATCCAGTTACCACCTTTGCTATGGGAATTGTTGTCATATTTACAGCATTACTCATATTCCTTTCAGTATGTATTATATTCATCAAGAGATTTATCACTCTCATAATGCTTATGATATTCTCGCCCTTGGCATTTGCGGGTATGGCGGTTCCAAATCATGATATTGAACATCAGATAAGTAACAAATTCTGGGGATCGCTTCTTCGCGAATCATTCTATGCTCCTGTATTTATGTTTATGATGTATCTCACGATCAAAACTGGAGAATCATTGAATACTTTGGCAGTAAGCTCAACTAGCCAAGGCTGGCTTGCTGATCTTACAACCGTTCCTGTTGCAAATGTTATTAGCTATTCAGTTGTTATAGGAATGATGATATTCTCGCTTACTGTTTCTGAAACAATGGGAGTCAAAGGCGCGAGTGCTGCTGTAGGTGCCTTTGAGGGGATGAGAGGATGGACAGCAGGATGGGTAGGCAAAAATACTGCAGGAACATTGGCATACAACCTTCTTGAAAAACATAATTTCGGTACCCAAACACTCAAGCAGATGAGACAGGGTATGATAGGTGGCAAACTTGTATCAAATCCGGTGCTGCGAGGTATTACTCGAGGACTTGGTAATAGTATTACTTCAGGACTTGGAAAAGCTGGGGAGGGGCATCACCATGATATTGAAAGAGACATGGCATCAACCAAGGACACATTAAACGAACTTCGAGATGATCCAGAAAAACAGGCCGCCCTTATTGGGGAAATGATGAAAGGTGAGAAAAAGCTTGGAGGGCTAATACACCCATATGATCAAAAAGTTGCCAAGTATGTTGGTACTGAAATGAAAGACGATCAAGTTGCCGCGATGGTGCAATTTATGAAAGACGCAGGCAAAGACAAAGAGGCTGCGGCCCTCGTAGACTATCTCGGTAAAGATAGAAGAAGAAATGTGCAGGAATTGATCGACAACAGTGCTACTCGATACCACAAAGTTAAATTGGGTGACTATGCAGATGGAATGAGGTTAGCTGACGAGTGGCAAAATAATCACGGAGTGATTAAGGTTGACGATGGACATGGTGGAACCGACACTCTTAGTGGTGCCGAGGCTATCAAACACATGAGAGAAAATTATGATGCAATTGATGCGAATAATCCTAATACAGTAAGTAAAAGCCGAATCGAAAGCAAGCTTAATACACTATTTGAAAACTTTAGTGAGAAGCAAACAACAGGTATTTTGCAGGGATTGAGTTCTGAACAGCAGAAAACGCTCTCTGAACAGCCCGCATTTCAAGCATTGGCTCGTCAAAAATTGACCAACTTCCGAATGATCGAAACTGCAATGAAAAATGGAATGGAAAAACCTCTCCAGGATGAATTGAGTAAGGTGGCTTATGAAGGATTGGCGAGAACACAATTGGCAGATAAACTTAGAATGCCAGGCGCGAAAAATAATCATGTATTACAAGCTGAATGGAAGGCGATATCCAATGGAATTGATTTCGATGATTATGAATCAGGATTCCGAATGGTCACTAACGCGCAGGGACAACAAGTAAGACAAGCATTAAATACTAAAAATGACGATATGACATTTGCAAATGCAAAGCAAAACTTTACCCGATTTGCATCTTCGAATAAAGAGTACGAAAATACAGTCAAAGAAGCTGAAGTTCAACAGGAAATTACAAAGATAGCAAATAAATCAAAGCAGGCAGAGGATGCAATACAAACCAATCTAGTAAAAGCTACGCAAGCAGCACTAACGGCTCAAACACTTGCTCAGGGAGCAGCAACAGCTCAAACACTGGAAGCGGCAAAGAAAGCGTTTGAAGAAGCAAAAGCTGCAGCCAAGGAATTAAATGACAACGCACAATTAGCTCTCTTACAAGCACAAGAAACGCAAGCGGCGGCGGCGGCGGCAGTTGCTAATGGAATAACGACAGGCGCATCTCAAACAATTCGAACGGCGCAAGCACAAGTAGAAGCTCAACAATCACTCCGAGTACAAAGATTGCAAGCATTGTCACAGCCTGGACAAGCAACACACCAAGCAATTCAAGCGGCTCAAGCCGCTGAACAGAATGCAACTCAGGCCCTTCAATCAATACAATCTCGAATCAATCAAGCAACAGCAGCTCAACAGGCAGCAGCACAAGCAACAGCAGCACAAGCAACAGCAGCTCAGCAAGCAGCGCAACAGGCAGCAGCTCAGGCCGCACGGCAGGCTAGAGCGGGTCAGACTCGGGAGATTCAACCTTAAAATAATATGCAAAGATACACAAGCGACCAATACAGCAAAATATTTTGGAAACTCCCCACAGAGATACGGGATGTTATTTCTTCAGTCGAGACAACCACTCATATCAATATCATAGGCAAAAAACACAATCTTCAAATAGATAAAATTGGTGATCTTGTCGATATTACATTAGACGTGATCATGGGGATAGTTGCGACAAAGGATTTTATCAAAGAGATACAAAATGATTTACATCTTTCCGCGCTCGAAGCATCAGTCCTTTCACGCGACATAGATGAAAATATATTCAAACCGATTAAAGATCAAATGGTTCAACTATACGCGGGGAGAGCGCCGCACAAGCCATCGAGCTCACTTGTTCAATACTACGAAGAAGATGACGAACATCCATCACTTGATAAACAAACCTTGCTTAAAGAGATAGAAGACCCTACACCCTCAGAAGTAAAAACAGAGACAGTGGTAACAATGGTTAAGAATACTAAAATCGATACGCCAGTCATAGCAACAAATAAAGAGAAAGTAGAGCATACCAAACCTGAAACAGAAATTGTCGAGTATCATCAAGAAATAAGCCAAAAAGAAAACAAAGTAGTTGAAAAGCCAGCACTAGCATTCGATAAAAATTCTTATCTCATTCCAGAAAAACCTAAAGATGCAATAATACCAAACCCTATTGCTCCTCAGAAATTCGAAACTATGCAAGCCAATAGACCTGATGCGACAAACATTCTCAATCAAATAGCATCACTCAAGCTCTCTCAAGCATTCGTAATGCCAAAAGGACCAGAAGGCATTGCGGAACTTGGAAAACTAGAGGCAGAACAGATGGGGAAATCGGCCGCCAAGATTCCTGAAGTAACGATACCAGTCACAAAAACATATACGGCTCCACCAATCGCACCAGCCCAAAACATTTCTCCAGAAGCAACACCTGCAGCAAAAATAGATCCATATAGAGAAAGAATATAACAAAAAGCACCGCGCCTTAGGCGCGGTGCTTTTTGTTCACTTACATTTATTAACAATTAATATTATAATTGGATTACAATATGCAATACCAAGTTCCTCAATTCATCGAAATCGAAGACAAGATATTTGGACCACTCACATTCAAACAGTTCGTATATGTTGCGGGTGGTGCTGGAATATGTTTTATCCTTTATCGATTTCTTCCAATGCCGTTCTCACTCCTCGTTATTCTTCCTCTTGGAGGATTCGCAGGCGCACTCGCTTTTTATAAAGTAAACAACCGTCCATTTATTGATGCAGTTGAATCTGCAGTAAGATTCTACTTGGGCGATAAACTCTATCTCTGGCAAAAAAAGAACAAAGTATCGACACCGGAAGAGATCGCTCAAATACCAAAAGGAGGAATTTATGTTCCAAAACTTTCACAATCAAGATTGAAGGAGCTCACGTGGAGCTTGGATATCAATGAAACGGTAGCAAACAATGCTACAATGAAACATGATGAGAGGCTGCAAACATTTGAAGGATTGCCAACCGACATGTTCAAAGGACAAAATAATTTTAAATAATCTAATAGAATCCTTAAAAAATGCCAACAACAGGTAAAAGCTCACAAGATTTTATACCGATCAAGGAAATCCGTGATGGGGTGGTGGTGCTCAAAGACAACAGCATCCGTGGAGTTGTGATGACTTCATCTGTTAACTTTGCTCTTAAAAGTGCAGACGAGCAGAACGCTATCATCTATCAATTCCAAAACTTCTTAAACTCTATCAACTTCTCAATCCAAATATTCGCGCAATCGAGAAGACTTGATATCAGGCCATATATTGCACTCCTCGAAACTGTCGAACGAGATCAGGAGAACGAACTTCTCAAGGTTCAAACCAAAGAATACATAGAATTTATAAAAACTTTTACTACCAGTGTGAATATTATGACCAAAAGTTTTTTTATAGTTGTCTCTTACACACCTGCAATAATTCAGAATCAAAAAAGCTTTTTTTCTTTTTTTGGCAAAGGTAATAATGCCCAAACACAAAAAACAGAAAATTTTGAAGAGAACCGCACTCAGTTATTGCAAAGAATGGAAGTGGTGATGGCAGGGCTTACGAGATTAGGGGTTCGAGCGGTGCCACTTGGTACCGAGGAGCTTGTGGAGTTATATTACAAATTGTTCAACCCTGGAGATACAGAAAAACCAATCAACATAAGCCAGTTAAGCTAAATATAAGTTAATCAACCATATATGGGATTCATACAAAATTTATTAGGTAAAAAAGAAGAAAAACCACAAACAGTTACATCGATCTTGCCTCAAGAGATCTATGAGACTGGAGTTTTGGAACTTAAAGATGTCATTGCGCCATCAGCACTCAAGGTCTCTCCTCGAGAATTGAATCTTGGAGACAAGATTGCTCGAACATTCTTCGTTATTTCTTACCCACGATTTCTTACAGAGAGCTGGTTTGCCCCGATCATCAACCTTGATCGTATCTTCGATATTTCAATATTTATTCACCCACTTGATACTGCACAAGTTCTAAGACAGTTCCAAAAAAAAGTTGCTGAAGTACAAAGCCAGATCGCAATGCGAGAAGAAAAAGGACTTGTCCGTGATCCAGTGTTAGATACTGCATACCAAGATCTCGAACAACTACGAGACCAGCTCCAGCAGGCACAAGAAAGAATATTCGAGGTTGGCCTCTACCTCACTTTATATGCAACTACAATTGAGGAGTTGGACAAAGTAGAATCAGAAATCAAATCCATACTTGAAGCAAAGCTTGTGTATATAAAACCCGCACTCTTTCAGCAAGAGCAAGGATTCCGGAGCGTTCTTCCAATAGGCAATGATGAGCTTAATGTAAACTCAAAACTGAACTCTTCTCCACTTTCATCACTTTTCCCATTCATTTCTTTTGACCTTACGTCAGACAAGGGAATACTCTATGGAGTAAATAGACATAACTCTTCACTCATCCTTTTCGATAGATTTTCACTTGAAAACTACAACTCAGTAACATTCGCAAAGGCTGGTTCTGGAAAAAGTTATGCAACAAAACTCGAAATTCTTCGTTCACTTATGTTTGATACAGACGTGATTGTGATTGACCCTGAACGAGAATACGAATATCTCGCTGAAGCAACAGGAGGGCGATATTTTAATATTTCTCTTACTTCAGAACACCACATCAATCCATTTGATCTTCCAAAACCTCGTGAGGATGAATCTCCAGCGGATGTGCTCCGATCAAACATCATTAACCTAGTGGGACTTTTTCGACTTATGCTCGGGGGTCTCACCTCAGAAGAAGATGCGATTGTCGACAAAGCCATCACTGAAACCTATGCGCTCAAGGATATTACAGCAGACGCAGACTTTACCAATGCAGAACCGCCGCTTCTTTCAGACTTTCAGCTTGTGCTTGCAGGTATGACGGGAGGGGAGTCACTCGTACAAAGACTCGAAAAATACACCAAAGGCACATGGAGCGGATTCATTAACAAACCATCAAACGTAGACATCAACAAAAAGTTTGTTACATTCTCGCTTCGAGATATGGAAGACGAACTTAAGCCTGTTGCGATGTATATTGTGATGCACTACATATGGAATGCGATTCGAGAAAAGCTTAAGAAGAGACTTCTTGTGATCGATGAGGCATGGTGGATGATGAAGTCAGAAGATACAGCATCATTCCTTCTTTCGCTTGCAAAACGAGGGCGAAAATATTATTTAGGACTTGCAACAATTACTCAGGACGTTGAAGACTTTCTCAAATCTCCTTATGGGACACCGATTATTACCAACTCGTCAATCCAGATACTTCTCAAACAATCCCCATCATCTATAGATATGATCCAAAAGACATTCAATCTTACAGACGAAGAAAAATATCTATTACTCGAATCTGATGTTGGGGAGGGAATCTTTTTTGCAGGACTTAAACATGTGGCTATAAAGATCATTTCTTCTTATACAGAAGATCAAATCATCACCTCTGATCCATCGCAGGTACTCGCAATCAAAGCTGCAAAACAAGGAAGAGAAGAGATTTAGGAGACTTGTAAGCTGGTGAGGTAGTAAGGTTGTCAGGAAATTTGAAGAAGTTTCAAATTTATTTAAAAATTTCAAATTCCTAATTTCCAATATCTAAATAAATGCAAAACCAAAAAAGACTTTCGGGGAATACCCCAATACTTATGGTATTCTTGGCTTTTACGATAGATCTAGTTCAAATTGGACTCGATGCTATCGTGATTGGTGTCGTAGTGAATCGCCTTATAGATATTGCTGTCGGCTGGCTATTTTATCGTTGGTTTAAATCAAATGGTGTTGATTTCAAAAAAACGAGAGCATTAATATTTTTTGGATTAGCATTTTTAGAAATGTTGCCAGGAGTAGATGCATTCCCATTATGGATTATTGATATAATCGCTGTAATTGTCAGTGTAAAAATAGAAGATGAATTAGGAATAAATACTGAAGCAGTTTTAAACAACCCTCGTGCTCAAAAACTTCTCAAAAGAGGTATAATAGGTGGAGTAACCGCGGTAGCAAAGAGAAGTGCAGCAGTAAGAGGGATACTCAACAAATCCGGATGGCCTCAAAATAATGCAAATATAAATTCTGGAAAACAAAATAGCACTGAGAAAAGGAATATAGACAATACCCCGACACCAAACACTGTCAGGGACACCAAGATAAAAGAACAGCAAAATAGAAAATCAAATGCAAATAATAATGAGCAAAACTAAATATCTCAAAACTTTTTTTATACTCTCTCTACTTTTCGTATTTCAAACTTTTGCATTTGCACAAGATACAATTCCGACCCAGATTCCAGACCTTGATGAACAAATTGATGTGACACTTGATCCGAGTTTTCCACAACCAGGTGAGCCTATTACCGTTACCCTCGATGCATATGGAGTAGACCTCGATAATTCAAATATTTCTTGGACAGCAAATGGGACAACTATTCTTGAGGGAAAGGGACAAAAAGTATTGAAAACAACAGCGGGCAAATCAGGCCAGATAACAACCATCAAAGCAGCGATCGATGCACCAAATAGTAAAGAAGTGATCAAAACAGTCACGATCAATCCACAAAGTGTTGATATTATTTGGGAAGCCGACACATACACTCCTCCATTTTATAAAGGAAAAGCGCTGTTTTCTGCAGAAGAGAAAGTTACATTTGTCGCAATGCCGAACCAAACAAGTGCAAAAAATACTATCTATAAATGGTCACAAGATGGGGAAGTACTTAAAGATCAGTCTGGATTTGGTAAAAACACTCTTCCATACGAAGGCGACATCCTCGCCGGGCAAGTGGATGTGAGTGTCGAAACAACAGATGGAACGCAAAATACCGCAAGCAATAATATTTCGATCGCTCCAACAAAGCCTGAAGTATATATGTATGAAAAAAACCCTCTCTATGGAACATTATTTAATAAAGAACTTTCAACTCTTTTTGATCTAGGAACAAATCAAGAGGGCACCCTTTCAATCTATCCCTTCTTTTACGGGGTAACAAATAGAGGGGATAGCAAGCTTACGTACAACTGGAGTATCAATAACAACCCAATAGAAGTCCCTACAACTCAAAACGATATGACTTTCCGAAACACAACCAATGTAGATGGTAAATCTGCTATTAATATCGACGTTATTAATACAGATAACTCGTTTGAAGATGTATCAAAAGGAACTCTTATTAATTTCAATAAACCAGGTAACCCGCTTTCGTTTTAAATAAAGTTTTGTGTGGAGTGAGTTAGAAACTAACATAAATGAAAAAAAAATATCTCATATCAATCATAATTCTCAATGCGATTTTTTTCGGGTTGTCGACATTTGGAGAGGCAAGTAGTTATGTCCCCCTCACCCCCATCCCAGGACTCACAACGGGAATAAGTACAGGTATTCAGACAGGAGATAGTAATGGAACATCAAGTCTTGGATTTGCTGGGTATCTAAGGGCTCTCTACATTTGGGGAGTAGCGGCAGCTTCAGGACTTGCTGTGGTCATGATCATGTGGGGAGGAGTTGAGTATATGACAAGTGCTGGTGGTGGTGGAGTAGAGGAGGCAAAGAAGAGAATTTCTGCAGCGATTGCAGGACTTTTGCTTGCATTGGGATCATATGTCATTTTGTATACGATAAATAGAGATTTGTTGAATTTGCAGTTTACGATTGGGAAGGTGAGTGCGACGGTGGAAGGGAATGCGGCGGCGAAGTACGTTACTATTGACCATGATACAAACACTACATCAAGTGGAGGGGCATATCCTGGCACCCCAGGATCACCATTTACAGGAGGATCGACAGGAGTTGGCGGTGGAACACTCAAAGCTCAAAGTTTCCCAAACCAATCATGGAATGACTACACAATGCAAATGGTACAAAAATATGGACTTGATCAAATGAATCCTTCCGATGCGGAAAAATATTTCCCCGATGGACAAGTGACCGCAGAAGGATGGGTTAGTTTGCTTGCAAGCATGGCGGTAACAGAAGCTGGCGCAAATTTCAACCCAAGCCCAAAACCATTTTATGAATCTGACGGCCAAGTTTCTCTTGGACTTTTTGGTCTATCAACAAATGATAGTGTCGTACAAAAATTAGGATATACAACCCAGTCATCCTTGGAAAATCCTTACCACAGTATTGAGGCTGCGGTCATCACAATGAAAAATCAAATAAATAGCACAGGTAGTGTTCAAGGTGCCGCAGGTTCAAAACACTACTGGGGACCTCTGTACCGCGATGAAGTATTTCAATAGAAAAATATAGTATAATAAATGCAATGAAAAAATCCTTCATTGCATTTTTATTTATTTTGATACTTATATTAAATACTCAGTCATCTTTTGGTGCTGATGAGGGAGGTTATCAACCCCTCACCCCCATCCCAGGACTCACAACGGGAATAAGTACAGGTATTCAGACAGGAGATAGTAATGGAACATCAAGTCTTGGATTTGCTGGGTATCTAAGGGCTCTCTACATTTGGGGAGTAGCGGCAGCTTCAGGACTTGCTGTGGTCATGATCATGTGGGGAGGAGTTGAGTATATGACAAGTGCTGGTGGTGGTGGAGTAGAGGAGGCAAAGAAGAGAATTTCTGCAGCGATTGCAGGACTTTTGCTTGCATTGGGATCATATGTCATTTTGTATACGATAAATAGAGATTTGTTGAATTTGCAGTTTACGATTGGGAAGGTGAGTGCGACGGTGGAAGGGAATGCGGCGCCAAAAATAATTCCACTAACAAGTACCCAAACAAAAGACGATCAAATCAAACTAGCACAACAGCAAATCAAACTATTACAGGAACAAGTACGAACAGCACAATCTGCTTCCACAACCACAAAATAGCAAAAATAATCGCCAGATTAATTCTTTCTAACTTTATCTTTTTGCGATACAATTAATACATGGGCAGAAAAACTATTCTTGGACTTATTTTTATAATTATTCTTGCAATTGCGGGAGTACTTTATTTTTATTTTTTTCAAACTCCGACAAACACAACAACAAGCGCACCCGGTTTTTTTAAGAGCATTTTCCCATTTGGAAGCAATGCAACACCTTCGACAAATAATACTGATTCACCTCTTTTGATTGGCAATACTCAGACGGGTGATAATAATATTCAAAAGCAACTTCCTCGACTCCGACATTACACTACCGAACCAACAGCCGGAGATATAATCACAGAAAAAGATAAAGATGTAATTCAAGATCGAGTTAAAACTACAATAAAAGAAACATCTATTCGATATATAGACAGAGCAACAGGACATATATACGATATCCCGACAAACGTAGAGGATCCGATAAAAATATCTAACACAACAGTTCCAAAAATATACGAAGCGACATTTACTCCGGGAGGCGATTCTCTTATTACAAGATTTTTGGATGCTAGTGACAACATAATCACTTATGCAATCACTCTCAAAGACAAAAAACCAGTTGTTGCAACAACAAGTGTTAAAATTTCAACAACTACTGCAACCGTTGCGCAAACAGCCGATACTTCGACCAGGTTTAAAGATGTAACAGGGACATACCTCGCTCGAAATATTCAAGAGATTGCAATGTCTCCAAGTGGTAAGAAAATATTAGATCTCACATATGGCACTGACAATGGAATTCTCGCTATCCTCGATAATGCTTATAAATCAAGAACCATACTAACAAGTCCGCTTCAGGAATGGCTTCTTTCGCTCCCAACAGAAACAAAAGCAGTGATCACAACAAAACCATCTGGAATAACATATGGGTATTCATACATCGTAAATACGGACACGGGCGCAATGAGCAAACTTATCGGTAATATCCTGGGTCTCACTCTACTTCCAAGTTATGATCTTTCAACTTTTCTTGTGGGAGAAGCTTCAGCAACACTAAAATTATCTGTACTTAGTAATAAAGATTCATCTCTTAACGACCTCTCGGTGAAGACATTACCTGAAAAATGTGTCTGGGCGAATACAACAGTAGATACTGTTTATTGTGCAGTCCCAAAAGCTATTCCTGCTGCTGTATATCCAGATGATTGGTACAAAGGAAGATTATTCTTCAATGACTCTTTGTGGAAAATAAATCTAAAAACTGGAGAAACGAATCTTATTTCAAATCTTTCGCAAGAAAGCGGACAGGCGATTGATGCTATCACACTTGAAGTATCACCGACAGATAAATACCTCACATTTATAAATAAAAGAGATCTTACATTGTGGGGAATAGACCTCACGAAATAGTGATTAAAGAAAATGCACCGCGCCTAAAGGCGCGGTGCATTGTCTTTTTTATATTTTGTCTTCTGGACTACTATCTTCAACAAATCTAATCACAAGCCTTCTCTCTCTTCCTTCTCCTATAGATTCAGTTTTTATATTTGGACGTCCTTCAAGATGAGAGTGGACAAGCATTCGCTCGTAAGAAGTCATTGGATCCATCTCAACATCGATCTTAAATGACCGTGCTCGCTCCGCAAGCATAGTCGCCTTATTCTTTATATGTTCATCATTTTGAGCTCGTACACCATTAATGTCGACTGTTATACGAACCTCTTCGCCATGTTTCTTTGCTGCCATTCGCTTCACAAGATGAGAAAATGCTTCAAACTTCTCGTTTTCTCGGCCAATAAGAGAATATTCTTCAGGAGATTTGATATTCACCAAGAAACCACCGTTATGCTCCACAACCTCGATCGTTGCTTCGAGTACTCCGAGCATATCTATGAGAGATTTTGTGATTTCTTTAATTGATTCCATCCCGTTTGAAATAGGAAGCGCTTATCGCAGTCCTATATATTATTTAATAATTAATGAATTGTTAATCTCTATCTTATTTTGTGCTAAAACCAAGCGCTTCCGTAGTATATGTGAATTCAAGTTGTTTATCATTGTTTTTGCTTTATTTTAATATGTCACTTCGTTAAACTGAAGGATTTCGAACGGGGCCAATATATACTATATTAGTCAGGTTTTCCTTGAAGTCAAATCAAGTATTATTTATTACTTATTCTTTTTATCTCTCATAATGAATACTTCCTGTCCGGCACTAAACAGGTTTCGTACAGACCAGTAGAGAGGGAGAGCACTCGGCAGACCCATACTGATAAGCCCTATAATGATCGGGAGAAAGTATTTCATCTGCATCTGCATAGAATGTGCAAACTCTTCTTGCATAGACCTCTTTTGACCTGTAGGAGCCTTTGTTACAGTTCGTTTCGACATAATATATGCCTGCACAAATTGTGTCGCTCCTGCAAGAATTGCAAGAACAATACTCTTGTGACTTAGATCAACGATCCCAAGAAAATTCATATTTACAAGAGGTGGATTTTGGACAAAAGAATATAAAAGCTCTGTGTGTATCACCGGAAGTCCATAGAAAAACATATAGTAGAGGGCAATAAGAACAGGGAATTGGATGAGGACTAGGAGAATCATTGAAAAAGGGTTAACTCCGTGCTTTTTGTATAATGCCATAGTCTGTCGAGCTTGTTCTGCGGGATCTTTAACTGTTTCTTTAATCTTTTTGATCTCTGGTTCTATTTCTTTGAGTCCAATCTGAGTCTTGATAGCCTTCTTTGAGACAGAAAAGAGGAGAGTACTTACCAAAAGGGTTACCAAAACAAGAGCGATTCCAGCATCATGAGAGGGAATAATATCTATAAACCAAACCAAAACATTGTAAATAGGGGCGTAAAATAATGTATTAAACATAGAAGTATTCTACACCAAAAGAGGGTCGAGGGCTACCGAAGAGGAAAATAATGTGAATTTAGAACACTTTCTTGAATTCTGCAACCACATCCTTAAAGTCAGCTTTTAGAATGGTTTTCTTTACAAACACCACAAAGTAGACTGGGGATAACCCTGTGGAAATCTCCCTTAGTGCCATTCTAGCCTTTCTTTTAGCCATATTTCTATCCACACTGAGCTTAAGTTCTTTTTTTGATATAACAAACGCACATTTAAAATGAGGTGTCGAAACAGGGAGTACACGAACAGAAAACAGGGGGGTATGGATGACCCTCCCGCTTTTTATAACATTTGAGACATCCGCTCGTGATAAACGATAGGATTTAGGAAACATAAGAGGGTTGATTTGAAATTTAATGTCTAGTAAAAACCGCAAAATCTCGTGCGAAAATCAGGAGTTTAGACGAGCCATATCATTTGATTATGGTAAGGATAAATTACTGGTTTACAGCCGAGATTTTGCGGTTTTGACTGACAAGCCAGATGAAAAGGACCAAAAAGGGCGCTTAAATTTCGAATCAGCCCTACTAGACAGTAGTTAGTCTTTTTCGTCCTTTCTGCATTCTCTTTCTGAGAACTCTCTTACCGTAAGCAGTCTTGCTTCGAGATAGAAATCCGTGCTTCTTTGCTCTTTTTCTCTTTTTAGGTTGATATGTAACTGACATATAGAGGTACTTTATCATTAAACCCTTTTTTTGACAAGATATTTAGGTTGTGATTATATAACTTTATGAAAAGTGTTCCTTTGGAGTTTGTCGAACTTTCAAAAGCGTTGCGTCTACTCCCAGGCATAAAACAAAGCCGAGTTTCTCCTAGACAGCTTTTCAAAGCTTATCTAAGAAAAATGACTTTCATCCTTCGTGATGCAAAGGGAATATATGCTTTCGGTGCTCTTTGGTCCACCGGAAGCAGAAAGTGGTTAGAAATCGGCACGGTCTGGGTCCGTAAGGATCATGGAAAACAAGGAAAATCGAGCGAGATTATTACAACTCTTGATAAAAGAGCTAAAAAACTCAAAAGATCTACCTTCCTCTCTTGTTCAAGTGAAAACAAACAGATGAGAGGAACAATGGTTGGTATGGATTACAAGACCTGCAAAGATCCTCGCCGCTCCCCATTAAAAAAAGTCTGGGGAAAATCGAGAGATGCAACGAACAGATCGATCTTTTATTTCCAATATACTCCCTGAAAGGGGAGTTTTTTAATTCGATAATAAATTATAACTAGCAAATTCAATGCTGAATTTGCTTTTTCACTTATACACATCTTATCAACATACTTATCGCCACCGTGGAAGTAGAGCAAAACTTGTGAGGTTGTATAATATTCTCATATGGACGACAAACAAATATTATGGAACAAAGTTCTTGCTGATATGGAGCTTACTTTATCAAAAGTAAACTTCGTCATGTGGTTTAAAGACACATTTATTGTCAAAATTGAGGATGGAGTTGTATATATTGGTGTCCCAAGCGCTTTTATAAAAGAATGGTTTGCCAACAAGTACCACAAAATGATATTCAAATCTCTCCGAGATGCTTCAGAAACAGTCCGATCTCTTGAATACATGATTGTAAAGAGTGATAGTCGCAAGGAATTGGAGGATAGTGAACGAAAAAAGAAGAGTTTTACCGGAGCGGCTAGTCCAGAGCTTCCTCTCAACGATTTTTACATAAACAAAGACGATAATTTGAACCCTCGATACACATTCGACAACTTCGTCATCGGTCCTTTTAATGAACTTGCCCACGCTGCAGCGCAGGCGATCATCAAAAAACCCGTATCCTATAACCCTCTTTTCTTCTATGGAGATACTGGAAGAGGGAAGACGCATCTCATTCAAGCTATAGGTAATCACTTGAAGCAAAACGATCCTAATAAGAAGGTGTATTACATTACCTCTGATAAATTCTATCAAGAGTTTGCTTCTGCGATGCAGGAAGGCAAGATAAATAGCTTTAAGGATAAGTACAAAAAGTACGATGTGTTTATCATGGATGATATCCAATTCCTTTCAAAGAAAGAAAAGACGCAAGAAGAACTCTTTCACCTCTTTAACCACTTGAATGATAACAACAAGCAAATCATCTTTTCTTCTGACCAGCACCCGAATTACATCAATGGCCTTGAAGATCGATTAAAGTCTCGATTCGTTGCGGGAATGATCGTGGATATTCCAGAACCTGATTATGAATCTCGCTCAGCAATCATTAAGAACAAAATCAGATCTCGCAACATTGACCTTGATCCTCAGATTATTGAATTCCTCACCACAAATACAGAAGGAAATATTCGAGAGCTCGAGGGACTCGTAAACAATATTACTTGCCAGATGGAGCTTAAAGGACGCCAACTCGAATTGTCCGAAATAAAACATCTCATAAAAGACACAGCAAAGCCAACAAAATCTGTCTCAGTTAAAGATGTTATAAAAGCTATCTCAAGTTTCTACGACATTGAAGAAGCATCTATAACGGACAAAACACGGAAAAAGGAAGTGGTGAAGCCTCGACAAATCGCGATGTATATTCTCCGAGAAGATTATGGTGTCTCTTATCCTTCTATAGGACAAAAGATGGGTGGACGAGACCATACAACAGTTATTCACTCGTGCGAAAAAGTAAAAAACGATCTTAAAAATAGTAACCAGTTATTACAAGAAGTAAACCAGATTCGCGCAATGTTATAAATTCAAAATAATAAATAAAATTAATTAAAAAATATTTTGTTTATTAAAGTGTGGAGAAGGTGTGAATAAGTTGTGAGAAAGTATGTTGAAAAGATGTTAGAAAGAGAGAAAATATTTTGTTTTTATTTTTATAAAAAAAATATCAACAATAAACCTACAGGAAAAAATGGAACAAAACATTCATTAAAACCATTATCAATTAAGAAGATTTACTAGTTATCCACTTACCCACAGAGCATTATTATTAATAAGACTTTTTATATATGAAGATAGAAATAATAAAAGAAAAATTCCTTGAAGCAATAACCCAATCAGAACGAGTATCAGGTAAACACGTCTCACTTCCAATACTCTCTTATGTGATTATAGAGGCAAAGGGAAGCACTGTTGTGGTAAAAGCAACAAACCTTGATGTGGGTATAGAAGTCTCGGTACAGGCCAAAATTTTGGAGGAGGGGGCTGTTGCAGTGTCAGGATCACTCATGAAATCATTCCTTTCTAATTCACTTCAAAGTAAAACTATAACCATAGAAAATGTAGGTACAGTATGTACTGTAGTTTCAGGACAAAGTGAAGCATCCTTCAATACAATGTCTGTAGAAGATTTTCCGGTGATTCCTCATGTAACTGATGGAAAGAGTTTTCATATAGGGGCCAAGGAACTTATAACAGGACTTAAATCTGTTGTGTGGAGTTCCGCGGTGTCCACTATTAAGCCAGAACTATCGAGTGTATACATATATGAAGATAGTGATGATCTTGTGTTTGTAGCAACAGACTCATTCCGGCTCGCAGAAAGAAGAATGAAAGTAAAGAAGGTGACTGGATTTGATCCGATACTTATTCCATTTAAAAATGCGTTAGAAATAGTTCGAACATTTGAAAATGTGGGCGGAGAATTAGAGATGGTCATCTCAAAGAACCAGCTCTCTATTACGACAGGGGATATTCATCTCTCGTCTCGAGTAGTTGATGGTAATTTCCCAGACTACCGACAGATCATTCCAAAAGAATTCACAACCAAAGCGACAATTTTGAAATCGGATCTCATATCAGCTTTGAAACTCTCAAGTATTTTCTCAAACTCATTTAATCAACTTACCGTATCATTCAATCCAGGATCAAAGACTCTGGATCTCTCAACTAAGAATAATGATATTGGAGAAGGAAAACAATCTATAAAAGGTGTTGTAGAAGGTGATGAGCTCACCATGTCATTCAATCATCGCTACATTCTCGATTGCCTTTCGGTTATTGAGAGTGACTCTGTGGTGCTCAAGATTGCAGGACAGGGGAGACCAATGATCATTAATCCATCAAACAATACTCTCTTTACATATCTTGTGATGTCGATGAATAGATAACACCCTCTAAAGTTTTATCTATCGTTATGCAATATGTCTATATTTTGCAAAGTAAAAAGGATTTGGATATATACATAGGTTGTACTAATAACATTAAAAGCCGTCTCATATTGCATAACAAGAAAAAAGTTGAGTCGACCCGGCACTAAATTCGACTACAAATTTAGTGCTCGGGCAAGCAAAATAAGTTATAATAACCCCGTATTAAATATTCAACTTTTTTAATAGATAAAATTTTCTAGGGTAAATGTATAATCTCTCATCACTCTCATCTCTTTTGGAAAAATTTCGCCACCTCAAGAATCCCCGAGAGGAGAGGGAGAGACTGGTCGGGCTTCTTACAGAGTGCGCAGGTTTTGAGATTCCTTTTGAAACAGTGGATCTAAAGAACAATATTTTGTTTATAAATGTATCGGGATATTTGAAGACTGAGATCTTTATGAAAAAAGAATCGATACTCCAAAAACTCAAAGACGGGGGATTTAAGATAGAGGATATAAGATAAAAAGCCGCATCTAAGGATGCGGCTTTTTATTTCTATTCTTTAATGATTTCTAAACTCTTGGCTGTCTGAAGACCTGTTGTGTCGGTCACAATAAGATTTAGGCTATTGCTTCCTGTAGGTACTTTGTCACTCATTACAAAGTTAAATCCATAAGGAGGAAATTCTGATGAGCCTAAAAATACTCCTGCTAAAAAGTAATCTACCTTTTTAATTTTATTTACTGAATTAATCTTAATACTTACTTTTACCTTCTCGCCAGATTTGATTCTTTCTTTGCTTTCTGGTGAAATTATTTGTACATCGGGGGCAGATGGAGCAGGTCCTACAGTTACCGGAGTAGGCGAGATTCCTTGTCCAGTCAGCCAGTTTTGAACGCCATATTCCCAATGAGAAAATTGTGGGTCATTTGCGGGATTAGTTGGAGCAGGACCGAGTGGGTCATCTTTATTAACATAATAAAGTATTGAATGAACTCCCTCGTCACCTTGCCAAACACCTCGGAGAACTGGTTTAAGGCTCGATAAATCCTTATCTTCAGGTTTTGGAAATTTTTCGTCAGGAAGTGTTGGTAATATTGCATTCATAAATTCGTGCCACATAGGTGCAACGATGTATCCTGCCACCTGCTTTGCGATCGGTGTGTTGTCATTGTTACCTGACCAGGCTCCTACCGTGATTTGTGGAGTATATCCAATCACCCATGCGTCTCTATAGTTGTTAGTTGTTCCTGTCTTTGCGGCCACTTGCCTGTCAGGAAAGTAAAGACTTGATGCAGCCCCGAATATTGGTGTTCGAGCAACGTTGTCAGAGAGTACATCGGAGATGAGGTGGGCTGTGTCCTCATCGATCACTTGCTCACTACTGTCTTTGTATTCTTCAAGAACCTTGCCACTTTGATCTTCTACTTTTAATATCCCAGTTGTTTGGTGTTTAATCCCATTATCAGAGAATACACTGTACGCACCCGTCATATCAAGGAGGGTTACTTCACCTCCTCCAAGCACAAGAGAGAGACCAAATCGTGCACGGTCGGCAAGTGTTGTAATACCCATTTTTTCTGCAAGATCAATTGCATTATTAACTCCCACAAGATACAGAAGCTTCACTGCAGGGATGTTAATCGATTGTGCGAGCGCGTTTCGAAGTGTGATAGGTCCTCGGTATTTTCCATCATAGTTGCCAGGAGAATAACACGGGTCATCGCTTGTAGTGTTATCAGCCGCGCAAGTTGTCGAGAATTGCGTTTCTGCATCAAAGAGTACGGTTTCAGGGCGGTATCCCATTTCAAATGCTTTTGCATACACAATCGGTTTGAATGAAGAACCTGGCTGTCTTTTTGCGGTTGCGACATTGTAGTTACCATCTATGTCTTTGTCGAAATAATCTCGAGATCCCACCATTGTAAGTATTTGTCCTGTTCTTGAATCGATTGCAACGAGAGCGGCGTTAGTTGCGTGATAAAGTTTACCATTCTCAATTGCTTTTCTTTTGACGATCTCCTCAGCTTTTTTCTGCATATCATAATCAAGTGTTGTAATTACTTTAAGACCACCCTCTGTGAGCATCTTGTCGCCGTATTGTTCTTGGAGATAATCTTTTATATACATCACAAAATGAGGAGCTTTGATACCACCTGTCTGCTCGCTCGCAAATGTCACCTTTTCATTCTTTGCAGATTCATATTGGTCTTCTGTTAAATAACCAACCTCTTTCATTTTTGAAAGTGTAAGATTCTTTCGTGCTTCCAAATCATCGAGATGATTTCCAAACGGTGAGTAAGTAGTTGGAGATTTTGGAATTGATGCAAGATACGCACTTTCTGCAACATCTAGGTCACTCGCTTTCTTGTTGAAATACGCTTCTGAGGCTTCTTCAATACCATAAATAGTTCCACCATAAGGTGATTCATTGAGATAGAGATTGAGTATTTGATCTTTGGTCAAAGTCTTTTCAAGCTTGATCGCCAAGAACCATTCCGTCACTTTTCTTTTAATCGTTTTTTCTCGAGTGAGAAGAGAGTTTTTGACCACCTGCTGAGTGATCGTTGATCCTCCTTGTGAAAATTCCATCGTTGCAATGTTGGCAAAGATCGCACGAATGATCGCTGTGATCTTGATACCGCCGTGCTGGTAGAATTCCGGATCCTCAATTGCGAGGGTTGCATGTTTTACGTTGTCTCCGATCTGATCAAAAGGCACGACAGTTCTTCGGATGTTGCTATTGAGGTCATAAAGGAGAATCTGGCCAGTTTTATCGTAGATTTTTGTCGATTGCCCTAATATTCTTTGATCAAATGATGACAGATCAGGTATTTCGATTGAAGAGAACCAGAGAAGCGACCCACCGACAATAAGTAGAAGTAGTGCGATTCCGATGAAGAGTACTTCTTTCCAGATATTTTTTCTTCCTTTCATTTTTCGAACCTTTCCAACCACTTTTTTAATGATATGAATAATATAATCCTCGACTTTACGAAGATATTTGTCTATTTTTTTTAGTATTTTTGGCATAATGTTATTCGTTAATGTTGAGATAAATTCTCTTTTATTTTACCACAACTCGTGCGAGTTGGGTGTTTTTGTGATAAAGTAAGTGTAGAACCTATCTCAAAATTAAACTCATATTAAAGACAGCCAAAATGCTTGAATATCTAAAAAACCAAAATTTCGGTAAAAAATGCAGTTTCGTCAGTCAACATAACACAGTTATGTCTTCTTCCTCATCCTCCATTTTTTCCTCAAAATTTTGGTTTTTATATTATTCATTAATTTTGAGATAACTTCTAAATTATGGTTTTTGGACTAAAGAACAAAAAGCAGCAAATAAATGTGTCAGAAGCACACGTCGATGAGTTTTTGTCTCGAGGAGTAGAGGATGTTTTTGTTAAAGACGATCTTCGGAAGAAGCTTCTTTCGGGCAAAGTGCTTCGAATAAAGCTTGGTGTTGATCCAACATCACCTCATATTCATATTGGAAGAGCAATTCCTCTTCGAAAACTTAGAAAGCTTCAGGATATGGGACATCAAGTGGTTTTTCTTGTGGGTGACTTTACGGCACTTATCGGCGATGCGTCAGATAAGCTCTCGAAGCGACCAATGCTTACAGCAGAACAAGTAAAATTAAATCTCAAAACTTACAAAGAACAGGTGGGTAAGATTCTCGATCTAAAGAAAGCTGAATTTCACTATAATAGTAAATGGCTCTCAAAACTTAATTTCAAAGACGTATGTGAACTTGCTGAAACATTTACTCTCCAGCAAATGATCGAGCGAAGAAATTTCAAAGACAGAATCGAAAAAGGTGAGGAGATATCGCTTCGTGAGCTTATGTACCCATTAATGCAAGGATATGACTCTGTTGCGCTCAAGGCAGATATTGAGATCGGAGGGTTTGATCAGCTTTTTAATTTGAAAGCTGGACGAGTGATTCAAAAACATTTTGGACAACCAGAACAAAATATCATTACGTTCAAAATGCTTTCCGGTACTGATGGACGAAAGATGTCATCAAGCTGGGGTAATATTATTGCGATAAATGATGTCCCAAACGATATGTATGGAAAGGTAATGTCCATAAAAGATGAACTTCTCCTAGAATATTTTCTTATGACAACTGACAGGTCTTTAGAATTTATTGAAGATGCAAAAAACAAACTTTCATCTGGCGTAAATCCAAAAGAACTCAAGATGGTATTGGCGCGTGATATTGTGAGTATGTTTCATGGAGAAAAAGCAGGTCAAAAAGCAGAAGAGAATTTTGTTTCAGTCTTTAGCAACAAGGAAACACCAAAAGATGTTCCTGAAATAAAGTGTGTAAGTGGAGAATTGTTGTCTGATACCTTGGTTAAAAATAAAGTATTATCATCCAAATCTGATTTTGCCCGACTCGTAAAAGAAGGTGCCATCACAAACCTTGATACGAATGAAAAAGTTCTCGACATATATTTCAAAGTGGTCGCAGGTACTTACAAGATAGGGAAGCATAGATTCATTAAAATACAGGTGGTAAGCTAGTGAGCTGGTAAGGTTGTTTGGAAAATACAAAATGCACCGCGCCTAAAGGCGCGGTGCATTTTGCTTACAAGCTTATTACCTAACTAGCTAACGACCTTCCTTAACTATTCCTCTTCCTCTGGATTCCAGAGCAGGCCATCCTCGTCATCTTCTTCCTCATCTTCGTCTACGTCAACATCGTCAGCATCCGCTTCATCTAAAAGTTCATCGTCTTCGAGTTCATCTTCATCCTCTTCTGGTTTGTCTTTAAAGGGATCTCCCTTTAATTCGCCATCATCATCGTGGTCACTCATTGTGTGTTCAATTTATTTTTTAATTTGGTCCAAATAGTTTCCTTCAAATGGACTGCTATAGTTTTATCAAATATAAAAAAGAATGCAAGGGTGGGGAAAAGTATTAAAATACAGCTTTTAGCTACTAGCTGTCAGCTGTTAGGAAAATACAAAAATACCACGTCTTTAGACGCGGTATTTTAAGCTGAAAGCTAACAGCTTCTTCTCTAAAAGCTTTTCTCGATTGCAAAAAAAGTGAGTCCTATTGCAATAGCATCAAATTCGTCATCAATTTTTACTGTACTCGGGATTTTTATGAGGAGAGGAACCATTTTTATGATTGATTTTTTGTCAGCTCCACCATGACCTGCAACAGCTAGCTTGATCTGTGGAGGAGAATACTCAAATATCTTGAGTCCATTTCGAGCACATTCAGAGAGAATTACCCCTCTCGCTTCGGCAACAAGCATTGCTGTTTTGTGGTTGGTTGCGAGAAAGAGTTTTTCAATTGCGAGGCATTCTGGGTGCCAGATATCAATGATCTTTTTTATTTCCTCAACAAGAATTACAAGTCTGTCGCTATGAGACAGTGATTTTGATGTTTTAATACATGTTGAAAAGAGGTGAGTTTCTTTACCACCTTTTTGTTTTTCAAGGATGGCAATACCAAGTCGTTCGTATCCTGGATCTATAGAAATGATGCGCATAAAGACAGTATAAAGTGAAAAGCATGAAGTGGAAAGCGAGGTGTTGACATTTTATTTTGCAAGAGTATTTTTATATTTATGAATGCTGAACTTTCCCCTCCTGTTGTGTCTGATCAATCCACCGATCCAGCCGCGTTCCTTCAATGGTTATCATTGTCACCGCTCGTCAACACTTCGGGTGCTTGCCCGATATGTATTGGTCGATGCGAATACGCCCAAACCGTCTGTCGTTTCTGTGACGGTGCGGGTACAATGTCCGCCTATATGGAAATTCTCTATAAGACAGATTCCTCTCACTGAAAATTCAGATAGAGGTTGTCCACTTCGGTGGACTTTTTTATTTCCAACAAGTGAAGAGCGTGTGGACAAGTACTCTTGCGCCACAAGTGCACTTCTTATCTTCTTACGAACGAAGTGAGTTAGAAGATAAAGTCGTACACAGCGCCCGAGTCGATGTTGGAAGACTATTTGTTTTAATTACTTTTCGATAGGATATTCAATCTCTAAATGACCGTAAGCTTTTTCTGTTGCAACTCTTCCTCGAGTAGTTCTTTCCATGAGTCCAAGTTGAAGGAGATACGGCTCATTAAATTCTTCGATGGTTGCTTCTTCTTCAGAAAGAGATGCTGCAATAGTATTGAGCCCCACTGGCCCCCCCTTAAACTTTTCTACAATAGTTTCAAGTATTTTTATATCTTGTTCAGTAAGACCTAGTGAATCAATACCAAGGAGAGCCAAAGCCTCATCAACAACAGTATCGGTCACTTCTGCTTTGTGTACCTGTGCGAAGTCTCGAACACGCTTTAGCAGATAGTTGGCAGTACGTGGGGTTGCACGACTTCGTTTTGCTATTTCTCTTTTGCCTTCATCTGTGATATTTATTCCCAAAATTTTTGCAGATCTCTCGATAATTTTTTCGATTTCTTTTTCTGTATAGAATTCGAGCCTGTATACTCCTCCAGAGAATCGTGATCGAAGAGGGGATGAGATCATAGCGATACGTGTCGTTGCGGCGATGAGTGTGAATGGTGGAAGCTCAAGCTGGATTGTTCTCGCTGACGGTCCTTTGCCAATAATAATATCAAGAACCCCTGATTCCATTGCTGGGTAGAGGACTTCCTCGATTGTTTTGTTCAGTCGATGTATCTCATCAATAAAAAGAATATCTCCTGGTGTGAGGTTGGTGAGGATCGAGGCGAGATCTCCCACTTTTTCAATAGCAGGCCCTGATGTTGATTTCATTTGTGAGCCTTGTTCTTTGGCGATGAGGTGAGCGAGTGTTGTTTTGCCAAGTCCTGGTGGACCATAAAAAAGAATGTGTTCTGGGATATGGTTTCTCTCTTTTGCAGCAGCGAGAAGGATGTTGAGATTTTTCTTTATTGGTTCTTGCCCAATATATTCATTCCACATCGCAGGACGAAGTGCCTGATCGAGCACCTTATCTTCCGCATTTGGTTTTATTTCTTTCACATCGCTCATATGCCTATAGTATATAGTAAGTGATACTCAGTATAAAGTTTAAACAATTTATACAGTTCACTAGACGAATATATATTTTTGTGTAGTATTTTATGCATACGGCTAGCTTAAAGGTAAAGCGCTCCCCTTATACGGGAGAGACTAGGTGGTTCAATTCCATTTGCCGTATATATGAAAACACTTCTTTTAAGCTGTAAAAACTTTGGATCAAAGATCAAGAAACTCGCCACTAGACCCGGGACTGTTAAGCCTGAGGTAATGAAACAGAAAGAGTACGCTGCAGAGAAATCAATCGTTGTGCTCATAAACGTAGAGATTGGAGACAATATTAAAGATCTATCAGGAAAATTGGCAGATGAAATAAGGATCTTCTCCAAGGATACAAATATTAAAACTATTGTTTTGTATCCTTTTGGGCATCTATCAAATAAACTAGCTTCGAGTGAAGATACGGTTGAGTTTTTGGATTTACTTGAAAAAGAATTGGCTGATTTTGAAACAATCCGAGTGCATTTTGGTTCGCACAAATCTTTATTACTTGATATTCATGGACATAAAGGAAATGTGAGATTTAGAGAGTTTTAAAATATTCCTACTTCACTATTGGTTAAAATAAACAAAATTTTCCTGAAGTCACAAACACCGGAGCGGAAGAAATCACTTTTTTTAAGAGGCTTCGGAGCTGGGTAAGCGAGACTTGAGCAAAAATTCACCAGAATTTTATGCGTACTCATAAAAAAGGGATTTCTGTAGTAGTGCTTGACAAATAAGTGGGGGTATGCTAATATTATCTCACTGTTCGTTAAAGACCCCGAAAGATACGAATCTTCAATAATTAAGATTCTGCATCATCTATGCAGTTTCGAC
The DNA here is from genome assembly GCA_040389185.1 of Patescibacteria group bacterium. Lineage (GTDB taxonomy): Bacteria > Patescibacteriota > Minisyncoccia > Phycocordibacterales > CAIRYW01 > JAQBQZ01. The sequence goes on from JAZKAJ010000017.1 coordinate 54,770, forward strand.
GCTATAAATCTCTAAGCAATGGGACAATTTATTGTCTTTTGATATTGTTTAAAGGACGCTTTGGTTTGCCTAGTCTTCACTGAAGCCATCCTCAGAACACTATTTTACTTTTAATCTAGCATTAAAAGTATTGCTCAGAGATTTATATAGTCGAATCTCTCTTGGAACAGAATTGAATCTATATTCAGTATACCCCTCTATGCTCGTTTGTAATCTTTACGAAAAAAGATTTTTAGGTTGTATTTTCGACCTCTTCGTTTGGTATTGTTAAAGTAATAATTATAAAATCCCTCAACTATATTTTTGAAAGAAAGGATAATAATGTACTTAATAGAAAACTCTAATAACGGATACCAAACGAAGGGAAAGAAAAAAATCGATTTAAAAATATGGATTTATGGTTTAGGAATATATACAAAATGAGCGACGCCGCAGGCGTCGCTCATTTTCTTATTCATAAATCTTGAATCGTAAATCCTATGCC
>JAZKAJ010000018.1:0-4184 GCA_040389185.1 Patescibacteria group bacterium
ATGTCGCACAATATATCTTTTGGGTAATAATATATAGGCAAACCACTTCCCCTAATACATTTAAAAAATCTAAAGTCTTCGGGCCTTGGATTGGGTTTAACTGCTGTAAATGAATCGGCTCCTATGGCTTTCTAGGCCAAAGGAATCGTATACCCTACGGTCTATATTTAACCTAAATTTCTATCAAAATCAGATCTTGAAAATTTACCCTAAAAACAGGGAACCGACTTCCCTCTTTTTGACTCTAAATTTTAAATATTGCTTAACCTTTGAAAATGATTATACTTACCCTCGTTAGTTGTCCTTTCTCTTACCATATATGAAGACTCATTCCACACTCCCGCGACTACCGGCCGAGCAAATGAAACCAGGACAGGTCTTAGACCTCATTTCTGATCTCATCAACAATCAGGGCATGCACACAAACCAGATCATGGTTCATCATGCTGGGCTTAGAGCAGTTAAATTGCGATTTGGTATGTTAGCTGCTCTTCAAGGCTGGTTTGGCTCGCAAATAAAGAAAAGTTCTCATGAACTCACTGACAAGTGGAACATCGAGTTTTCGGTGTTTACTGAGATTGCTCTGCGCATTCTTCGTGCACAACACGTTGGATTCAATTTGCCTCAAAAGTACGCAAAGAAGAATCATGTGGCTGTACTCAAGCAGTGGTGCGGTGTCTGCGCTCGGGTTGCGCGCGGTGACTTCCGTGTGGATTATCGTCTGCAGCGCAAGCCTCGCAAATGTACTCGTCGATAAATTCGGCGAGTTTTTTATTTTCTACAATTAAATTAATTCATAAAATTTATACCAAAAACAGGGAACTGACTTCCCTCTTTTTTTATTTCCATAAATAAAAAAACAGTTAACCGAAGTTAACTGCAAAGTTCGCCCTACTAGTCTGTTAGTAGTGTTCCACCGTTATCGCTGAAATCTCAGGCAGTGGCTGACCCTCAAGATGTTCTCGATTTTCAGGCAAAAATTTCTCTTTGTAATCACGAATCAATCCTGTTAGGTGCTGTTCGTGGAGGTCAAAATACAGCAGTATTCTTTGGCCGCCATCGATCATTTGATTGTGGATGTCGGCATCATTTATGCCGCGTTCTTTGAGCCAGGCCACAAGTTCAAAGCTGAACCTGAGATCTTGTGGTTGCGGACCACGTAGTATGCGTGGCAGTAAAAAGTAGATTCTTTTCATGCTTTGAAATGGTGGTTGATGAACACCCAAAAGAAGTCTACTTATAATAGTCTGTCTGTCAAACTTTAGGTCAGAACTTATTTGATTATTTTAGGTGTCAGAAGATTTCGAAGTTTGTCCTGCATTACAAAGAATTCTGGCGTTCGACTATTTCTTGGTCGTAGTAGATCATTGACTACGATTTCTTTTATCTCTCCAGGATTTGCTGACATAACGATGATTCGGTCTGCGAGTTCTATAGCCTCGTCAATATTGTGGCTGACCATGACAGCAGCGGCCTCATGCTCCTTCCAAAGTCGGAGGAGTTCTTTGCGGAGGTCTGCTGCAGTGAAAAAGTCGAGTTCAGAAAATGGTTCGTCGAGAAATGTAAGCTTCGGTTCTGTGACGAATGCTCGAGCGAGACCTACTCGTTGCTTCATTCCACCTGAGAGCTCTCGAGGTTGTGAATGTGCAAAATTATGGAGACCAAACTCTGTGAGCTCATCGAGAACCATTTTATTTCTTTTGCTTTGGTCTACATTGCGGCCAATAAGTCCAAGCTCAACGTTCTTGCTTACTGTGAGCCACGGCAACACAGCGCTTTGCTGGAAAACAAATTGAATATCTTTTTTGTCGATTATTTCATCGTGGATTACTTTACCAGATGATGCAGTATCGAGCCCACTTAGGATTCGTAGGATTGTAGATTTACCAGACCCTGATGGTCCAAGAAGAATCAAAAATTCTTTGTCGTGGACAGAAAAAGAAATGTCCCGTAGGGCAGTGAATTCCCTTCTCCCCTCCTCCTTGTATATTTTATAAACTTTGTCGAGTGATAATATTTTTTTCATTTTATTCTTCCATTATTTTATGACTCCATTCAAGAAGTGGTAACCAAATGATTTTGTTAATGGTGAATATAACACTCAAAAGGCATATGATACCAAAGACCGTGGCCTCAGGATTCCTTGAAACCATATTAAAGAAGCTGCCAAGTCCAGTGTGGACATGGACAATGATTTCTGTGGCAACAAGAGCCTCCCAACCATCTCCAAGTCCAATGATTGTACCTGTAATAAGGCCTGGAATAGTCACAGGTACTAGAAAATATCGGAGATAATCAAATCCTTTAATCCTTGAGACCTCAACCGCTTCAACCCAGTCGTGGCGAATGAGTTTGAGTGAAGAAATGATTGAGAAAAATATTGGCCAAATGATTGCAAAAATAAGTGAGACAATAACGACAAAGTTGCTCGGTCCAAAATAAATAACAGCAAGTGGAAGTGCTGCGGATGTAGGAAGACTCTGGAGAACATCAAATATTGGAAGTGCAATCTTTGCGCGTCTGCCGTGATAAAACAAAACAGCAAAAAGCCAGCCAAGTACTATTGAAATAATAGTAGCCCAAAACATTCGGACTAGTGAAATACCGAGGTCGTTTAAAAGTGTGACAAAATTAATCTTTGTATATGCAGAAAAAATCCCAAGAAGCACGAGTGGTAAAAGTAAAATACCTGCTAGTGCGAGCAGGTGTTGTCGTGATCTAGAAGTAGAAAAAGGATGATAGAAACGAACGGATCTCATAAATAATATTATATCATTTATGAATTAAATTGTGTTATTTCTCCAAATCCAAAATTTCGTTGATTCGGATCTTTGATACGAATTCAGGTACGTGAGATACCATGATCATCGCTCCTTCAAATTTACTTAACGCATCTCCGATAATTGGGAGATGTCGGAAGTTAATGTGGTTTGTGGGCTCATCAAGGATAAGAAGTCCTGGTCGTTCGAGACAAAGTCTTGCGAATGCCACAAGTCCCTTTTGACCCTCTGACAAATTTCCTACATATGTTTTCATTATTTCTCCTGTAAGTAGGAATCCTGCAGCAACTCCTCGCATTATTTGTTCATCTTTTTTGTCCATCGCTGACATCAAACAATCATAGACCGTAGCCTTAAAATCAAGCATAGAAAAATCTTGTTTATAGTACCCTATTTTTGTCCCTGGCTTTATTGCTACACCTGTAGCCTTGTTGTTAGCGATAGATTCGAGGAGTGTACTTTTGCCGATACCGTTTGGTCCTTTGAGAAGCAGGTGGTGAGTCTTTCGGAGTGTTATGCTTGCCCGCTTTTGAACTGGTTTGTGGTTTTTGCCTAAGACACTAAACCCTGTAATCACTACAATGTCTCCTGAAAGATCTGTTTCTGCAGGAATTATAAATGGCCGGATGGTTTTGTCTTCTTTTCGAACGTCCACCTTTTCTTCTTCGAGTTCTTCAGCTTTGTCTCGCATTCTTTTGGCTACGAGTCTCATCTGGCCTCCCTTGTTGGCAAAGAAGTTGGCTTTGTCTTTGTTATCTTGAATTTCTTTTGCAAGTTGTGCGTTCTTTCGGTTTTCTCTCTCCATTCGAGCTTCAATATCTCGGAGTACGACGAAATAGTTACCAGGATATTGTTCTACCTTGCGCGTATAGATATCAAGATAAAGCACTCCATCAGTAAATGCGTTTAGGAAATCCGCATCGTGAGAAATAACAATCACAGTCTTGTTATATTCTTTCAAAAACTTTGTGAGGTGTTCGATGCCGGCTTTGTCGAGATTGTTCGTAGGCTCATCGAGAAGTAGTAGATCAGGATTTTGAATGAGAGCGGACGCGAGTAGGATTCGTGCCTGCTGTCCACCCGAAAAAGATCCCACGATTCTGTCGTGAACCTTGTCATGACCTTTGAGGTTTACTGCTTCGAGCACTTCGTCGATTCGTGGATCGATATCATATACTTTTTGTTTAAAACATTTTTCAAAAAATGCTCGGACAGTGAGGTCGAGTTCATCTCGTGGGATTACTTGTCGTGAGATTGCGATTGTGAGACGTTCTGCGATATTAATCTTGCCGCTGTCAGGGGTATGAGCTTTTGTGATGAGTCCGAAGATAGTACTTTTGCCAGCACCATTTTGACCCATGATAGTAGTCTTTGTGCCACGTCGAATAGTGAAATCCACTGATT
>JAZKAJ010000019.1:0-82568 GCA_040389185.1 Patescibacteria group bacterium
GGAAGCCTACCCAGGCATAGAACCGCCTTATAGGGGTGTATTTGCTCATAGGATTGCGTTTATTAGCTGATAATTGGGTCTTACTGCCTGGTTTGGCAGTAAACCGACCGCAATCATCTCTGGCTAAGCAAAGGCAATCTGTGGCCGATTTACTGACCACAAAATAGAAAAAGCACCTGACGGTTAATCAGGTGCTTTTTCTCGTATTTTTTACTTTCTTGAAGCCTTCTTTGAATCGAAGGGTTAGCGCTTACTCCACTGTGGAGCCTTTCGAGCTTTCTTCAAACCGAACTTTCTTCTCTCTTTTACTCTTGGATCTCGCTTAAGGAATCCTGCTTTTTTCATTGTTCCTCGTAGCTCGATCTTGTAGTCGATGAGTGCTCGCGCAACTCCGAGTCGGATAGCGTCAGCCTGAGATGCTATACCCCCACCCTTAACAAGTACTGTAATGATGAACTTTGAGTCTACACCTTCCTGCTCCAATGGTTCAGTCGCAACTTGCTGAAGTTCTTTAACCTGAATAAATTCAGCTACCGGCTTATCATTCACAGTGAATGACGCCTTAGTTGAAGGAGTGATTCGAACTCGTGCGATTGAAGTTTTTCTTCGTCCAACAGCCTCTATGTATTTTGCGTCTTTTGTAGTCATAGTATTATTAATTATTCTGTAATTGTAAGATTAAGCAAAAACTTTGTTCGAAGCTTGTTCTTTGGAAGCATTCCAGAAACTGCTCTTTTCAAAAGTTCTCCATACCCTTTCTTTGCAATAACTTTATCAAAAGTTTCCTTTGTGAGACCACCTGGGTATCCTGAGTATCGAGCGTGAGTATCAGTCTTCACTTTCTTCTCTGTGATATTCATCTTTGAAGCATTGATGATCGTAACCTTCTCGCCTACAATAGCGTTCTTTACGAAGTCAGTTTTATCCTTACCAATAAGAAGCTTCGCTGCTTGTGTTGCGATTCTTCCTAGTTTTCCGTTTGTTGCGTCTATTGTATGCATATATTTATTTAAATTACTTTACCAATTCAATTGTTGCCATCGGACTTGCATCTTTTGCTCGCTTTGGCATCTTCATAATTCGTGTATATCCACCATTCTGATCCTTAAATCGTGGACCAATCTCCTTTCGAAGTTTATGGCTTCCCATATTGTCCCCAATCTTTGAAATGATAAATCGTGTTCCAGCTACACTTTCTGCTCGAGCGTGAGTGATGAGCTTCTCAGCATATGGTCGAAGTGCCTTAGCTTTAGCTTCTGTAGTAACAATTCTTTCTTTATCAAATAGTGAGACAGCCAAAGACTTCATGAGTCCTACTCGTGCGCTCTTAGATCTATTGAATTTTTTGACTTTGCTGTGGTGTCTCATGGTTTTGGTTTATGTTTAATAGTTACTTGAGTTCGATATCGTACTCCTTTAATACTTTCTTTACTTCGCCGATACCCTTTGCTCCCATTCCTTCGATCTCAGAAAGATCCTTTTCCTTCTTTCGAGCAAGTCCTCCAAGAGTTCGAATGTTTGCGTTGATAAGAGCGTTTGTAGTTCTCTGTGAAAGGTCAAGTGACTCTACTCGAGTCTTTAGGATATCGTCAATAGCATCTTTGTCAACTGAAGTATCAGCCGCTTTGCTTGCTTTTTCTTCGATTCTTTCGATAACCTCTTCTTCCTTGAATCCTACGATAGATTTAAGCTGAGAGATCATGATCTGAATAGATTTTTCGAGTGCATCGTGAGGAGTGATGCTTCCGTCAGTTTCGATATTAAGAGTGAGTCGGTTAAAGTCTGTTCGGTTTCCAACTCGCATGTTTTCTACCTCGTAACTTACTCGTCGTGCTGGAGAGAAGATTGCATCCATAGCAATAGTTCCGATATCAACTCGTTCCTTCTGGATCATTTCTTTTGACATGTATCCAAGACCTTTTTCAACAACGATCTCGATCTCGAGAGTTGTGTTCTTGTCAGTCACTTCGTTTATGTACTGCTCAGGATTCATTATTTCAACCTGTGCTGGAAGTTTGATATCTGCTCCAGTTGCAATCGCAGGACCCTTTACAGAAAGCTTCAAAGTTTGAGCTTCTGAAGTCAAAAGGTGGAATCGAAGCTTCTTAAGGTTAAGGATTGTCATAATAACATCATCCTTTACTCCCTCGAGCGCAGAAAATTCGTGACCAACACCTTTGATCTTGATTGATGTAATCGCAGATCCTTCAAGAGATGAGAGAATAACTCGCCTAAGAGAGTTACCGAGAGTATGACCGTATCCAGGGTAAAGACCATCGATTTCATAAGTTCCCATGTTACCAACTTCTTTGATAATCTTTGGTTTTGAAGGCAATACTATTGTTGTGTCAGCCATAAAATTTTAAAAAATAAACGAATAAAAAATTTCGCTAATATAAAAATTGAAACTATCGTCGATAATATTCAATGATCTGCGCCAAATCGAACATATGCTCAGTCTGAGTATATTTTGGCACTCCAACTTTTGTTACATCTTTTGTGTTTTTATCATATGAAAGCCATGCTGGAAGAGTAATATCCTTTTGTCGGTCATTAAATGTAGCCATAACACCACGCTCGTCACTACCTTTCTTTACAGCAATAACATCTTTTTCTTCAACAACATATGATGGAATATTTACCTTTCGTCCGTTAACTGTGATGTGACCATGTGATACAAGCTGTCTAGCTTCACGTCGTGTTCGTGCAAATCCAGCCTTAGCAACAACGTTATCAAGTCGAGTCTCGAGAGACACGAAAAGTGCATTCTGAGGATCGGTAGACTTCTTTGCAAGAATCTTATTCACATAGTTCTTAAACTGTTTTTCAGAAATACCATAAGACAAACGAGCTTTCTGCTTTTCGTTGAGCTGAACTCCGTAAGCAGACTTTTGCTTTGAGAACTTAGTAGTCTTTCTCTCTTTTGAAAGATTGAACTTCTGAGTCTGTGTCTTTTCAAACACAGGTGCTCCGAGTCGTCTTGCTAGTTTGTATTTTGGTCCGATTATCATAAAAAGTATTAAATATAATTAATTAAAGTATTGATATAAAATTATACTCGTCGTGGCTTTGGCGGTTTTGGACCGTTGTGTGGAATTGGAGTCACATCTTTGATGCTTGAGATCTCAAAATTTCCTTTAGAAATAAAACCGCGAATCGCTGATTCGCGACCCGCTCCCACTCCGTTAACTACAACAGAAATTTGTCTCATACCCATCGCTAGTGCTTTCATACCTAGAGTTTCTCCTACCTTAGCAGCTGCAAACGGCGTACCTTTCTTTGCTCCTTTGAAACCTGAGTTACCACAAGAACCCCACGCAAGCATATTACCCTTAGCATCTGTAAGAGCTACCTTTGTGTTGTTATATGTTGATTGAATATTCAAAATACCAATATCTGCTCGCTTCTTAGAAATAGAAGAACCAGATGATTTTGTATCACCACTCTTGCCTTCAGTTGTAACAATTCTCTTTTTGCCCATTGTAGTTAATTATTATTTATGATTATTTCTTTTCAGCTTTCTTTCTACCACTTCCCATAGTCTTCTTTGCACCCTTTAGAGTTCGCGCATTTGTCTTTGTTCGCTGACCTCGTGCTGGGAGTCTCTTTGCATGTCGTGTACCTCGGTAGCATTTGATATCCTTTAGTCTCTTGATGTTTGCAGATACATCTCTCTTTAGTTCTCCTTCGAGTCTATAAGATTCGATGTACTTTCGAATTTCATTTTCTTCTGCTGTATTAAGTTCTGAAGCCTTCTTCCCAAAATCAATGCCAGCATTCTTCAAAATAGTATGAGCAAGCGGTCGCCCAATGCCGAAGATAGCTGTTAGTGAAATTTCTAATCTTTTGTTGTCTGGAATTGTGATACCTAGTAGTCTCATATAATTAGCCTTGTCTTTGATTATGCTTCTTTACAGATTTGCAGACAATCCGCACAGCACCGTTCCTTCGAACAGTCATACATTTTGCACAAATTTTCTTTACTGAAGCTTTTACTCGCATAAATAAATATAAAAAATAGTATAATACATCTGGGCCCCAGAGTCAAATGGCGCCTGTGTATGATACTTGATGTTAATTTCTCCTAATGATTCTGGCCTTTCCTCCGTATGGATCCATCTCCATTTCCACTCTATCCCCTATGAGGACTCGGATTCTATTGAGACGCATCTTTCCCGAAAGATAAGCGAGAATAATTTCCTTATTCTCTAACTCAACTTTAAACATCGTATTAGGCAATGCCTCAGTGACATATCCAACTTTTGTTTCAATGTTTTTCTTGTTCTCCATCAGGTAGAGCTATTATATATTAATACTATTAATATTACAAGCCTTTTTGGACTTTTGTAAGTATCTTTGGGAAATTATTTTACAACCACTTCAATCTTAGAAAGATTACTTGGAATTGTAGATTTCCAGAAGGGCTTCACATTCGTTGAAATCTGCGAAATTGCCTTATAATTTGAAGATATTTCTGGGATCTCACTTTCAGATACGCCAGCAATTTCAGATTTGAATTTTTCTGCGTCAAGTTTATACTCCACAGTCACATTACCACTAAAATCAATTTTATCTGGCGTTGTGGCACCCTCTTCAAACTTTGCAGTTGCATCGCCTATCGTAAGTGTGAATTCATCTGTTGGTAAGACAGTCACACCTTGGGGAGCTAAAAGAATTTTGGCAAGGGAATTTGTATCAATGAGATAGACCTTCATTTCACCTTTGACTTCAACTACCGCTTTGTTGTCCTGGAGCTTTGGTTCTTGAACATTATATTGGACATTAGTTAGTCCATTAAAGATGATCTGTGTCCCAGGTAATTCACCTTGTGACTTTGCTTTAAGTTTTTCATTTAATTTTGTTTTAAGTTCTTCAACCTTTTGTGCGAGCGTCTGATCTTCCACGGTTGCGATCTTACCAACATTTCCACCAGACATTACAGTCTTCGATCTTGCATAGATCTTGTTGGCTTTTGAGGTACCTGCGAGGCCTGGTACACTGAAGTCATCAAGTCCAATATTGTATTCTCCGCCTGGTTTTTCAGCTGTAACCGAGATCTCTAAGCTTCCTGGCACATCTTTCCCACCTACTTTTTTCATACCCGGAATCGAGACAGCTTTCTCTATCTTGTAGATTAGTCCTTTGGAAGATTGAAATCTTGTTCCCGCCACTAAGCCTTGAGCACTTGTAGCAAAATTGTTGTAAACAATGAGTGTCCCAGATGCTTTTGTAGATACTTCCTTTTCACCAGTTGCATCCAATGTGTCAGAGACTGAATCAGCCAAGGTAACTACCGAATACCCCACCTGACCTTCTGATGGTTGCAGTGCAAGATCAAGTTTGGCAGGAAGTGTGGCTTGCCATTTCTTTGTTTCGATAGTTACTGTTGCGCTGTTTAAAAAATGAGTGATAACAAGAAAAAGCACTGCAACAGAAACAATCGTAATGAGCCATAAAGTGAGTCTTGAGAGACCCGATCCTTTGAATTGTTGATCTCTAGTGAATATGACTTTTTCTTCAGAAATTTCTTCGTGCCTTTCAGCTTTTCTTCTTTTTGGCTTAGGATCTTCGTTAGTAATCGGAGTTTCATCTTCCTCAGAAGATTTTGTTTTAGATGAAAGAGAAATATTTCTAATTGATCTTTTTTCTGATGGAATAATATCTTGGAATGGGCTTTTCATATGATGTAATTATATTATTGATTAGTTTTTTTAACAACAAATTGTGTTGATACTGCAACTCCCACTGGAATAGATTTATGTCGGAAAAGTCCTGTGAGATTCTGCTGACTTATCATATCGTTGCCTCGGAGATTCATCACCTTATATTCATCGATCGTAAAAGTATTTTTGATATATTCGTCGCTATTTATCCAGTCAAACACAAAGTGTGTCGCCAGATTTCTTCCTACCACAAAAATATCTCCAGGAAGCACGAGTGTGTCACTCATTTTCCATACAACATCTCGAAACTGGCCCAAAAAATCTTCTTTCATTTTTTTGGCTCGTACCCCTACCTGCTCTAATTCTGAAATATCAAGCGTTCCCTCAACAAATCTTTTTGTCTTTAAAAGCGATTCCTTAAGTCCCGCAGATTTTGCACCAAAAAGAGTTCTGGCAAGTACAGCACCGCCAAACGGCACCGATGCTTCACTTGTTACAATATTATCTTTTATGAGAATAAGTTCAGTTGTTTCGATCTCAGGAATAACAACTAGACAACTTGTTTTGCCGGTGGTATTTTGAATTGCCTCAAAAAGAGCAGTGTTGTATGCAAAAAAAGAGACTTTATTATGCGGCAATCTTTGAGAGAAAATATTCCTCACCATCTCAGTAAAAGTTTTTGGCGCAGAACTAATATAGACCGAGAGATTAAATGATTTGGTGACTTTGTCCAAAGGATTCTTACTCAAATATCCGTTGAGCTTGTAGCTCATAATACTTATGTTTGTGATCTCTAGATCTTTGTGTACAGCAGTAAATGACCCGTCAATGCTTTCATCAATGAGTTTCTTTGTAACCTTAAATGGATTTTCTTTTTCAAGTTTAACCTGATCTACCCATCCAATGTGCCATGGCGAACCAACAAGTATGACAATTTCTGTATTTGGCTTTATAACATCAAAGAGGTGTTCTTTTTTGAGCCCCTCAAAGATTTGATCCATTTTTGAATTGATCTCTCGAAGCATCTTGTCCGCATCTCTTTGAACAGTAATATCAAGTGAGAGCTTTGTTATATGACTAATATGTTCTTTATTATCGAGAGTCTTTTCTATAACACTAAAAGTGATCCCTATTCCATCAATGCAAAAGATTGCATAGGATTTGTTTTGATTTTGGGATTTAAGAAAAGGAAATAACATATCTACATTTTATACCACAATACATAAAATACAAAGGTATAAAATAGTCAAAAGTCTTAAAGTCAAAAGATGATTAACCAAAATAAGACAACTTTTTTCCGAATGATACATTCAGAAAATTTGACCAAGGATCTACATCAATCCAGTTTCCATCTGCTTTTACTCTCAGGTACTGGTGAATAAAAAAGTTTAGAGGTACAACAATAACCTGAATATCTTCTTCAGTGAATCTTCCACTCTTGATAAGCATTACTCGGAGCAAGTAATTTTGATTTGTACACGGCAAGAATCCCTCAGATTTATTCAATGTGTCGCCAAAAGCACTCCAAAATTCTGTAATCGTTTTGATTCTACTTCCCTTATATTTAGTTGTGACATATCCGTAGCAATTTCTTAAAAACTCATTATCTGTCTTTGAGATTTGATTATATTCAGTTATTTTAGAGTTTAATTCTGATGGAATACTATCTGGAACAGCAACTTTTGAAAACCCTAAATGAGGTACAGTAAGTCTAAGTAAAAACCAGACCACAAACAAATAGATAACTAGGATCCAGAAAAATAGCATTTAATTATTTATTATTTAACTATTACTTACTCCAGTACCGCCTTTATTCTTCTCACTCCTTGAGACACCGCTTCTTCCTTTTGAATCTTAAATGTTCCTTTGAGTTCTGAAGTATTTTTGACATGTGGTCCTCCGCAGAATTCTTTTGAGAATGCATCAGCTACAGTGTTACCAACATAATAGACCGTGACTGTGTCAGGATATTTTTCACCAAAGAAATGAATAGCGCCCGTTTTGACAGCCTCTTCTTTTGGAAGTGATACAACTTGCACAGGAAGAGCTTCGGCAATTTTTGCATTCACAATATCTTCTACCTGCTTTTTTTGCCCATCTGTCATCTTGCCATTGTACGAGAAATCAAATCGAAGTCGCTCTGGAGTGATATTTGAGCCTTTCTGCCCTATATCTCTACCCAACACATCACGGAGCGCCTGCTGGAGAAGATGCGTAGCTGTGTGGTATTGAAGTGATTTGTCACTTGTATCCCCTAGTCCTCCTTTGAATTTCTGTTCTGATCCAGCACGTGAAAGATCTTGGTGTTGCTTCAATAACCCATCAACTTCATTTTTATTTATACTTAGGTTATTTTCCTTAGCCATCTCTTCAGTAAGTTCAATTGGAAATCCATAAGATTGATATAGATCAAAAACATCTTTAGAAGGAATTATTTTCATTTCAATGTTATTGCCAGTGAGTTTAAAATTACCCGTTTCAACTTTCATACGGTAATGCTTAATACCTTCAGTTAGAGTTTTTCTAAACTTCTCCTCCTCTTTTTTGATTTCATCTGCTATAAAATCTTTTTTTTCAAAAGTTTCTGGATATGCGTCTTTGTATAATTCGAGAAGTGGAGCTACGAGCGCATAGATACCCTCGTTTTGGATACCTAGCTTGTCCCAGAATCGAATAGCGCGGCGAAGAAGTCGTCGAACAAAATATCCTTGCTCTGTATTCGAAGGAGTCACACCATCTCCAATAAGAAATACAGATGCTCGAATATGGTCAGCAACAACACGGAATGTAGCTGTGAATTCTCGATCAGAATATGATTTACCCGATAGAGATTCGAGAGTTTTAACGATTCCTTGAAGTGTGTCAATTTGGAATACATCGCTCGTATTCATTGTTGCAGCAACAATTCGTTCGAGTCCTCCACCGAAGTCGATGTTTTTTTGAGGAAGTTTTGAGAAAGTTCCATCCGTATTCTTCTTGTACTCCATAAACACATTGTTTCCGATTTCCATGAATCGTCCACAATCGCAGTTTGGATGGCAATGTTCTCCGTACTTTGTATCGTGCTCTACATCTGTAAATTCATAAAACATTTCTGAATCTGGACCTCCAGGTTCGTTTGCCGGCATATTGTCTGGCACGCCCGCTCGAGACCACCAGTTTTTCTTTACATCATAGTAGAATATTCGGCCACCTTGCATGCCAACTTTGTATCCATTTTCTTCACTTCCGATCTCTATTTCTTTTGCATCTATTCCTTTTGAAGCAAAAAGTTCCTTCCAGAGAGCACCTGCTTCATTGTCTTTTGGAATTCCATTTTTCTCATCACCAATAAAAGTTGTGATATAAATTTTGTTTGGATCAAGTTTTAACTCATCAATAAGGAATTCAAACATCCATGGAATTTGCTTTTCTTTAAAATAATCACCGAGCGACCAATTTCCAAGCATTTCAAAAAAAGTTGTGTGACGATTATCCCCTATATCATCAATATCTCCTGCCCGAAATGATTTCTGAGAGTCTGTGATCCGATTACCTTCTGGATGTTTTTCACCCAAAAGATACGGCACCATAGGTTGCATACCTGAGCCCGTGAAGAGTGTTGTAGGGTCGTTTTCAGGCACGAGTCGAGCCGAAGGCACAATTTTGTGCCCGTTTTTAGCAAAGAATTCTAGGTATTTCTTTCGAACTTCGTTTGTAGTCATTTAAATTATTACTCAGGTCTAACTTTCAATAAATCTGTACGGTTTGGAGCGTCAAAAATATCTTTTCTAATTACCACTCCATCATTAAGTACTTGCACATTCAGGTTGTCGCCCAATGCATCCTGCACTTTATAAGTATAAGGCGCTCTATTTTGCCCAAGAAGAATGACAGTATCGTGATTTACCCACCTTTCTTGAGATGATGGTTCGTTACTGGGTACAAAATCGGGTAATTTATCCAATGATGGTGCTGAGTCTGGTGATTCGAATTTCATGAGATAACTATAGCATTATTGATTAAATTTGAAAATTCTTTAAAAATTCATACTGGACACGGACATTGAAACAAGAGTTATAGCTTTCAAATGGAATCGAAGTGATTTCACGATCAAAAATCTCTAGAGCCTCATCGATAGAGTGCCAATAGACTTTCATGTCCTGTTCGTCATCTTGAGTAGTTTGGGGAGTGCCTTTTTCACCAACCAATCGAGCAACGAAGCAATGTGTAATCTGATGTCTCTTAATAACATCTCTGTACTCTTCAGTAATACCTATTGTCTTTATTATCTCTACATTACAGCCGATCTCTTCAAGACATTCTCGAATCACAGCCTGTTCTAGTGATTCATCCTCATCAACCCCTCCTCCAGGAAGTAATTTGTATTTTGTACCACAAAGCGCAATGTTGTCTTGATCATCCAATACGATACATCGAACAGCAATCCTTTCGCCCGGCTGCCAATCATTACCCAATTTATGGATATAGTCTTTGGGAAAAATATCCTCATCCCGAAGAGATATGAGTGGTTTCATCTACTTTTTAATGGCACCTTCTTTTATTAAGAGTGCTCTTTTATCCATTCCTTGTAACCCGTTATATTCACCGATCTTTCCATCACTTCGGATCACACGATGACATGGAATCTTCTTGTCCTGATTCCCTGCCATAATAGTCCCGACAGCTCGAGATGCATTTGGATTTCCAGCCTTAGCAGCAACCCCTTTATAGGTCATGAGACTTCCCTTTGGAATCTTGGCAACAATGTCTAATACTTTTTGTTTAAAATCTTTTTGCATAGTTCTTCACCTTAACAGACAAGTTATTTGGTACCAACTGGTTTTATTTCATCCACATTAACTGATTCGAGATCCTTTGCAAGTTCTCTCATTTTATTCTCAATATCCCCTTTTTTAAGTTTTCCATTCCACATATTAAATAATGCTAATGTATTTTCAAACGTCCCATTGCCCAAATCTTTAGATTGATCTTTAATAATAAGATAATAAAAATGATATTTATTCACCATCGTACAAAAAAGTCCTCCAACTGATGAAAAAATCATTTTTTCATCTCCAACACCTCCAACAAAACAAATTGCAAACGACTCAAGTTTATTAATAAGTAAATTTATTTCCGCATTAATATTGGAGTTAAAACTAATAAAATTGATTACCTTTTGTATATCAACATTTTTCGTACGTAACTCATTTATATCACCAATAAGAGGGGTTTTAGTTAATTTATTGGGCCAAGAAATTTTATTTTTTTGAAAAATTTCATCAAGAGCGGCGTATTTAGGGATTATTTCTTCTGCAAATTTTTCCGCTTGAGTTAATGCATACTGTCTGGATTCTCTCAAATATTTAATTCTTGAATCCCGTGCCGCAAAAAATATTTGGTAAAATCCAATCGCGATAGCGAGAGCAGAAACAATTTGAGCAATGCCACTCAACCCAGATATTGTATTTAATGTTGTTGCTGCAAACATATTGTTATTGTATCACGCCTCCTCCCATACATATATTTCCATCATATATCACCACAGACTGCCCTTTTGCTCCTGTTTGTGGATTATCAAAAGTTATTTTTGCTTCATTCTCATTTAATATTTCCATTATACACTTTTGATAATCTTGATGATATCTTACTTGGGCATCATACTTTTTATTCTTTTCTGGAAGACCTATTATCCAATTCGTATCTTTAATAATGAATTCTGAGGAAAGATTATTATTCAAAGTCTTATTCTCTTTTGCTGCTACCGTCACAGTATTGTTCTCTATATTTTTGTCTATCACATAAAGCGCCGTATCATCCGTAGTCTTTTCGGTAATAGTAAATCCGTGTCGCTCACCAATAGTGAGAAATGCGGCACCTTCATGATATCCAATCACTTTGCCGTCATTATTTAAAACATCTCCCTTTTTTGTAGGAATAAACTCTTTGAGAAAATCTTTAAAATCTACTTTACCAATGAAGCAAAGTCCTTGGCTGTCTTTCTTTTCAAATGTATGGAGACCTGCTTTTTCTGCAATTTTTCGAACTTCCTTTTTGGAAATATTTCCGATTGGGAAAAGGGTTTTAGATAATTCTTTCTTGGTGAGAGTCCAGAGGAAATATGACTGCTCTTTTGCAGGATCAACGGCTTTGAGTAGCTCCTCATTGTCATTAGTTTGCGCATAGTGACCCGTTGCGATCTTGTCCGCACCCATTTCAATCGCACGATTCAAAAATGCCTTAAACTTAATCTCTCGATTACACATCACATCAGGATTCGGTGTTCGCCCTTCGGCATATTCTCGGATCATATAATCAATAACTCCACGTTTATATTCATCTGACAGATCAATGGTAACAAATGGAATATTCAAGTGCGCTGCGACTCGCATAGCGCTTCTACGGTCTTCTTTCCAAGTGCAAGTGTCAGCAAATTCTGGCTGCCAGATCTTGATAAACGCACCTACGACTTTGTACCCCTTCTTTTGGAGGAGGTATGCTGACACGGAAGAATCCACACCACCAGAAAGCCCAACAAAAACGGTCGTCTTTTGAACTTGCCTGCCGACAAGCAGGTTTTTCTTTTCACTTTTAACTTTTAACTTTTCACTACTTGATGTATTTTGCTTTGTTTTTGAGATGCTCTGCATAAGTCTTTGCATAGTACACTTTACCCTCTCGATCTGTCAAAAAGTAGACATAATTGTTTTGAGTAGGATTAAGTGCTGCATATATTGCATCATACCCAGGATTTGAGATAGCGGTTGGCGGCAGTCCTCGTCTTGTATAGGTATTATATGGAGAATCATCTTTAAGATCAGCAGAGGTCAATGTATATGAGTCTTTATCTCTCTCATACGCAAGAGTTGCATCCACCTGAAGTGCCATTTTATTTTTGATCCTATCCCAAAGGATCCCACTTACAATTTGCTTGTCCTCTTTTGATTTAACTTCACGCTCAAGAATTGAGGCCATAATAACAATGTCCTTTTCTGTCATTTTACTTTTAGCAAAAGAAGGTGCGAGATCTTTTGTTTGTTCTTTGAATGTATTGGTCATCTTTTTATAAATTACTTCTTCATCATCGCTTGGAGAAAAGAAATAAGTTTCTGGGTAAAGATACCCTTCGGTTGTCGATGCAAGGTTCATAAAAACACTTTTATTGAAGAGTGGGAGATTCGCCTCCAATCTTTCTGCGACCTGCTTGTTAGTGAACCCTTCCGGGAAAGTAATCTTCTTTGCTTCTATCTGATAATCTGCTCCAACAATTCTTCTTTCTGCTGTAAATATATTAACGCTCTTTTTGAATAAATAGACACCGGTAGAAATATTATTTTCATTTCCAAGAAGTGACACGATCGCAACAAAGGCTGCCGGTGAAGAGATAACTCCGTTGTTATAAAGAAGCGTTGCCACTTGTTTTGCACCCATTCCATCTTTCACATCAATATAAATTCCATTAGGATTGGTCTTTGTGAATCCAAATGGAGAAATAAAAAAAACAGATAGAATGTAACAAAAAACTATCGCCATAATAATTACTATTATGGCAAATGGTTTAATAGGCTTTCTGACTCCAAATGTCTGTTCAATAATAGGATCCATTCTGCTTTTAAGATTTAAATTGGCAAATTTGCCGGCGCTTCAGCCTTCTTAGCATTGATTCGATTCAAGCTTGGGGTCTTTGCTACTTGACCTGGGAAGTGGTAAATAGTTGCCAAGCTCTCAGTATTTAACACATAAAAATGACCTTTCTCGGGATTATGAAAGAAATGCCGAGTTTGGTATCCATGAAGAGTGTGTTCCTTTTTTTTAATAAGTTTCTTTCCTGACCAATCCTGCCACCTGTAGTCAAAGCTCGTATCATGGTCTGCCTTGAATCCATTAAGATTGTTTGAATTATATTGTCTAAATGCTCCGTTTAGTCCCGCCACATTGATATCACTGAATTTATCTTTCTCAGCAAGATAGATAACCCTAATTCCACAATCAAAAGGAATCTTTGAAATATTCTTTTCGATCGCCTCAATCTTTTCTTTGTCCCCTTTGCTCATTGAGAGTCCTGTAAGATTCACCGTATCTGCTTTTTGCACATCTTTATTCTTTATTTTTTTGATCTCTTCGCCTGCATCATGTGACCAATCGACTTTTTCACCCATTTTGCCACCATGTTTTACTCGTTCGCTTTTATGAGCTCGAACAATGATCTGAATCCATGCATGCTCACCCTGTCGAAGCCCACCAAGATATTCAAGCATAGGTGTCATCGGATCGATCTTAAACTCTTCTTTAGGATCCTTATCGAGCTGATAATCAACATAAGATTTGATCGGATAGCAATCAGGCTTGTTTAAAATAAAATTACATCCCCATAGATCATGAGTTTCAAAACTGAAAGGAAACAGAGAGGCATAGTCTGGCACTTCAGTGATCTCAACATCTGGATACTGAGCATAGAGCTGTGATTCAATAAGAGGTTTCCAAAATTTCCACGCCCAAATGTAGAATTTGATCTCTCCACCATCTGAAACAAGTTCGAGAGAAAACCAGGGACGGACTCCGCCGTTGATATATTTTTTGACAAAGTTTCCCTCACCTTTCGTTTGATAAAGAGCAGTCAAAAAAAGTTCCATTGCAAGTGGAGACTTCATGATCTCCTGCGGGATAAGAACCTGAAGAAGCACCTTATCCTGCTGATTTATGAATTCATTTCGCTTATAAGTAATATACGCTTCATAGAAAAAAAATCCGACCATAATTGGGGCAACAAAAATAAAAAGTATGTAGGAAAAAGATAGGGTATTTGCAATAATATTTCCAAATGAAGATACAGATTCGAGCATGGAATAAGTATATAGCAAAAAAGTAAAAGAGGAAACTTTTTTGGTATGTATATTGTATATAGTATATCGTATATAGTATAAAACAATTATAAAATGCACCGCGGCTTTGCCGCGGTGCATTTTATACTACATACCACATACTATATACCAAATACTATGCAATAGAATATTTATTTTCTTTATCCTTTTTGAAGGCTTTGTTGTTCTGAAGATTAACGAGAATCGTATTTTTCTTCACGTATCGTTCTTTGAGTACCTTGTCTACAACTTCTTCTTTTGTGAGTGGACCATTCTTTTCAAGAACCTTTGTGATCACATCCTTTACAACCCCAGAAAGATATCCCCATTCAGAGAGTGCATAGAGTCCACGTCCAACTAACACAAATCGCTTGTCTTTGATGAGTTCATTGTGAGTGGTCGCCATATGAGCCTTCTTGTTGAACATCTGTGAGATAGATTTTGCAACTTCTTTGAAGTGGATTGGTGATCCGTGCTTTCGAATAGCGAGATATGCATAATCTCGAATACCTTTTACTGAGACATTTTTTGATGCCGTAACACCCCATTCACCAAGCGGGTTTCGAGCAATCTTCTTTGAAAGTGAAAGCCATCGTCTAAGCACCTCTTCTTTTTTGTATTCTTCAGAAACATCCTTTAGGTGTTCAAGGAAGCTTTTCATGAGCTCTGCCTCTGGAAGAAGTTCGTCGTCAGAAAGATTCTTAAAAACTTTTCGGAGAGATTCCTCAACTTTCTTTGTGAGTTCATCATTAATGTGCCATCGGTGCTTAAATTCATCATCCTCTTTGAGTTTCTTAAAGTGAGTTCCGACAACCAAAAGGAAATGAATATGGTTCTGGAGTGACTTATCTTTTGTTGTAATATGATTTAGAAAATCTTCTTCAGAAATAACGCCGCCCAGGACTTCGAAAAGTTTTTTAATTTCATCGAATGTGGCAGCTTCAGATTTGAAAGCTTGAGATTTTCGAACATTTGCAATACCCGCATTTTCAATCTGTCGAACTCGTTCTCGAGTGATACCATATTTGTCTCCAATAGCTTCGAGAGTTTGTTTTGCAGGATCTGTTCCTAGTCCATACCGGCTAACAAGTACTTGTCGTGCTCTCTCTGGGAGTGCCTGAAGGAGCTTTTTTGTGACTATTTTTGGCTTAAATGAAAGATTTGGCATAATTTGTTTGGTTTATATACTACTTTTTATCATTATTATGGTATAAAGTCAAGCTTTTCAACAATTCCTAAATAACTATATTTATCAAGCGATTTTTGACCACAATCACCCGCTTTATTTGACTCTTCCCCACAAATTCGGCTACTTTTGGATTTTCGAGAGCCAGATCCTTTGCTGCCTCGTCGTCAATATCTCTGTCAATAGAGAGTTCAGCTTTTATTTTTCCGTTCACTTGCACTACGACTGTTACCTTTTCTGATTTGAGATACTCTTCTTTGTATGTTGGCCACTTCCCTTTAAATATTGTTTGTTTATTTCCAAGATTTTTCCAAATCTCTTCTGTCATATGGGGGGCAAAGACCGAAAGAAGAACGAGGAATGATTCGTAACTTTTCTTTGTAATCGATTTTGATTCGTAGACTGTGTTTACAAATATCATCATTGTAGAAACTGCGGTGTTAAAAGAAAATGTTTCAATATCCTCACCTACTTTTTTGATTGTTTTATGGAGTGTTACTGTCACTTCCTCATTTTCTTTCTTTGAAATAAAATCCTGCATCGCCCATACTCGCTCGAGAAATCTTCTTGTACCTACAATACCTTTATCATTCCATGCCACCTGCGCTCCGTGAGGTCCAAGAAACATCATATAAAGTCTTGTGGTATCTGCTCCGTAGATTTTGATTACATCATCAGGGTTCACTACATTACCCCGACTCTTACTCATCTTTTCTCCGTCAGGACCCAAAATAATTCCATGAGGCACTCGTTTTTTGTATGGTTCTTTGACTGACACCAACTTTCGATCATAAAGAAATAGGTTCCAGAATCGAGAATAGAGAAGGTGAAGTGTTGTATGTTCCATTCCTCCAAAATAAAGATCAACAGGTGACCAATATTTTTGAGCTTTAAGACTTGAGACTTCTTTTTTATTTTTTGCATCCATATATCGAAGCCAGTACCAAGAACTTCCCGCCCACTGTGGCATTGTGTTTGTTTCTCGTTTTGCCTTACCTTTACACTTGGGACATTTTACGTTGACCCATTTGTCGATTGCAGCGAGCGGAGATTCTCCTGTACCTGTCGGTTCATAGTTTTTGACCTCTGGAAGCTTCACTGGAAGATCTTTGTCGGCTACAGGTACAATTCCACATTTTGGACAATGTACAAGCGGAATCGGTTCACCCCAATATCGCTGTCGTGAAAATACCCAGTCTCGAAGTTTGTATTTTGTAACTGTCTTTCCGTTTACAAATTCAACAATTTTATTTTTAGCTTCAGTTGTTGTAAGTCCATTGAACTTATCTGAATTTACAAGGAGACCTTCTTCTGTAATAGGTTTATCTTTTTCAAATCGCTCAAAGATAAGGTCCATTTCTGCATGGTTGAAGAATGTTTTTTTAAGATCTTGTGCAGGTACCCAAATGAGTGAATGCTTCTCCTCCTCTTCAGCAGTAATTTCATTTTGAAGAGGTGAGGTAAGCTCACAAAGCATAGTCCATGTATGCGCCACTCTGTTTACATCTTTGTGAGCTGCAAAGAAATGAGATTCTACCGGTCCAACAATTGTTCGGACAAATTTCAAATCCTGAAATCCTGTTTCTTCTTTTATTTCTCGAAGAGCTGCTTCTTCTGGAGTCTCACCTTCTTCGATTCCACCAGTTACAAAAGTAGTCCACGGCTGCTGTTTCCATTTGAGTGTGAGATATGAGTCAGCTTTTGGATCTCGAAGAATTGCAATAACCCCTTTTCTAAAAGTTATTTCTTTACCAACTCGGTGAGGGTTGCCATTGTCTACTCTCTTTGGAGCAATGACATTTTTAATTTCAAGATGATACTTCTTTGCAAACTCAAAATCTCTCTCGTCATGTGCAGGTACTGCCATAATAGCCCCAGTACCATATCCGCCAAGCACATAATCAGCCACGAACATTGGAATTTCTTCACCGTTTGCAGGATTAATGGCTTTTACACCCTTGAGTTCGACTCCTGTTTTTTCTTTATCGAGTGCACTTCGCTCAATATCTGTCTTTGCTTTAACTTTTTCGAGATATGCTTTGACCTCTTCTTTGTTTTCCAAAACATCATGATTGTTATCGGTCGCCAAAGTCACCCAGAGATGCTCAGGGGCAAGCACAAGATAAGTCACACCAAAAAGTGTATCTGCTCGAGTAGTGAACGCTTTAATATGCGCACCTTTACCGTCCGGACCTTTGTTTAGGTTGGCACTTGGATCTTTTATAAATCTCAAATCAAAATCGATTTCTGCCCCTTCAGATTTACCGATCCAATTCTCTTGCTGGATTTTCACTGGTTCTGGCCATTCTGGAAGATCTGTGAGTCCTTCGAGAAGCTTTTCTGCATAGTCTGTGATCTTTAGATACCACTGTCTGAGATTTTTCTTCTCGACTGTCGTTCCACATCGTTCACACTTTCCATCAATCACCTCTTCGTTCGCAAGACCAGTCTTGTCTTTTGGACACCAATTTACTTCTCCAAACTTTTCGTATGCGAGTCCTGTTTTATAGAATTCGAGAAAAAGTTTCTGAGTCCATTTGTAATATTCTGGATCAGTAGTATTTATTTCCCGAGACCAGTCGTACCCAGTGCCCCATGAAAGAAGCTGTTTTTTTGCATTTGCTATATTTTTTGCTGTTGAAACTTTTGGATGGACTTTGTTTTTGATTGCAAAGTTTTCTGCCGGAAGTCCGAATGCATCCCATCCAATTGGATACATTGCATTAAATCCACGGAGTTTAAAATATTTTGTTGTGACATCTCCAGCAATAAAAGGTCGCATATGACCCATATGAAGTCCTGCTCCAGATGGGAAGGGAAATTCTACCAAAACCAGCTTTTTCTTTCCGTTATTGTTTTTTACTTCAAACGTTTTCTTTTTTAACCATTCAGCCTGCCATGCTTTTTCTATTTTTTTAGGATCGTAATTTTTCATTTTTTAATATTATATTTATTGAATTTTAACATCTTAACGTAGTCAAAATATTATTTGGAAAGACTTCGCAGGCGGGTAGCCGAGACCGAGCAAAATTTCAACAGAAATTTATGCGGGCTTTCCAAATAGTGTTTTGCGGAGTCTTTTTTGGGTCGTATACTGCCGGTTTTTTTGGATTTCATTTTAAAATATTCGTGATTGATTTGGTGTATTATACAACAAAATATAAGAAAAGCGAAGCACGCCATTCTGGCGTGCTTCGCTTGTTTTGTCTCAAGAGCGCTATTTTGTATTAATCAGAGGATATTTTTGTGGATCAATGTTTCGCGCAAAACAAGTTCTCTCCGCACCATGCTGCCAACTTTCATCACCATTCATTGCATACACGGCTTTTACCTGATTATTATCTGATACAGTTTTGAAATCTGCACATACTTCAAAAGATAACTTTCCAGTTGTTCTGTATTCATACCCTTTCAAAGTCTCTGGATCAAGTGGAATCATATTGCCTGAAAGAGGATCCACCATATCACTCAAAACTCCTGGCAACACTCCCTTTTGTTGATAGTAATTCACAACCTGATATTGCAGATTGCTTAGATCATTCACTCTTTGTGAGTCAAAGTTAACATCGCGCTGATGCTTTGGCGAACCAATCATCACAAATCCAATAATAATTGAAAGTAGAACTATGATAGATACTGTCGTTGCCCAGACCTTTGATCTCTTTGGATCTTCGTTGAAGTATCCTTTAAGATCCTTGAGGCAATATGTAAATATTGCGCCCGCGACCACGAATACAGAAAGCACCTTGAGAAGAAATCCTGTTGTAAAGTCGAGTCCCGCAAGGAATGAATTAATAAGAACGATCGCATCACCTGCAATTGTTGCCCCAGTTAAAGCAAGTGTGAAATAAATAATCCACTTTCGAAGCTTACCTTCTTTGAATTCAATATTTTCTGTAATGAAATTTCGATATACTCGACTAAGCCAGATAAAGAGCGGAAATACGACAATGAGTGTTGAGATGGAGAATCTAATGGCAGAAGTATCTGGGTAATAGTCTAATACTTGAGGAAATACATTGTTGATAACAGAGAAAAGAAATACCAAGAAACTAATCGCAGAGATATAGAGTGTTGCGAAGATGCCGATTTGAATAAAGAAATTCTTTGGGGCTTGTGAGGACTGCATAAATAATTAAGTAATTAGTAATAATGTAACTAATATAAATTATATAATGGAAATCTATATATAGAAAGACAACGAATTTCCCCTCCCCTTGAGACGAAGGGGAGGTTGGGAGGGGTTTGAGTTTAATATCAGAACACCCCTCAGCCCCCCCCTTCATCTGAAGTGGGGATGAAATGCAAAATCAATAATTATGAATTTTGACGCAATGCAATTTTCAAAACAGGAATTATACCTTTTTGATGAAATCCCAATTCAAGTTTTTCAATCTCATCTATTGTCATCCATTGCATTGCTAGACCCTCATTAAGTTTTGGCTCTTGAGTTGAATTAATTTTACAAACATAAACTTTATCAGCTCCATCATTATAATCCATCAGATAATTACATTGATCGAGTTTTAAATTCAAATCATATTCTTCTTTAATTTCTCTTAGCAGAGTTGTTTCATAATCTTCACCTTCTTCAGTTTCTCCGCCTGGCAAACACCACATAAACGGAAATCGTTTACAGTTCCCATCTCGCTGCTGCATAAGAATCTTTTTATCACGAACCAAAGCAAAGATTACTCCAGTTTTTTGCATATTTTATACTCTAAATTCCATCACATCCCCGTCCTTCACTATATATTCCTTCCCTTCTGTTCGGAGCCACCCTTTTTCTCGAGCATTACCGAAGCTTCCCGCTTCGAGTAGTTTGTTCCACTCGATTACTTCTGCTCGAATGAATTTATCTTTAAAGTCGTTGTGAATTGCGGTTCCTGCAATAGGTGCTGTTGAATTCTTGGCGATAGTCCATGCCCGCGTCTCTACTTCTCCTGTCGTAAAGAATGTCTCAAGTCCCAAAAGGTCGTAACCTTTTTTAATGAGTGTATTGATACCGTCATCATTTGATCCGAGTTCACTTCGAAACATTGCTTTTTCTTCTCCTTCGAAATCCTTGAGTTCATGCTCAACACCTGCATCCACGATACAATATCCTGCCTTTGAAGTTTTAATAAAATCCATGAGTTTGTTCCATCGCTCATCTTTCATTTCATCAAGGTTTGTTCCACCTGCTTTTTTGTTGAGTACATACATGATCGGTTTGAGTGTAAGAAGCGCCAAACTTTTGAGTGAGAATCTTTCTTCATCTGTAAGTTCTGCGTCGGTTGCGAGCTGACCATTTGCAAGAACCTTCAACACCTTGTCGAGAGTTTCTTTGACTTTAATTGCTTCTTTGTCTCCTCGCTTCACATCCTTTTCAATAGTTCCGATTCTTTTTGATACTGTTTCATGATCTGCGAGCACGAGTTCGAGATTGATGACGCCGATATCTGATACAGGATCGATCTTGCCATCCACGTGGATCACATTACCGTCTTCAAAGATTCTAACAACTTCACAAATCGCATCCACCTCTCGAATATGAGAGAGGAACTTGTTACCAAGACCTTCCCCTTCTGATGCACCTTTAACGAGTCCTGCAATATCTACAAATTCTACGATTGCCGGAACTGTTTTTTGGGTTTTTGAAAATGCTGCGAGTTTGTAGAGTCGTTCATCAGGCACCGGTACAACACCTACAGATGGATCTATAGTACAGAAAGGATAATTCTCGGCAGGCACAGACTTTTTAGTGAGTGCATTAAAGAGTGTTGATTTACCGACGTTTGGGAGACCTACGATTCCAATTGAAATTTGCATCGGTTTAATATAGCAAACAAATAGATTGTTTCAAAGCAATTTGATATGATTTTAGCGATGAAAAATACATTCCACCCTGTTCTTTCAGTTCGTGTTCAAAGTGTCACGGCACCTTGCCCAGAGGAATGGCTCCGCCATATTTTGGAAGGATTTCCAGCAAAGACCTTTCACCGGCTTGCATCTCCAGTGGTCGATCTCACGACACAACGCCAATTGTTCATCAGGTAATCTGAAATACGATAACCGCCAGTCTTGCAATAATGCGGGACTGGATTTTATTTTAGATTTCTTCCTTCGCGTGTTCCAAAGTAAGAATCAAACGAGGCTCACCATTATCAAAATAATTTTCTTTTGTTTCACCTTTTTTAAATCCAGCCGATTCATAAAGTGCAACAGCGGCAGTATTATCAGGGTGAGTTACAAGCCAGACTTTTATTGCATTTTTTAGATCATCTAAATCTAAAACTTGCGAAAGTGCGAACTTTCCTATTCCTTGACCCTGATATTTTTGATCTATAGTGAAAGTATTAAGGTATATACTTCCATCTTCATCTTTTCTATAAGATACAGCACCCACCGTCTCTCCGTTATGTCTTATCATAAGCACAGGACCTCGGGACATTTCCTTTTCGAAATCAGTTACTGGAACATACGTTCTACCTGCTACCTCTTGTCCAATTCTAAGAAATGTTTCTTTGTCATTGGCAGTTGCCGCTTCCAATATTGGCATTTCTCTTATCTGTTCTTTTCCCTCTGTCATTTTAAATGTTTAAAATTATTTCAAATACTTCTCAATATTCTTCAAATGCTCCGCATAAGTTTTTGAACAATATATTTGTCCTTTACTATGAAGATAATAAATACAATCAGTCTTTTGAGGATTCAAAGCTGCAGTTATTGCAGCGAGCCCTGGATTTGCGATTGGAGATGGTGGAAGTCCTTTATTTTGATATGTATTATATGGTGAATCTAATTTTTTGTCTTTTGATAGAACATCTGGCCACCAATCACCTTCCACACCTTTCACATATTGGAGTGTCGCATCCATCTGAAGTGGCATACCTGCAAAAAGTCTGTTCCAAATAATCCCAGAAATGAGATTCATATCACTCTTGCCAGCCGCTTCTCGCTGAATTATTGATGCAATAGCAAGTACTCGATCGGTGCTAATCGTGCTTGTTGATATTCCACTTTTAACTTCAGCATAATTTTTGGCAAATCTTTCATTCATCATTTGTTTGACCTCGGCGCCACTTGCATCTCGAGGAATGAGATAGACATCAGGATAATATTTGCCTTCAAATTTGTTTTGTCTAAATTCATCATGCCCAAGAAAATCAGCAGTGTCAGTCGCATCCCATGCAAATTTATCATCAAGCGCAGACTCTATTTCCTCTTTCCGAAGCCCCTCTGCTACTTTGACATATCGCACTGTTGGATTGGCAAGCGCCTCATAAAATTCAGGATGAGAAAAATTATCGATAACATCAGCTACAAATTTCATTGTACTTTTATTGGAAAGTGTAAATGCAACACTAAAACCAATAAGTGTTGTGAAGAGGATTATGAAAACTACCTTAAAATGGAAACGAAATTTCATATTCTGATTATATGACATTTCCTTCCAAAAGAACACAATATTTGATACAGTAGTAATATTAAAACTAAAAGAAAAGATCAATGTTCAAAGATTTTATAATGCGCAAAATGCTCGATAGACAGCTCAAAGATGTTCCAGAAGACCAAAAGGAGAAGATAATGAAGCTTATTACAGAAAAGCCGGAATTATTCCAAAAGATCGCTCTCGAAGCACAGGAAAAAATGAAGCAAGGTAAAAGTCAGATGGATGCGATGATGGAAGTTGCAAAAGCTCACCAAGATGAATTAAAAGGTATACTATAAAAATGAAAATCAAAAAGAAGATTCTTTTGGGACTTATTGCACTAATTATTATTTGTCTTGTTTTTGTATATATCCCAAGAAGTATAAAACTAAATCCAACAGAATTAAGTGCCAATTGGAGTGACTATGAATTTCCAGAAGCTGGTTTTTCTTTTAAGTATCCAAAAGATGTCTTAGCAATATCAACAGAATTCTCACAACAGTCTGATTTACCAGGAGCACTTACTCTCAGAAAAGATGTTGCTGAACTTACATTTAAACCCCTGCAAAATACCAATATTACTTTAAATGAGTTTTCAAAAATTTTTTTTGCAAACAACGAACACTGTAATTCGGTTACAAAAAAATACACCATAAATGATTCAATAGATGCAGAAGGTTTTGAGTGTGTTCAGGCTGAACTTGGAGCAAAAAACGAGACAACGTGGACAGTTATTATACTTAAAACCACTAATACCGCTTATGGTATTGCTTACAACAGCAATTCAGATAATCAGACCGAAAAAATATTTAAAGAAATCATTGCAAATTTTAAACCAATTCCAGTCACAAAAAAAGATGGTATAAAATACACTGATCCGGACAATTTGTTTACTCTAAACTATCCTGAGCATGGATGGAAGATAATTGCAGGAAGAAGTCCAGTTTATTTTCCTGAGGGAAATGAAGACAGTATTGATGTTAATCTCTTTTCTACAGATTTAAAAACTGTAAGTATTATGGCTATTAAAAATACTACTCTAGAAAAATATGAAAAATTTCAAAGAGGATCTATAGTAAACTGTGGACCAAAAAGTGAGTATTTTTTAAGCAAAATGACTGGGTTAAAATGTACATACCAAGATGAAGATACTTACTTCTTTGAAAAAAATAATAATTTGTACTTTATAAAAATAGGAATTTTTCCACCTTCCGATAAAGTAGATTTAGAAAATGACCCGGAAATAAAAAGCATATTGAATCATTTTATTATTCTTTAATTATATAATCATTAAAAAACATGTCAGATATAAAAACATAGATCTCAAAGTTGAAGGTAAAAAGCGGATAGAATGGGCAGAGACCGCAAACCTTATGATCACACTTGAAGCTCAAGTGACGACAAACAAGACAAAAGCCAAATGGATGCAATGATGGAAGTTGAAAAGGCTCACCAGGATGAGCTTAAAGGAATTATGTAGAAAGTGATGAACAAATCCAAAAAAGAGCAGCACCTTTCTGGTGTTGCTCTTTTTGACAATAAAAAATCCCAGTTCTTTTTAAAACGGGGATTTCATCGTTCATGATGAGATTCAGAGCCATGCTCCTGTAAGAATATCTTGCCAGAGTACACGGCTTGCACAATAGGTCCCATCCCAAAACGGTGCACATTCTGATCCACTACCGACATCACTAAAAGCATATGTACCCCAAGCTGAGTTGCGCTCCTCATTATGGCAAATAGCTCGAGACTCATCCTCTTTTAAGCGCAAGTTCTCGACTAAAAACTGTCGAGCCCTCTTTGCCCACGCAAGATCATCGAACTGAAGGTAGGCGACACCATCACGAAGTTCATCATCATGATGAACAATAATAAAATAAAGAGCAAACTTGTTCATAAGCCCTAATTAAAGCACAAATTGCTAATAGTGTAAATATTTTGTATACTAATGAAATAATCAATTTTCAAATAAATATGTCAGATATAAAAAATATAAATCTCAAAGTTGAAGGTAAAAAGCGGATAGAATGGGCAGCCAAAGATATGCCAGTTCTCGATATCATCAAAAACGATTTTACAAAATCAAAATCACTCAAGGGCACAACTATCAGCTGCTGTCTTCACGTGACTGCGGAGACTGCGAATCTCATGATTTCACTCAAAGCAGGAGGTGCGAAAGTGCTTCTTTGCGCATCAAATCCCCTCTCAACTCAGGATGATGTTGCCGCTTCGCTTGTAGCAGATTACGGAATCGATGTGTACGCAATCAAAGGTGAGGATTCAAAATCATATTTCTCACATATCAAATCAGTTCTTGATGCACACCCAGATATTATTATGGATGATGGTGCAGATCTTGTATCAGAACTACATAAAAACAGACTAGATCAGATTCCTGAGATCAAAGGATCAACAGAGGAAACAACAACAGGAGTAATCCGTCTTCAATCACTCGCTAAAAGTGGCAAACTTCTCTTCCCTGTAATTGCAGTCAACGAATCAAAAACAAAACATATGTTCGATAATAGATATGGTACAGGTCAGTCGAGTCTTGATGGAATTATTCGTGCAACCAATAAGCTGCTCGCTGGATCAGTGTTCGTGGTGGCAGGATTTGGATGGTGTGGAAAAGGGCTTGCAATGCGTGCACGTGGAATGGGAGCAAAAGTAATCGTGACTGAGATCGATCCTGTGAAAGCTCTTGAGGCAAGTATGGAAGGATTTGATGTCATGACTATGAAGGATGCGGTCAAAAATGCAGACTTCATCTGTACAGTGACAGGCAATAAACACATTCTTCGAGAAGAACATTTCAAAGTAATGAAGGATGGATGTATCATCTCAAATTCTGGACATTTTGATATCGAAATCGATCTCGTTGCACTCAAAAAAATGTCGAAGAAAGTAACAAACGTTAGACCATTCAATGAAGAATATGCACTTTCAAACGGTAAAAGTATTTTTGTCATTGCAGAAGGCCGTCTTGTCAACTTAGGAAGTGCAGAAGGTCACCCATCATCAGTGATGGACATGAGTTTTGCAAACCAGGCGTTAGCCGGAGAAATGATCGCAAAGCAATACAAGACTCTCTCAAAAGAAGTTCACACACTACCTGAAACAATCGACACTCGAATCGCCAATCTCAAACTTAAAGCGCTCGGTATCGCAATCGACAAACTCACTCCTGATCAGAAAAAATACATGGGAAGTTGGGAAGAAGGAACGAACTAAATTTGTAATCAAATTTAGAAGTATCCAAATAAAATTAAAATGCACCGCGACCTCATATTGAAGTGCGGTGCAAACCCTTAACAATCAACAGTGCTCTCGTCGAGCAGGCGAGGCCTTGCAACTGGCCACAGATGGAAAGGAACAGAAGTGTCCAAGGACCCGACGTTTTTGAAATTTTCTCGAATTTGTGCCTGGCGGCTTAGAGAACCCGAACACGTCTGTGTTGCAAAGAGATGACGATCTTTACCTGGTCCAGCCCCACTTAGTGGACTTGTGTGCTGCCTTGTAAACTCGTCATATAGACGAGCCGAGTTTGATCTTGAGACTTCTTCTCCACATCTGTCACAAATAAATGAGGTAGTATTCATATCTAATTTGTATTTAACCACGATTATTGGTACTATGCAAGAATGCAAAAAAATAAAAAACACCCCTCAATTTTAGTTTCCGGCTCACTAGTTTTTGATACCATCTTTGAACTTCAAAGCGCGATCAAGGATCAGGTCAGAATTGAAAATGGAATCGCAGGTAAACAAAACCTCATGTTCACCGCAAAAGAAAAGCAGGTTTATTTTGGGGGGACTGGAGGAAATATTTGTTATGGACTTGGACTTTTAAAGCAATCTTCATTTGCACTCTCAGCAGTTGGTAAAGACTTTGCAAGCTATAGTGCATGGCTTGAAATGAGCAATGCTGAATTTCGAGGAAAGATAGATGAAGCAGGCTTTACAGCAACTTTTTTTGGAATGACAGATACTAGCAAAGATCAGCTAGGAATTTTTCAAGGAGGATCATACAACAAACATGTCGCTTCCCTATCGTTAACATCAAATTTTTCGAACAAAGAATTAGAACAAATCAAGTGTGCAATCTTTTCTCCAGGGACTGCCAAAAGTATTGCAAAACAAATAGCGGAATTTAGAAAAATAAATTCCGAAGCTTTTACAATCTTTGATCCAGGACAGATGCTCGCAATCGATTTCACACCCGAACTTCTTATAAAGTCTCTCAAAAATTCAGACATACTTATATTGAACGATACGGAATTTTCATACCTCAAAAATTCTTTTGGAATTGATATAGAAAAAATATTTAGTCTCGGTGTGTCATACATTATTGAAACTAAAGGTGCGGACGGAAGTATCCTTTACGAAAAAGAAGACGAGAGTATCAGAGAAACAAAAATAAAATCTCCCAAAGTAAAGAAAGTACTTGATCCAACAGGCGCCGGAGATGCATATCGCGCTGGAATTATGTATGGAATAGTAAACGATCTTGATATAAAAGAATCGATGACTCTCGCATCAAAACTTGGAGCAGAATGTGTAAAACATCGAGGCGGACAAACCTATTCAATATAATTATTTTTGGTAAATAAATCTTGTAATTATCCACACGGGTGTAGAAATAATTACAATATTTATTTATAATAGTATTATGTCTCTTATTCTTGATATTCTAAATGAAATGTGGGATGCAACCTTAAACTACAAAGGTGTAACAGTGAATTTCTTTGGAGTACCATATTTTAAAACTAAGAAGCAGTCATCGCTTAGAGTCACTTTGTCCAGATTAGAAAAGAAGAAATTAATCCAGAAAAACAATAATGGCTGGGAAATACTGGAAGCTGGTAAAAAGTATCTGAACGAGCATAATAATCTTATTAAACTTCAATCCCCTTTTGATAAATCATCTCCAAAAAATTTGATATTAATGTTTGATATTCCAGAGGATATGCGACAAATGAGAGACTGGTTAAGAGATCAACTAAAGATTTATGGATATAAAATGGTGCAACAAAGTGTTTGGGTTGGGCCATCACCACTACCTCAAGAATTTAAAAAGATTATAAATGATTTAGGTATGAAGAAAAATATTAAGACATTTAAATTAGCTTCACCCTACAAACAAAAAATAATGTAATTTTCTACACGGCCGTGTAGAAAATTACATTATTTTATTTATTGCTATAGCTAGATTATTTTAATAAGTGCAAGAGCGGCTTCGATGCCTTTATTTGTTGCACCACTTGAACGAATTTTCGCCTGTTCAAGATTGTTTACAGTAAGAATTGCATTTGTGATTGGAAGATCGTGCTTCAACATCACATCCATAATTCCTCGAGTTGATTCGTTTGAGATCTGGTAGTAATGGTCTGTATCTCCTTTGATGACGCATCCGATTGCGATGATACCTTTGTATTTTTTAGTTTTGGCCAATCTTTGACAGAGAAGTGGTATTTCAAATGCACCAGGCACATTCACAATTACGATGTTTGCTTCTTTTGTTCCATGAAATTTTAACTCTTCAATCGCACCATCTCGCATTGGAAATGTGATGTCACTGTTGTATTCAGACACAACAATTGCAATTTTTACTTTCGATAAATCTTTAGCTTTATTCATCCCCTTTTTTTGCTCTCCTCGTTGCATATTATTTTTGATTTTTGATTTATAATTTTTGATTTCCCAATATATATTTTCCCATCACATCCACCTCAACATTTACACTGTCTCCGAGTGTGAGTTCACCAAGATTTGTATGTTCTAAAGTATACGGTATCAAAGAAATATTAAAAGATTTTGAATTGCGTGCTGACACTGTGAGTGACACTCCATTTACCGCAACAGATCCCTTATAGACTACATATTTAAGAAATTCTTTTGGAATACTAATCTCAAAAAATCGAGAATCGCCTTGTTTTGTAATGGTTTTTATCGTACCCACCGTATCAATATGACCGTATACAAAGTGTCCATCTAAAGTATCCCCGAGTCGCAAACTTGGCTCAAGATTCATCTTCCCTCCAACACCCCATGTACCCACATTTGTTTTACTCAAAGTCTCCTTCATGTATCCAACCTTGAACTCATTTTTTGTAAATGAGATCACTGTTGAGCAAACCCCGTTTATAGAAATACTTGCACCTTTTTTAATATCAAACTTTTTTGGCAATTCAAAACTAACAACGAGAATTTCATTTTCTTTTTTGACACTTTTTATCTTTGCAGTTTTTTGTATGATTCCAGTAAACATTTATCGGAGAATTTTTTATCTATTAAAAAGTGTGGATGAATTTATTTGTGACCAAAAAGAATTGCCCATGCATCCATAGTATCTTTTTCTATTTTTTCTTTAAGTAATCCTATATCAGAAAATTCTTCGTCATCTCGTATCTTTTCTAACACCTCAACCTTAATCGTCTTTCCATAAATATTTTTTTTGAAATCAAGGATGTGTGCCTCCAATATCTCCTTTCGTTTTTTTCCCACATAGAGTACCGCATCAAGAATCTCCTTACCCAGAACAACTCTCCCAGCATAAATTCCTGGCAATACATTATCTTTATTGTTTATATTCGCTGTCGGGAATCCTAATTTTGTTGCACTTTTATCTCCTTTGAGTACTTTTCCTTCAGTCATTTTGGTTAAAACAGTTATTTTTTAATACTATTTATTTCTTTCATTAAATGCTCGAGTGATTTCTGAATACTTTCAACCGTTGCCTTGATTTCTTTATCTCTCTTTTCTTCAACAGTATCCCCTTCTTCAATATCATCAACATCCTCTTGGATTTCGTCGATATCTTCTTGAATCTCATCCACGTCTGTTTGAATTTCTCCCACATCAGTCTGGATTTCATCAATGTCCTCTTGAATTTCATCAATGTCCTCTCCGACTTTTAAGAGATTTTCTGTATTTCTGTTGACTGTAAGCTGAATAAGAATCGCAAGATAGATTGCTTCAAGAGATACTACCGTTGTAAGAAAAAGAAGCATATGGTCTATCTCACCAAATATCCACCCGAAAAGAAAGCAGACAATAAAAAATATTGTGTGAAATATTATTGACGCCGGTGAGCCAATCCATTTGGTCACCCGGAGTGATAGAGCTTCAAATACAGACTCCGGTTTTGCCTTCTGTTCATTTGGAGTATGTTTGTGACGAGGTTTTGACATTTCCCTATAATACCACAAAACATTGCGAAATATAGGGTTTTAATTTATAATCACAACGTGGAAAATAACGATAAAGAACCAATAAAACCAAGCGCTTTTGAGACAAAAGAACCAATGACAACTGCCGAACTCGTCTCCTTTGCATCTGAAGTTGGATTTTCTATCGCCCTACCACTTGCCGGATTTGCGGTTGTAGGACACTTACTTGATAACAACTTAGGGACTGGAAAAACATTCCTCATTGTCGGACTCCTTCTTTCAATCATCTCTACAAGTGTCATTATTTATAATAAAGTTAAAGGATTTTTAATTAAATAGCCATGAATCCCGTTAGAAGCCGCGGTCACGATTTAATAGGAAGCTGTAGTATAATATGAAAATGAAGCAAAAAAATTACAAATTTAATCTAAGTAGTAGCGAGATGATCGCGACCTGCTTCTAAACGGGATGAATATTTCAATTTCAGCAGAACCTGTATTCCACATAGGATCACTTGCATTCACCAACGCATTTATGACAAATCTTCTTGTGATTTGTATCATTTTGGTTTTAGCTATCACTTTTTTCAAAAAAATAAAAAAGGTTCCAGGACGATTCCAGGCACTTGGAGAGATTGTTATGGAAGAGTTTATAAAGTTTATGACAACTTTTGCAGGCTCAGAAGCACGAGTTCGACAATTCCTACCCCTCGTTGCAACAATATTTTGTCTCGTACTTGCTTCAAACTGGATTGGGACAATACCAGGATTTGAATCGATTGGATTTTATGAAATGGAAAACGGACACGAAATATTTGTACCACTCTTTCGAACTGCAAACTCAGATCTTAATATGACATTAGCACTGGCCATTATTGTGGTGATAGGATCACACATTGTTGGGCTCACAACCCTGAAAGGCAGGCACTTCAAAAAATTCCTTGTAAACCCTTTTAAACACCCTATTGGATTCTTTGTTGGAATTCTTGAAATTGTGGGAGAGTTTTCTCGACTTATCTCCCTCACATTCCGACTTTTCGGTAACATTTTTGCAGGATCAGTTTTGATGCTTATTATGACCACTCTGGCGCCATATATTGTGCCTGTACCTTTTTTGGGACTTGAGATCTTCCTTGGATTCATCCAGGCGCTCGTATTTGCGGTTCTTGCCATGATGTTTATGGCAAGCTCGATGGAGATGCACACAGAGCATTAAAATTTTAAAATGCGATTGCACCGCACCTTTAGGCGCGGTGCTATTTTTTATGCAATAAATATGCCGAATTATCAATCCCCTCTTTCCTTTTGTTTTAGTGTGTTTTTTGGTATTATAGCGTGCATAAAGGGCTCAAAAGCTCAATAATTTATTAGTTATAAAAAAAATATGGACGAAACAAATGTAGCCGCTGGTATAGCAGAAACAATTCACGTAGATTATAAAACTCTCGCAGCAGGTCTCGCAATCGGTCTCGGAGCTATTGGCCCTGGTATCGGTATCGGACTTCTTGCAGGTAAAGCGCTCGAAGCTATTGGACGAAACCCGGAAGCAGCCGGAAAGATTCAATCAACAATGATTCTCTCTATCGCCTTCACAGAAGCTATCGCAGTGTACGCACTAGTAATCTCACTCATTATCCTCTTCGTATAATTAAAACAATTAATTTATAAAATTTCGTTGCATTTCTTAAATTCAGATTTCTCCGTAGTACAATTAGTACAACTACAAAATCCGAATCAGAACTGCTTAGAAATTTTGTAAATTCTCTTGTTTTAATAGTAATTTTAATTATTTATGGAATCATTTATCCAGTCGTTCGGAATAGAATGGAAGCTACTCATCGCCCAAATGATAAACTTTGGGATTTTGGCTTTTATCTTGTTTAAACTTCTCTACAAACCATTGCTTAAGGTTTTGGACGAACGAACAGCAATGGTAAAAGATGCTGCAGAAAAATCTTCATCTATTGAAGCGAAGCTTGAAGAAATAAAACAACTTGAAGAAAAAGTTCTTGCGGAAGCTCGAGCTAATGGCGCAAAGCTTTTGAAGGATGCAGAAATTTCTGCAAAAGAACTTCGAAATAAGCTTGAGATCGATGCTCACAACCATGCTGAAAAAATAGTGAAAGTTGCCGAAGAGAGACTTATGGCAGATCAAAGTAAGAGAGATGCTGAAATTCGAAAAGAGATAGTCTCTGTTGTTGCAACTGCTATCGAAGCAACTGTTGGAAAGTACTTGGATGCAAATGCAAAGCAAAAACTTAGCGATGAAGCAACAAAAGAAACTCTTAAGGTAGAATCATTCATAAAATAAATGAAATTATCACTCAAACAATATGCGAAAGTTCTAGATCAGGCACTCGCCGGGTCTAAAAGTGATGTTGAATCAAAGCAAATTGTAAGTGAATTCATCGAATCTGTTACCAAAGATGCAAAGCTCTCAAAAATAAACGAGATACTCGCGCACTTTGGTAACCTCTGGGACACCCGCCACAATGTCTTGAATGCCGAAGTTCAAACTGCCGATGGCGAAGAAATATCTCTTCCACACGAAATCAAAGGAAAGAAACTTGTTGTAAAGACAAGATCAAACCCGAGTATTATCGGTGGAAGTATCATAAAGATCGGAGATTACATTATCGATAACAGTGTTTTATCAAAAATAAATACACTTCGTAAGTAAAAGCATTTTTGCAAACGCAAGCTCTTAAAATAATTTAAAAGTTAGCGTTTGCAAAAAAAAATAAATTATTAACACAACACACAATTATGAACAACAAAGAATCAATCATCGACACAATAAAACGAGAAATCACTGGAATCAAAAGTGATGCAAAGGTCGCACACACAGGACGAGTAACAAAACTTTCTGACGGAGTAGTTACAATTTCTGGACTTGGAAATGTAGCATACAACGAAATGCTCGACTTCATCGATTCAAAAGGAATGACAATTCAAGGAGTTGCCCTGAACCTTGAAGAAGATTCTGTTGGTGCGATTCTCTTAGGTGATGGTGCTCACATCAAGGAAGGTGGTGTTGTAAACAGTACAGGACGAATCCTTTCTGTAAACATTGATGATTCTGTGATTGGACGGGTACTCGGAGGACTTGGAACTTCAAAGGATGGAGGACCTGAAATAAGTTCTAGTAATGCAAAGGCATATCCTCTTGAAAAAATCGCTCCTGGAGTTATTACACGAGAAGGTGTTAACCAGCCAATGCACACAGGTATCAAAGCGATTGATGCGATGATCCCGATTGGTCGTGGACAGCGACAGCTCATTATCGGTGACCGACAGACTGGAAAGACAGCGATTGCAATCGATGCAATCATTCATCAGAAACGAGAAAAAGTTCCAACTATTTGTGTGTATGTTGCGATCGGTCAAAAAGAATCAAAAGTTGCACAGCTCGTAGAAAGATTAAAAAAAGAAGGTGCAATGGATTACACAGTCATTGTTTCAGCTTCTGCTTCTGATCCTGCTGCGCTCCAGTACTTGGCTCCATTTACAGGTTGTACTATTGCAGAATATTTTATGGCACAAGGAAAAGATGTTCTCGTAATTTACGATGATCTCTCAAAACACGCATGGGCATACAGACAGATTTCACTTCTTCTCAAACGACCGCCAGGACGAGAAGCATATCCTGGAGACGTATTCTACCTACACTCACGACTTCTTGAACGAGCAGGACGATTGTCAAAAGAATACGGAGGTGGATCTATTACCGCTCTCCCTATTATCGAAACACAGCTTGGAGATATTTCTGCATACATTCCAACAAACGTAATCTCAATTACAGACGGACAGGTATTTTTGGAAACTGAACTTTTCTTTAAAGGTATTAGGCCAGCTATTAACGTTGGACTTTCTGTGTCTCGAGTGGGATCATCAGCTCAAACAAAAGCAATGAAGAAAGTTTCTGGAGGTATGAAACTTGATCTTGCACAGTACCGTTCTCTTGAAGCATTCGCACAGTTCGGATCGGACTTGGATCCAGCTACAAAGCGACAGCTTGATCGAGGTTCACGACTTACAGAACTTTTGAAGCAGTCACAGTTTGCAGGTCAATCATTTGAAGAACAAGCGATCGCAATCTATGCGGTATCAAAGGGATACACTGACAAAGTGGAAGTATCAAAGCTTCGAGAATACGAAGCTAAGCTTATCCAGCACCTTCGAACAAGTCACAAAGACATTATCGAAAGTGTTCACAAAGAAAACCAGATGATTGAAGCAACAGAAAATTCTTTGAAGGAAATTCTTGCGGATTTTACCACAAATTATTTTAATAAATAATTTGTATCTCTTAAATATTTAAACTTTTAAATTTATTACTATGGCCGGAGCAAGAGCAATCAAAAGCAGAATAAAATCAACAAAAAACATCCAGCAAATCACAAAAGCGATGCAGGCTGTTTCTGCTGTCAAAATGCGAAAGAGTGAGTCTATTGCTATTAGTGGCCGACTCTATGCGCTCCACGCACTCAATATTTTGAAGAAAATCGAAAAGAGTACAGCGATGGACATCAAACTTCTCTCCCCTCTTTTTGATTCAAAAATCAAATCAGATTCTGAATGTCTCGTTGTTATCACTTCAGACAAAGGTCTTGCTGGTGCATTCAACTCAAATGTAATCAAAAAATCAGATACTCTTATCACAAAATCAAAGTACAAGACAGATATTGTTGCTG
The DNA here is from genome assembly GCA_040389185.1 of Patescibacteria group bacterium. Taxonomy (GTDB): domain Bacteria; phylum Patescibacteriota; class Minisyncoccia; order Phycocordibacterales; family CAIRYW01; genus JAQBQZ01. The sequence continues at coordinate 34,968 of JAZKAJ010000019.1, forward strand.
TTGGTAAAAAAGGTCGAGATTTCTTTGCTCGAAAAGGACTCCATGTAGTTAAAGGTTTTGAAGGTGCGGGGGATTTTGGAAGTATTGCAGAAGCAAAAGAAATTTCTGATTTTGTTATCAATCTTTTTATTGAAAAGAAATATTCAAAGATCGATATTGTATATACAAACTTTATTTCAGCTCTCAAGCAAGAAGTTGTTGTACGACCACTTCTCCCTCTTCACAAAGAAACTCTTGAACAAGTGGTGGCGAACATTATCCCTGAAACTGGAAAGTATTCTGATATCAAATCCGTTTTCAAAGATAATGCTCTCTACTCTTTTGAACCGAGCCCAGAGACAATTGTCCACGAGCTCGTTCCAAAATTAGTTGAGCTCGAGATTTATCACAGTATTCTCGAAGCCAATGCTTCAGAACACTCGGCCAGAATGGTGGCAATGAAAAATGCCTCCGAAAATGCGAAAGAAATGATAAGTACACTGACTATCAAATACAACAAAGAAAGACAGGCACAGATCACGAAGGAACTTATCGAAATCACATCAGGCAAAAACGCATTAGAAGCAGCAAACGAATAAAATTAATAAATTATAAATAACACAAACATATGAGCAAAGAAAAAAATACAGGTAAAATCATTCAGGTCATCGGTCCAGTTGTCGATGTTGAATTCGAAGGTGAGAATAATGTTCCAGAAATCTACAGCGCACTCGAAATAATACGAGAAGATGGTTCACGACTTGTATTTGAAGTTGCGTCACACCTCGGTAATGGACGAGTAAAAAGTGTCGCGATGGGACCTACTGACGGTTTGAAACGAGGTGATGTCGTGACTGATACAGGAGCACCTATTTCAGTACCAGTTGGAAAAGGAATTCTCGGCCGTATGTTTAACCTCCTTGGAGAAGCAATCGATGGTCAGCCAAATCTTCCCGAAGACACAGAACGATGGGTAATTCACCGAAATCCACCAGCATTCACAGAGCAGTCTACAGAAGTGAAGATTTTTGAAACAGGTATCAAAGTTATCGACCTTATCTGTCCGTTCATCAAAGGTGGAAAGATCGGACTTTTCGGAGGAGCGGGTGTAGGTAAAACAGTTCTTCTTCAGGAGCTTATCCGAAACGTTGCGACAGTTCACAAAGGATATTCAGTATTCGCCGGAGTTGGAGAGAGAACTCGAGAAGGAAATGATCTCTACAACGAAATGAAAGAATCAGGCGTGCTTGGACAAACAGCCCTCGTATTCGGACAGATGAACGAAGTTCCAGGAGCACGACTCCGAGTTGCTCTCTCAGGACTTACAATGACAGAATATTTCCGAGACACAGAAGGAAAAGATGTTCTCTTCTTTATCGACAACATTTTCCGATTTACACAAGCGGGTTCTGAAGTATCAGCCCTCCTTGGACGAATGCCATCAGCTGCAGGATATCAGCCAACTCTCGCAAACGAGATGGGTATGCTCCAGGAACGAATCACATCAACAAAGAAGGGATCTGTAACATCTGTGCAGGCTGTGTACGTGCCAGCGGACGACGTGTCAGATCCAGCTCCAGCAACAACATTCGCCCACCTCGACTCGACAATCGTGCTTTCTCGCCCCTTGTCAGAGCTTGGTATCTACCCTGCTGTGGATCCACTCGACTCTATTTCAGGAGCGCTTGATCCAAACATTGTAGGTGAAGAACACTACAACGTGGCACGAGAAGTTCAGCGAATTCTTCAGAAGTACAAGGATCTTCAGGATATTATTTCTATCCTTGGTATCGAAGAACTTTCAGCAGATGATAAGCTCCTCGTAGAACGAGCACGAAAGATTCAAAAATTCCTTTCACAACCATTCTTCGTAGCAGAACAGTTTACAGGACGAGCGGGTAAATTCATCACACGAGCAGAAACTGTACGATCATTTAAAGAAATCATCGAAGGAAAGCATGATGACAAACCAGAAAGTTCTTTCTACCTCGTAGGAGGGATTGATGAAGTAAAGGCAGCGGAGTAATTATCAATAACCAAATACCAAATCACAAACAATAACCAATCATCGAATTTTTAAATAATTGAAAATTAGAATTTGTTTGATTATTGGAGCTTGTAGTTTGGACATTATTTCATGGAAATCAAGATTTATTCACTCGAAGGGACAAAATATGAAGGCAACGTGCCACAGGTATCAATGCCTGCAACAGATGGTGTGATTACAGTACTTCCACATCACGTAGCACTCATCACAACTCTTAAGGCTGGAGAAATAAAATTCAAAGATCAGATTATTTCTATAAATGGAGGATTTGCTGAAGTTGGAAATAATAAGGTGGTGGTACTTATAAACTAGAATACAAACAAAAAAACACCCCGGTCGGGGTGTTTTTTTGTTTGTACTTTATTTCACACTAAAGTTTGCTTTGACTGTCGCAGTGATCTTCTTTTTAATAACAGAGGTATCATATGAACCGCTGTCATCATAGTTAACGCTATTCTCTGCCGTTACCTGGAATACTCCAGAAGAAAGTGAAGTGATTTTACCTATATTTGCACCACCCGCATCTGCAACGCTTTTGGCTCGTTCGAGCGCATTCTTTGTCGCTTCACTTAGCATATCAGCTCGGATATTCTTAAGATTATTGTAGTAATACTCAACATACTGATTGTAATCAATGTTTGAGAGATTTGTTGTTATATCTTTTGATAGCTGATCAATAGTTTTGATATCACTACTTTCAACAACAATAGTTTGGCTTAAAGTATAGCTTGTTATACCGAGCGCACAGTTCTCATACCCTTGTGATGAGAGTGCACAGTGCTGCATATTATTAAGAGTTCCGAGAGTTATTTGTGTTGTAGCGATATTATGAGCATTGAGATAATCTTCAATTTTCTTCACAGCAGAATTCACCTGCGGAGTTCCCGCTTCAATTGTCTTTGAATCTACGTTAACTGTGATTTGCCATTTTGCAGTATCACTATCTACCACACGTTCCGCTGAACCCGTGACCGCGATAGAATCACCCTTGTTTGCAAAAGCTTTGGCGCTATAATTTAAAACAATACTGGTAATTACGATAGCAAGACCAATAATAAATGCTGGGGCAATAAGTTGATTCTTTTTTATGTTTTCCATATTAATTAATATTTTTAATAATTACTTTCCCCTTATTCCTCCGAGTTTTAGTCTTTGTTCAATTTCAGCATTCTTCTCTCTTTTTGCTCTTCTACACTCCTGAAGAAATAAATTAAGGGCATCATTATAGTTCTCGATCTGAGCTGGACCCCAATTCAACGAATTTCCAATCCCCCAAGCAAATTCAACCGCTTCCAAATCTTGCCTTACATGCGCAGCGGTGCGGGCTTGATGAAATAGATCAAATTCTCGATGCAATTCACGACGATAAGCGGGCCACTCTTCAACCGTAGGAATATGCGGATGACCTTCTTCAACCTCACGAAGAATTGGTTCTTCAAATGGTGTATCACCAGCAACAGGATCAACTGAAACAACTTCTAAGTTTTCTTGCAATAGTGCTACTGGATTAGTTTCTGATTCCATACCGTTATTGTATCAAACTCCCCACAAATTCCTTACCTTCAAGATAATTTTCAAGCTCACCTAGTTTCTTTCCATTAATGATTGCCACCTCAAGTCCAATACTTTCCGACTCTTTACTCGCTACAGGATCAAAGGGACTTGAGAGTCCCGGTGTCCATTTTTTTGGGATTAACTTTCGGAATTCTTTCCAAGTAATTCGTTCTATTTTTGTCGCATCTGGGTTTGTTTTTGGATCTGCGGTATAGACATAGTCAATATTGGAAAGATTAATAAGTTTTTTGGCTTTAAATCTTTTTGCGAGGAGCACCGCATCATGATCTGAACTAAATCCAGGTTTCCATCCACCTGCCACTATCACACTCTTTTTGAACACAAACTTTTCAAGTGGACTCTGAATGATATGATCTTCTGCTTTTGAACCCAGCACAGCTTTGACCAAACGAGCATTCAAGCGTGTTGCATCAATACCAATCCAATCCGCATCAGCAACAGATCCACCAAGCGAATTAGCCGCATGTTGATATTTACGACAGACTTTGCCTCCACCAGTAATGATAATAAATTTTTTACCTTTCTTTATCCCGCGAAGTATTAGATCTTTCAAAGATGAAAGAAAAACAGTATCAATCTCTTCCGGAACGATCATTGAACCTCCTACAGATACCACAACCACCTCTTCCTTTGACTTTTTTGCTGTTTTTTTCATCTTTTATTTAAATTATTTGTTCTTCACACTATACCAAAAAACCTTAATTTTTGCCATTTTACAGCCCTATTGGAGTTTAGAATGGAATGGTACAATTAGAACATATGCAAGAAAATCAAACACTCGGTGACGGGCAAGACATCATTAGTAATACACCAGAAATCGACCCTCGACAAAAATATGTTGAGATACGTAAAAGAATGGATGAAGTTACCTCTGAAATTAAAATGGCTGCTCAGGCAGAAGTTAAAGATATAGGAAGACTCGATGATCTTTATGCATTATTAGGAAGTCTCGGAAAAGAGCTTCATGAAATTGAATTAGACACTTTAGAAAGAGACAAATTAGAACTTGAATAGACTAGATTTTAATAGCACCCATTCGAATAATCTTCGTCTCTCCATTTTCGATCTCTACAATAGTTGATGGAACAATTGGCAGATCCCCTTTGTCCATATAAAAATCTACACTGGCTCCAAAATATTTTTGTGCCTGATTGATGTTTTTTGATGGTCTGTCTCCTTCAGTGTTGGCACTTGGCGCCACGATCGGTCCTGTTGCAGAAATAAACTCACGAAGTTTCTTATCTTTAGGTAGCCTAAACGCGAGCTTGTTTGTCCCACGATGGAGATACTCAAACTTTTTTTGTTTGCATGGCAATATGACACTCACTTTGTTTGGCCAAAGTTTTTTGAGTTTTTTTTCCAGTTCAGTATCAATTTTAATATTAAATATATTTAGATCAGAAATTTTTGAGATAAGAATAATGAGAGGTTTGGATGGAGTTCTCTTTCGCACAACATAGATTCGCTCTACTGCTTTTTTATTAAGTGCACTCCCAACAATCCCATACATAGTATCTGTCGGCATTACTCCAATTCCTCTTGCTTTAATTGTCTCAATTATTTCTTTCATAATTATAATTAATTCAAACACCCCTCAAATCCCCTCTTTATCCAAAGAGGGGAAGCTAATCCGTATTTCCCCTCCCCTTTGTCCAAAGGGGAGGCTGGGAGGGGTTTGAGTTTTGAATTTATTTCATTCATTAGAGTTTCGCGATTAATTCCTCAATCTCCATTGTTGTACTTTCCATCCCCATTCCACCCGCCACAATTCGTAGTATTGGCTCAGTATTTGACGATCTGATATTAACCCAAAACTCATTAAAGACAAATGTGAGTCCATCTCGCCTATCAATTCGATTTGCCCTTTTTCCTAAAGATTTTTCGACTTCAGTATAAATCACCGCCATATCTTTGCCTTCTGTTTTGATTTCTTTTGTGGTTACTATATGCTCTCCAAATTCTTTTTGCCATTCTGAAAGATTCTTTTCCATCTTTGAAATAGAATTCAAGAATGTAATCGCAGCAAATATTCCAGAATCAGCATTAAAGAACTCTTTAAAATAATAGTGTCCAGAATATTCCGCTCCAAAGTCCGCATTTTGACCTCTGAGCGTCTCTTTGATGAAATATGCACCAATTCTCGATGGTACCATTTGCTCCTCTGGAACAAGCTTCAAAAGCCTCACAGACTGATATACAAGTTCATCGAGAATGTAGGGTGGATTAAATTCGCTCTTCAGAAGCCCTACTACAAAACATGCAGGAATCATCTCTCCTCTATCATCCAAAAAGAATGCACGGTCTGCATCAGCATCAAACATTAGACCGAGATCTGCACCATTTTCAAGTATCGCTTTTTTACACTGTAGACTCGCCCCATCAAGTAATGGATTTGGTCCATGGGCTTTAAAATCAGCGTCAATCTCATCGTTTATAACAATCGCATTCACGTTTGTCTCTGCAAATAAGTCTTTTATTATCATTCCTGCAGGACCATTGGATACATCAAAAATTACTTTGAGAGGCTTACTCACATTTAACTTTTTCTTCAAAAAATCTATATAAGTATTTTTATAATCCATTTGTTTCAATAACCTTGAGTAATTCGATACCACTAAAAGGCAGCGCTTTTTCTTTGACCGCTTTGACTCCACTGTATTCTTTTGGATTATGAGATGCGGTGATCATTACACCCCCTGAAGCCTTGAAGTGATTAACAAGAAAATAAAACATCGGGGTCGTCGAAAGACCAACAGAAATTATTTCAAATTTTTTGTTCAAAGTTTCACCGTACGAAACGATTTCCTTTTCGAGAGTTGCTGTTAGCTCTTCGCCACCATGTCGTCCATCTCGAGCAACAACGATACTTCCAGATGGAAGAAGTATTGCGAGCGCATGGGCAATTACCGTCACAGCCTCAACATTTACATCTCTAGGATATATTCCACGAACATCATAAGCTTTAAATATCTTTTTATTCATCCCCGTTTCGAAGCAGGTCGCGGTCGGTCCGCTTCTGCTCGGTTTAATTTATAAACGTTTTTTCTGTTCATATTAGATTTATATTTAATTCAAATCGTGACCGCGGCTTCGAACGGGGTCATCCCGTTCGAAACAGGAAGCGCTTTAATCTTGCTTTAAGATAACACTTACCTCTTCCAGATTTTAAATATAATTCTCTCGATCGAGCATCATCTTCGTTAATTGAGGCTTCATAATATACGAGTATAAACGGGCCTCTGCCTTTTGTCCAAGTCGATTCACCATTTTGATGTTGTTTAAAGCGCTTCCGTAGATCCTTTGTAAATCCAGTATAAAACTTACCATCTTTGGTACTCATTATTATGTAAGTGTAGAACATAACTGAGGGGTTTCGAACGGGATTAATTCCCAGGGCAAGGTGCGAATTCACAATTTGGTCCCTGTCGCCCGATATAAGATCCATCAGGACACTGTTTTGCTTCCATAGTACAAGCCACTTGATCTCCTGGTTCATCTGCAGAATGAGGTGGCGCCACTGGGTCAGGTTGACTTGGATCATAGGGAGTTTCTGTAACAGGAGTAGGATATGTATATTCGTTTCCCTCAGGCAGAGGATACGCTTTGAAATTTCCGTTAGTTGGAACAGTAATATTCATTGGTGGTCGAGGAGAAATATCTACCGGAATGTTTCCATTATTACTATTAAAAAACGGCCTATGAAATACAACTGGCCAGAGCCAGATGATGAGATACACAATGAATATGATACCAATGATTTGCCATATTTTGTCGTTTTCTTTCATGTTCATATTTTATCATAGGGGTAAGAAGTTATAAACTGCTTTGCATATTTTATATATATGCTATATTGAAAAAAGAAATTACCACCCCACCCTCCACACTATGAAAGACCAGCTACTTGACCACCTTAATGAACACCTCCCGGCCTACGGCCTTTTTGTGCTAATTCTCCTCATTCTGATAGCAACAGGAATTGCATTCCCATTTGTAGCAGAATGGGCAGGCCTGCCCAAATGGCGCTGGCACAGAACGCAGCAAGATGAAAAGCAATTCGGTAAACCCTTTATCCTGAAACCAGGGGAAGACAAAAACTATGAGTATTCCGATGGAACGCTCACTGTCTGGTTTACAGGGGTGAATGAGGGGATCCTACTCATCGTTCTCACCTTCATCTTCAAAGAGAAGAGACCTGAAAAGGAAAGAAAGGGTAAAGATGACGACGGCACTATAGCAATATGTCACCGTCTCCAACTACACCCAGGGGCAACGATTGTACCCAATCGCCTTCCCGCACAACACCACCTATCAGTTCTCTGTGAAAAGATTGGGAATGAATATCAATTCAAACTCAGCCCCTAAACGGATGAAGTTCATTCAAGGACCATGAAACCCGCGACCCATTCAATTGGTGGCGCGGGTTTTTATTTTATAGAAATTTTATTCAGCTATAAATTTACAATCCAAAATGAAGATCCATCTGGTCTTGGTAATATTTTCGTACTTCAACATTCTTTATCTGATCACTTACATAATTAGAATGCCAATCCCTTTCTTTTCTTTGGCTTACTATTCTATTTGGATCTGTCACAATCTCCCCAATATCAGTCAGAATGATCTTACCCTCACTATTTAATCCAAAATTCACTGCGATCTTGAAACTAAGATCAATAAATCCAAGCTCCATCATCTTTTTGTTTAATATTATAAATTCATCAACCAGTTTTTTGGCTTTTTCTGTATCCAAGTTATTCAATAGTTTCTGAAGTGGTACAACTTTGTCTTGAGTATAATCAAAGTTTGGCAGGAGTTCTGGATTACCAATGAGATCTTTCGGTATTTTATTTTGTCTCAATATTTCAAATGACCGAGTCACTTCTGCCACCATTCGTTTTGATTCTTTATGGATATCGAGAAAAGACATCTCAGAATTAAATCCGATATGAAAAAATCTGTTCAAAGGAGATCTAAATTTCTTGTAGACTCTTCCGTTTCCCATATCGTATACAACATGTTGCCATCCACCGCCAAGTTTTTTCATATTCATAATTATATTAAATATGACACACATCTGCATCATTCTTTCCACAGAATAAGGGGTTTTATTTTAAATAATTAGATAGTAGTTCATATTCTTCCGAACGTGGCTGAAGATCTGTTTTTCCATCTTTAACCCATTTTTTGAAAGTGTCCAGGGATATATATTCCACCTTTTCCACTTCACCGTCACTAAATCTGAAATCTTCAATTTTTAAATCTGTTTTTAGGAGATAAATATCGTTAAATTGATTATCAATAAATGTACCACCATTTAGAATAGAACAGTTGATCACTGTACTTATAAACTTAAGATCATCTTTCTCAATAACAATACCTAATTCTTCTTCTGATTCACGAACGGCACTTTCCAAACTTTCTTCTCCTGCAGAAATGTGTCCCGCAACAGATACATCCCATGTATTTGGATACGAGATCTTATCTTTTGATCGGAGCTGAAAAAGAATTTCATTTTTAAAATTAACGAGCCATACATGCACCGTTCGGTGCCAAAGTCCCAGAACATGGACCTCATCCTTAGATTTAATCAAACCAGTCTTATTCCCCTTTTCATCTAACACATCTAAGTATTCCATAATTTATCTTTCAATATTAATATATCTGCCAAATGTTGGAATAAAGTCTGACGGAGAATCCTTGTACCAAGTTCTTAATTCCTCAATATTTACCCAGCGAATTTCGGCCACTTCATTATCCTGTTTTTTGAACGCTTCAATTGACTTATCTACTACAACTAGAAAAGTAGTCGAGAAATACTTGTGACTTGTTTCTCTATACTCATGTGATACAAATTTTATATCAGATTCAGAGATAATAAGACCTATCTCTTCTTCTGCCTCCTTTATGATATTAGATTCATATGTCTCCCCCTCCTCCACCGTTCCCGCAACTGCAGGACCCCATTTGCCCGGATCTGTCTTTTTACTCATTACCCTTTGGGCAATGAGCATTTCGTTTTTTGAATTAAGTATTACAAGCCCTGATACTCTACCAATTTCAGATGGAAGTCTTTCGTTTCGAGGTCTGTAGCCGATTATCTCGTCTTTTTCGTTTACAATGATTACGTTCATATGCTTATTTTTTTATATTAACATAATACCCAAAAGTTGGAATGAAATCTTCAGGGGTGTTTTTGTACCATTCTCGAAGTTCATTCATATTTACCCAACGAATCTCTTCCACTTCTTCATCCTCCTTTTTGAATTCCGTTATTGGCTTATCAGCAATAACTGAAAATACAGTTGAGAAGTATTTAAAACTTGTTTCTTGGTATGTATGTAATACAAACTTTAAATCTGATTCCTTGATACAAAGTCCGATTTCCTCTTGTGCTTCTTTGACTATATTTGATTCATAAGTTTCACCTTCTTCAACTGTACCAGCAACAGCCAGATCCCACTTACCTGGATCATTCTTTTTGGTCATCACCCTCTTTCCCAGAAGCATTTCATTGTTTGAATTAAAAATCACGAGCCCTGCAACCCTGCTGATATCTGTGGGTAATTTCTCATTTCGAGGTTTGTATTCAATTATTTCATCCTTTTCATTAACAATGATTACATTAGGCATCTTTCAATTATAGCAGAATGCGTTGGATTTATTAAAAAAATACCCTAGGCTGATGCTCAGGGTATTTTTTTAAAAAACTATTTCTAATAACTTATTTCACCTCTGGGGCAGCGTCCCAATTCTTATGAAACTCAGTTTCCCATTCCTCGTGCTCAGTCTCTGTCATATTGGACATCTTCTCAGCAACCTCAGGATGTGACTTCATAACATGTTCAGTCATTTTTTTTTGCCATATCGCTGCTCGTTTCTGCACAGATCTCCATATCACAATCTCCACCCATCTCTCTACAAGTCATTGTTTTCATAATTATCTTTATATTTAGCTTATATAAAGAAAAGACGGTCCAGGGTATTAAATATTAAATTGACGCTTTATAAAAAGGTTCTGTGCCGTACTTTTCTTTGTATCTCTGCATTATTTCTTGTTGATAAGTACTAAGCTTGTCTTCTGGAATATTTTCCAGCTTCGTAAAGAAAAGTCTTGAACACTTGTCTGGTTCTTGTATAGTTGGTATGCCAGAAATAAGTCGGCAAAGATAGATTGGCAAAACCCACCAGAAATTTGGATCTTTTGTACTCGGACGAATTATAACAGTAAACAATGTGTCGATAGACACCTCAATATCTCCTACTTCTTCTTTTATTTCTCTCTGCAAAGTCTCGTACAAATCAGTCTCACCTTCATCAACAGCACCACCCACTCCTTCGAGTGTTCCCGGTTCACTTCGTACTTTTTGTCCACGCTCTTGGAGTAAGAGTTCACCATTTTCATTGAAAATAAGAGCAGCCACAGCTACTCCGTAGTTTATTGGAGCGTTCTCTTGCGAGGATACATAGCTTCTTAATTCATCTATAAATTGCATACTTTCTATATATTTTAAGAGTTTAAATCACAAACCTTAGTTTTTTTATCCAAATCTTCTTGATCAAGAAGATAAATTCCGTGTTTGCCTGGAAGTGTGTAAATCGTTGTGTGCGGTACAGGAGGTAAAATATTTAATCCAAATTTTTTATTTACTAAATCATAAAAATCAGAAATATTTGAAGATTTACACATAACAACGACAGATTTTCGATCGTTACCCTCAACATATCTGTATTCATCACCAAATTCAACCTCTATATCATTATTGATCAAAAATTCTGTGAGCATTCCCTGAATATCATCTTCAGTTAAGCTAAGTTCATACTTCTCATTAATTTCATTAACAGGAAAAAGACTTATGTGATAAATATCTTTCAGTACAAGTTCAACGCCTTTAATGGAAAGTTTCTCTGGATACTCTCTTGGCAAATCAGTCTTTTCAATCCTAAGTGCCAGGGTTTTATTTTGACTAAAGAAACATTTTTCTGAATTAAAGATAGGCATAATAGAAAATATTTATACTTCCAAGTTTGGATCGAAAATCATTTTATAGTGAGTATCCGTTTCTTCTTCTTTAATTTCTTTAAACCCCGATCTGTCATATAGCCTCTTAGCATCATTATTTTTCAAAACTTGAAGTCTCAATAACTTGTTTTCTGTTATTGCTCTTTGAATTATTTGCTTTAAAATCCTAGTACCAATTCCTTTACCTTCAAATTTGGGAGATATGACCAGTTCATCAAGCAGAAGATGATCACCTTCATATTCAACATTACAATAACCAACTTCAGTACCGTCAGCTAATATGATTTGATAAGTAGCAGGCGCCCAACAATTTCTAAAAAATTCATCCTGTTTTGCCACGTCCCAACCAAATCTTGACTTACTCACAACATCTTCATACGCATCATGATGCGTCTTTAATGCAAATTCGTAATCCGCTTCCGTTGCAGGACGAGTGGTTAGTACATTTTCTACACTTTCATCTTGAATTAATGGCTGACCATCTAGTGTTTGTTTCATAATCAAATTATATCATAGGACCTAATTCATATTCCCACCCTGCCTGCCATTTAAATGGAGTAGAGGTGGATTGTTCAAGAGGTATGTTTTGATATAGAAATCAAGTGCATACTGGGTGGCTCGATGACCGATTATCATAATCTTTCTCGGCAAGGGGTCCAACCCCTTGCTGTACCCTAACTAATCGGCTTTGGTTGAAAAATCCCCTTTTTCAAATTGAATCTTACGATTAGGAGTCATACTTTTTGAAAGATAGGATACCAAGTTTTCAGCAATCTCCTTACACTCCCCAGTTAGTTCAATATATAACATTGAGCCACGCAAATCAGCGAATTCCCATTGAAAACCCAATAGACCATTCTCACTGACAACCAATTTAACTAATTCAGAAATATTCTTTTCTGCTTCTCCTTGATTTTTCACTAAAAGATGTCTAATAGATTTCAAATAAAAGAGTAGTATTTGATCAGATGTTTCTTGAAAAATATTTTTCTTTAACTTTGGCTGATTTTGAGACATTTGAATATAATCATCAAATGTTTCGAAGTCGCCAATAAATAATAAAGCTTCGCATAAATTACTAAATACTGTTGGATCAGGACGTATATAAAAAGCTTCTTTCCATTTATGAAAAGCTTTTAAATAATGGTTTGATCTCATTTCGCTTAACCCAGCCTCATCAAGGCTTATAAATCTTGTCTCAACAAGTTGCCTAAGTCCAAAATATGCAGCAAAAACTGCCAGAAACAAAGTTGCGCCTTGAACCAAAAGATTTAGAACGGATAACTGATCATTTACAGTAACAATGATCCCTGTTTCAAATAGGAGTAACCAACCGATTATCACAAAAATAAATAGTCCCAATATTATAGTAGCCCAAAACCTTGTATTGAATGAAGGATAACCGAATAATTCTTCCCACAAATCTTTCTTAACTTTTTTAGACATGAATTATTTAATTAAATTCAAAGACAACAACACCCCTACCAATTGCCGCTATTCTTTCCAAACTGACGGGCAATAATTTTTGTGCATTTCTAATATATAACTTTGCGCCAGATGAAACAGCCAAACTAGCAAACCGATCAAGGCTCATTGGTAAATAATACGATGCATCGACTGATACACTACCACCAATTGATATTATTCTTTCTATACTCTGTGGTAAAAGTGACATAATTATGATTTATTATTTTTACTTCTAAATTTTGGATGCAGTTCGAGGCGTGGACGAGCGACAACGACCAAGGTGTACTCAGATGTACTCTGCGGGAGTGTCGCGAGTCCACAACGAAGAAATGCGCCGAAATTTAAAGTAAACTATTCTGCCTTCTTATGGCTTCCACTTGCTGAAGAATCCACCTCATAACTTGTGTTTTGAGACTCAAAGAAGTTCACGAGCTCATACACATCCGTCGCACCTGCCATCCACTTCGCAGGATTAGTCACTCCAAATTGTTTTTCAAGTCCAAGCTCTTCGAGTCGTCGGTCCGCTACATACTGCACATACTGGTTCACGTAGTCCGCATTCAAACCGAGAATTCCTGTTGGGAAAAGATCTTTGTTGTAAGCGTTTTCAAGTGCCACGCCTTCGATAACGATACTTTTAATCTCAGCTGCAAATTCTTCTGTCAAAAGGTCTGCATTCTCCTCGAGCACATTGTGAATGAGGTTGATACCGAATTTGAGGTGAAGAGATTCATCTCGAAGTACCCAGTTGATCATTGAACCGAAGTTTCGGAGCTGGTTTCGCTGTCGGAATGAAAGAGCCACAAGAAATCCTGAGTAGAACCAAATTCCTTCCATCACAATATTGTACGCAACAAGGTTTCGAATAAAATCCTTCTTCCCTTCTGTTGTTTCAATATCAAGTCTGTCATCAGTCATTCGAGTGAGATATTTCATCACGAATGCTTCTTTCGCTTTCATTGATTCTACTTCGAGGTGTACATTGTAAATAGTCTCTCGGTCAAATGGGAATGTTTCAAGCACATATTCAAACGCTACACAATGGTTTGCCTCCTCCCACATTTGCTTTGCAAGATACAAGTGACACTCAGGAGATTTGAGGTATGGATACACACCGAGAGCGAGCACACGGTTCACAATGAGTTCTCCAGGGTTGAAGAATGCCATAACGAACTTCACCGCATGCCGTTCATCCTCTGTCATTTTTTCGAAGTCTGCAAGGTCTTCCTTGAGCGCAATTTCGTGTGGGAACCATGTGTTTCGTACAGCCTGGTTGTAGAGATCATACGCCCATTGATATCGTAGCGGGTGCAGGTTTACATCTTCTGGTGACGGTTTTCCGATGAGAGTCATAAAGGATAATTTTTAATTTTATAATTCTAAATTTTTAAACCTAATTTCAAAGTCTTAATTTTAGGTCTAGAAATGATAGCATTTCACCTACAAAATTACAAAATTTGAAATTGAAAATTCTGTCTACTGACAACTGTCACACTGAGCAAGCTCTGCAGGGTCTGTAGGACATGTCTTTGCTCCTGCGAAGATTACTTTAGGTTTTGCTTTAACCTCTGAGAATCCTCCTCGAGAAACTTCTGAAAATCCGCCTCGTGGTGCCTCGTAAGCTGGCGCTGTGTTTCGTACTGGCTCATTGATTGATCGAAGTCGATCGATATCAAGTGAAGGCTGGATTGATGCTGGAACAGAGACAGGTTCTGGTGCTACGTATGCCATTTGTGGAACATGTTGTGGAGCCGGTGCATATACGGGAGCCGCATGTTGAACAGGTGCTACATGTGCGTGAGCAACAGGCTGTGCAATCGGCTCTGGCTCTACTGTCATTGTGATTGGTGCAGAGTCTGCCAAGAGTTCTGATTCGTCAGACATTTTTACTTCTGCTGTTTTTTTCAAAGCTCCGAATCCTACCTTTCCTGTCATTGAAGACTTGTTTACATTCACAGTACTTTGTTCTGCTGTGTGTCGAGGCTTCATGTGGAGGTAGTATGTACTCTTCACACCTTTCTCCCACGCTGTCATATAGATCTTCATTGTCTCATCGATGTCTCGTGTATCGAGATACATATTTCGAGAGATCGCCTGATCCATCCACTTCTGAGCTCGTGCTGCGACTTCGATAAATGCGTACGCTGAAGTTGTAAATGAAGTTTTGTAGATTGCTTTGATGTGATCTGGAATTTCTGTGATACCTGAAATATCTCCCTGGAATTCTACAATTTTTTCTTTTACTTCTTCCCAGAGTCCAAGGTTCTTCAAATCTTTTACAAGGTTATGGTTGATGTCGAGATATTTTCCAGAAATCTTGTTTCGAGAGAACACCTGTGCGAATCGTGGATCAACTCCAGGAGTTGTCGCTGCAATGAGTCCAATGTTTGCGTTCGGTGCTGTCGCAAGAAGTGTTGCATTTCGCATTCCCTTCTTTACCTTTGCTCGAAGCACATCCCAGTTGAGTCCTTTGTGTTTGCTTTCTCGTGAGACTGTGACTTTGACTCCTCGATCCTTCTCCATCACATCAAGAGTATCAAATGGCACCATTCCTTTTGACCATCCTGATCCTTCGAAGTGTTTATAGCTTCCTCTTGTGACTGCGAGATTCGCACTTTCGTCGTATGACATGTAGCTTATGAATTCAAAAATTCTGTCGATGAAGTCATATGCAGGAGCACTCTCGTATGGAAGTCCCATTTTCTCGAGCGCATCTGCAACACCCATCACTCCAAGTCCTACCGCTCGGTTCTCACTGTCAGATTTGACTGCTTCTGGTACCGGAAGAACGTTGATGTCAATAAGGTTGTCAAGCTGTCGGATCGCAAGTCGTACTGATTCTTCGAGTTTACCCCAATTGATTTCTTTGTTTACTACGTGAACTGCGAGGTTCAAAGATGCAAGGTTACATACCGCGATATTGTCTTTGTCCTGTGGAAGACAGATTTCTGTACAGAGGTTCGACATGTGAATTGTCCCTGTATTGTTGTTCATTGCTCGGAGATTAATATTGTCTTTCCAGGTAATCCAAGGATGTGCTGTTGTCTGAAGAGAAATAAGCATCTTTCGGAAAAGTTCTGTTGCAGGCACTTGCTTGAATACTCTGAGTTTCCCTGCCTTACCTAGTTCTACATATTCTGTATATCGAAGACTAAATGCATTACCATAAAGTTCACAGAGGTCCGGTGTTTCTGCAGGGTCAAACATATACCACGGAGCATTACTTTTTACCCGCTTCATGAATTCGTCAGAAATAAACGCTGCGGTGTTCGCAGTTCTCATTCGAAGATAGTCATCTCCCGCATTGTGCTTCCAATCGATAAAGTCTGGGAAATCACAGTGCCAGTTCTCCATATAGAATGCGAGCGCACCCTTTTTCTTGCCACCTCGCTGAATAGCTCGGATCGCTGTGTCGATAATTTTTGCAAAAGGAGTAGGTCCTGTTGATACACCATTGTTTGATTTGAGTGGAGATCCTGTTGCTCGAAGTTTTGTTACTGATGCGCCGATTCCTCCTGATCCTTTTGAAAGAAGCATCACGTCTGCAACAGATTTTGCAATGTTAGTCATATCATCTTGGATCTCAAGAAGAAAACAGTTTGAAAGTGCTGGGCTTACTGTACCAGCACCAAGGTTTGTAGATCCTCCAGCAATGTATTCAAATCGAGACATCTTGTTGTAAAATCTTTTTGCCCACATTGTAGGATTCTCTTCGTTGTAAGAAAGTCCCATCGCAACTCGCATAAAGAAATACTGAGGAGTTTCCCTTGGAGTCTGATCCATATTTTTGAGTGCATATCTGTTTTCAAAAGTTGAAAGTCCTGCGTACTGGAAAAGTTCGTCTCTTTCAATGTTTAGAGCCTTTGAAAGTTCTTTGAGATCAAATTTTTCTACCATCCGTGGATCGAGCTTGCCATCTGCAACACTTTTTTTGATGAACTCGACAAATCCTGCCTGATGTTTGAGATCGAGATCATCATCATTGTCCTTGTCATACTCGCCCACCACCTTTCGGTAGATGGTTTTGAGCAAGAGCCGAGTCGCCACTTTGTCATAAGCAATATCATCCTTCACGTTTTGAAGCGCGGCATTGATGGTCGCCTGGTCCATCTCGTCTGTTGTGATGCCGTCATAGAGTGTAAGCTCTGTTTCTGTGGCGATCTGTGTCACCATCGAGATTGGATCCATAAGTCCCTGACATGCTCGCTCGATAGACTTGTTGATCTTGTCCGCGTTGAAAGGAACTTTTGTACCGTCAAACTTTGTAATTGATATGCTCATTTTTTTATTAATATTTTATTCATCCGGAGTCATGTAAAAAGACGATAACAAATTTGAGAATTACGATCGCCTGTTTAAATAACTTCGAAAAGTACTTTTAATGTGATTCGCTTACTATTTTACCTTAAAAAAAAGTGGATTGCATAGTGGAAATCGATCAAAATGACCATTCCGACACAAAACAAAACTCGCTTCAAGTGAACCGCCAAAGGAGGCTTAATTTGCGGTTCGATTCGAGGCATGAAAATAAAAAATAAAAGTCAAGAAGGAAGAAGTTGTGCTCAATAATAACTCAAAATGCACCGAAGCTTCGCTTCGGTGCATTTTCTTTTCATTATTACTCACTACTCATTACTTTTGACTTAAAATTATTCTCTCGGATCAAAGATTGAATCATCAAATTCATCACCTCTAATTAATTTTGATATTTTTGAACCGCCATAGATCGAAGTCATAATTCCAACTCCATTACATCCGAGGTTGTACATCAAAATCTTGTTCTTTGGCTCAAAACCAATCACTCTCATGCTCGTTGGCGTATAGCACATAATACCGTGCCACTGAAACTTGTATTCCATATCCTTTTTTTCTTCTCGAGGGATCGTTTTTTTGACAAAATCGTCTATAATCTTGCCCTTTTCTTCTGAAAATTTGCCCTGCCTGTCATAATTTTGAGTTTCAGCAATGATTTCTTCAGGCCCACCAATACAAACAAGATTATGAGTCTGATTATCTTCGAGTTCATACGGCCGCCGAGTCATATAGACATACGGAGTTGCAGTGTATGCATCATTACCAGAATCATTACTCTCTCCCTGATCATAATATCCGAGCGCAGTTGGAGGATTTTTTATATCTTCAACATACGCGGCCATATATCCGATGTCACCATTTACCATATGATGAAACTTTACATCAATATCATCCCCAGATTTGTTGAGGATATGAATTCTTTCAAATCCATTCGTACAGAGTACAACTTTTTTTGCACTGACGACATATTTCTGTTCTGGTGTGCCATCTTTTTTGTTCGTCGAAACACGAAGTATTGCGTTCTCTTCATTTAATTCTGCAATCTGCACTGTAGTATGCTCAAAAAGAGAAAACCTCTTTTTGTATTCTGTGAGGAGATACCCTGCGATTTCTTCGGAGAGAAGTGCGCTGTTCACACAACCTTTTTTTGTAGCGATCGCTGCCACATAGCTCGTATCTTTGGTTTCAAGAAGTGAAAGAATATCTACCTGAGGAACTATTTCATAAAGTCCTCGATATTCTTTTGGGATTTGATCCAAGTGCTCAAAATTATCTGCAACATAAATACAATATACTTGCACACCCGCCTCTATTCGAAATGCATTAGCTTTAATCTCCTCAATAATATGAGAGATCGATTTATAACCATTGTAACCCATAAAAGAAGAGAACGGAGTGTTGAGTTTGGCATTTTGATAGAGTTCTTCCAGAAGCACCCAGGCAGATTTGGCAGATTCTTCTGCATCCACCGCTTTCTCTAGGCCATATTCTCGAACAAGGTCTGTAAATTCTCTTTCAAATTCGGCAACGATCTGTCCCGCGTTGTGTCCTGTGGCTCCGTGAGCCACTTTGTTACCTTCAATCAAAGTCACTTTCCTCTCTGTGTTCTTCAAAGTAAAGTATGCAGTCATAATACCTGCTATACCACCGCCCACGATCACCACATCAGTATCAAGATCTGAAGAAATAATATCAACTGGGCGGGTTCGCTTGAGCTGATAGAGCCACGGGGACATGTTTGGATTCATATTGTTTCCATTTTACCAGAAAATGAAACAAGGGGCAAAAACAATGCTGGGCCGCATAAGCGGCCCAGCATTGTTTTTTACAATTTTTGTTTCTCTACTAGTATCCTAGATTCACTGCACCACCAACATTTACATTTGCATTACCTGCACCAGTGTTTGCATTCGCACCAGTATTCACATTTGTATTTGCTCCCGCGTTTGTTGTTGTAGTTCCATTTGTAGATTCCTGTGCTGAGCTATTTTCAGAGTAAGTCTTCCCTCCAAGCATAAACTTTACAGAACCCAAAAGTGATCCATCTACTTTGAGGTCAGTTCCAGTTGTAAGACTGAAATTTGATCGAGAAGTTCCATCAATGTCCACCCCAACACTCACTGAAGAATCTTTCATTCCCCCTGTAGATTCTACTTCATTTGAATCTCCAACTGCTACCTCTGCACCACTGTGTGATTCGGCATTAACAACTGGCGCAAAAACATATTTGTTATCAGATGTTGAATGAAGCGATTTGTCAGCAAGGAAATCAAGTCTTAGGTTAGTATTACCTTCTTTCTGTACATTGACCGCCATATTCATAACCACCTGATTTGAAGGAGAGTATGCCTTAACATCACCATTTGTCTTTGTCTTTACAACAGTATCTCCGAGAGTTACTCGAACCCTGTCATAGGTACCCGCAACCACCTTTGCCTTTGCATAGAGCTCAGTCTTGCCCTCAGAATTCAAAGTCAAAAGATTATAAGATTTCGAATCAGATGAAGCAGTCACCCAACCTTGTGTTGCGCTATGTACTTCCACTTTCTTTACCTCCATGTTTACTTCATTTACATTACTTATGTCTGCAGTCGCATCCGTAATACCGACATAGAGCGATCCCCCTTTATCATCCTGCATCGCTCTTTCATTTTGATACCAAAAGACTCCACCGATAGCAAGGATCACGATGACCGCTCCTATTATTACTCCTCCAAGATTGCCATTATTATTGTCCATAGAATTTTATTTTTTTATAATTTTATACTTCCTATCTTACACTATCTTACAGGATTTTCTCCTTTAATAATTCGAATAAGAAATACAATGATCGCAATCACAAGAAGGATGTGAATAAATCCTCCCAAGACATGAAAGCCCAAGAATCCAATAAGCCACAAAAGCACTAATACCGTAGCAATTGTTGTTAACATAAAATTTTATGATTAATTAATAGTATTCATCAAATTCGGATGCACATCTCGTTGCTTGCACCCTTCTTTAATGTCACATATCCCCAAACCGAGTCCTGTCTAGAAATATGTTCTATAGTTGTAGACGCGCAGGATTACAATATATTTCAACTCCAAAAGATAGTTTGCATTTCTTTATCTAAAAGGTAATATGTTTTTTAGACCAACCCGCTTCAGAAACCCCAAACATGCTCACTCAGTATGTATATTCATAATCTCACTCCTGATGACTGCTTACCCGAGGGCACAGTCGAAATCAACATCATTATCTGGGACAGTGTCAAAGAGGAGCTTGTAACAGAGTTCTTTATAAACTTTCATCGCAATCGAACCATAAGAGAACTGGCTCGCCAAACACCTTACAAAGGCGAAATATCAGTTAGAGGACTCCATACCAACAGGAAACTTTTGGTACTCGATCAGATATCTCGATGATTCATCTTTCTTCCGCCTCAACCCCACCAGGTTGAGGCAGTTTTTATTAAATTTTCATATCCTTAAATATTTAAATTTACAGATAATTGACTAGATCTCGATCCTTTCTCTCCTTTTCTTTAGCTTTTACAAACAGTATTTCCTGAATTTCTTTATAAAACTCTTCAGGATTTTTATCGTACACTTCTTTAGATAGAAATCTATCTCTTATTTTCATATCTGGATCATTATATAATTCTGCAAAAATAGTTCCAAAATATTTTACCCAATCTTCTTCACTTATTTTTAAAAATTTGCACCCATATTCCATAACACCTCTTTCAAGCCCTAACTTCACTTCAAGATCATCTGCAGGCCTTCCTGTCTCTACTACGAGACTTTGCTGTTTTGTTTCTTCAATACTCATAAGATAAGTATATCAAGAAACAATCAAAACAAAACCGCCCTTTCGGGCGGTTTTGTTTTGTTAATAATTTACTTAAACCACTGACTCTGCCATCCCTTCATCATCTCAATCTCTTTTGTTTGAGCCGCAATAATGTCGTTTGCAAGCTTTATAAGCTCCGGTCGCTTTGATGTCGCGAGTACTTGCTTTGCCATTACTACCGCACCTTCGTGATGTACTATCATCTGCGCCAAGAATTCTTTGTCGAATGCATCTCCAGTTTTTCCCTCAAGTGATGCTGTCATTCCCCTCATCATTGAATCCATACCCATGCCGACATTATTCATCATTGTTCCGTCTGACATACGATGTGTGGCTTGACCATTTCGTGCGTACCCATCATCATCTCCCCGTCTCTCATCACCTCTTCCTGTCCATAGACCCATAGCAATAAGTCCGATACAAATCCCTACAATTCCATAGATAATATTTTGATTTTTCATTTTTTATTTTATTAGATAGATAATTAAAAGTGAGTTTTAATTATGGAATCTTGGGATGTAATACCCCTGTCGCAAACAGCATTTCAAAATACGAGATGTATTTTCTTCTTTCACGGCGCAGTCTCGAGAGATACAGAGTTACAAACAAGGACAAGTCCGCAACAACAAATAGTTTTGAGAAATTTTGAAGACCGATTGATAAAACAAAAATTGTGAGTGTTGCAAGAGCAAATGTTCTCCATGCTTTCATGTGATCAAAAGGTGTCATGGTACACATGGAATGTTCACCCTCTGCAAACGGGCAGTACTCCATAGGCATATCCATTTCTGCCATTTGGATAAAGTGAAGTGGAGCAGAGAATATAAGGCCGATGTATGAAATAAGAATTGTGAGAGTAAAAAGGAGTTTCATAAGTTGATTATATCAAAAATTATTTTATCTGAAAGTAAAAATACTTAAATAAAAAACCGCATTGCAAATGCCAAAATATTTACAAAATCAATATTTTATTGTAATGTGTTGGTAGCCTACTTATGTACACCCTTGCACTCATTATCTTCGCCGTTGTAGTCTACATCTTCAGGAAAAAAGTCGATCGTTACGACTACCTCACAGTCCTTCGGACAACCGAATGGAAATCGGGTCAAACAATCCGTAAGGAAGTCATGCGAACCTTTCGTGTATGGATTTCTCTCGGAAATGTATACATTGCGATGCGTCACCTTGAAGCTGAGGGGCTTGCCGAGCGCAGAGAGCTGAAGAAAAAGGAACGACCTGTCCGCGAGTTTCGACTTACTCCAGGTGGATTGCATCATAAAAACAAGCAATCTATTCACCCCTACCAAGGAACAGGACAACAAGCGACCTGCTGAATACAACAAACGCTAAGCCAAGATGAAAACATCTTGGCTTTTTTATTACAAAGACTTCATATCTATCACAAATCTGTATCGCACATCGCCTTTAAGAACTCTCTCGTACGCTTCATCTATTTTGTCGATTGTTGTCATTTCTATATCAGAAACAATATTATGTTCTGCACAGTAGTCGAGCATTTCTTGAGTTTCTTTGATTCCACCTACGAGCGATCCGGAGAGACTTCTTCTTTTACCTATCAGTCCAAAGACATTTATCTCCGCTGGCTCTGGTGGCACGCCAAGACAGATCATATTTCCGTTTGTTTTAAGTAGTCCAAGACAGAGATTGTAATCATGGGGTGCAGAAACGGTATCAATAATGAAATCGTAAGCACAAGAAAGTCTTTGAACATTTTCTGGAATTGATATTACTTCAAAATGATGAGCTCCGAGCCTTTTTGCATCTGCATCTTTGTCGTTTGACCGACTGAGCACCGTCACTTCAGCTCCGAATGATACTGCGAGTTTGAGTGCCATGTGTCCCAATCCTCCGAGTCCAACAATTCCCACCTTATGACCCTTGCCCACTCTCCAATGTTTAAGTGGTGAGTATGTTGTAATTCCAGCACAGAGAAGTGGTGCAACTGCATTTATATTTTCTTTGTGAGTGATCTTGAGTACAAAATCTTTATCCACAATGATTTGTTTTGAGTATCCTCCATATGTTGTTCCTCCACTCACTTTGTCTGGCGCGTCATAAGTACTTGTTGCACCATTTAGACAATATGATTCTTCGTGATTCTGACAATTCTCGCAAGTACGACATGAATCAACAAAACATCCGACGCCTACGGTGTCGCCTATTTTAAAATTATTTACTTCATTTCCAATTTCTATTACTTTTCCAATTATTTCGTGACCCGGCACACATGGATACACAGTCCCCGGCCATTCGTTTCGAGCGGTATGGATGTCAGAGTGACAGATTCCACAATACAATATCTCGATTGAGACATCTTGAGGACGAACTTCACGCCGCTCGATTGTGAGGGGTGAGAAGGGAGAGGTTGGGGATGTGACGGCGTAAGATTTTGTTTGTTTCATGAGGGTAAGTATAGAATAAAACAAAGAAATTAGGAATTTAAAAAATAAAAAACCACCTCCCGAGACAACGCTCGAGTCAGGTGGTACGGTCAAGTTATGCGTTACTGATACCGCTCTGTTATTCCACCTTTTTAAAGGGTGCACAGAGAAGGAACACAATAATCCAACACAAAGAGTTTGATGTATTACTATGTTGTGGAAGAAACAATCCCATCAGGGCAATGCCAATGCCCAAAAGAACGAGTAGCCATTTAATATTCATGAAAAACCTCCTAGGATAGTTTGATATTACGATTCTGGTCGATTTTGTCAACCGCCTCAATCGTTCGAATCTGGTGAGGTCCACCCTAGCGGAATTTCGACCGCGACCAAATTTTGAGAAATAAAAAACCACCTACCTTTTCAGGCAAGTGGCAGGCGTTTTAAGTAAGCCAAATTAAGAAGCGGGTTGCTGTTTTTTGATGACCCAAACCAGACCTTCAGTCAATAAGATTGGCGTACCCACATTAATCATGAAGGCAACGATCGCAATCATCACTCTCTTGTCTGTTGTTACATCAAGCCAAAAGGCCCAAGGAACCGCGGTCGCCGTAATAATTACGATCACCATAGTTATAGCAATCACCCAGTAAATAAGAGAGTACTTTTGTTGCGTTGACACCTTCCCACCCCCATTCAGTCTTTCAGACAACTCTGACGAAAGAAAAAAACAAAAGAATGAGATCATTGCGGCAACATGGGTTTTTGACAAAAACATTGCAGCAATGCCGACTTGAGTGGCATATAGCACAAAGACGATGGCGCAGATGGTTACGGCAATCCCGGAGCCAAGAGCGATTTTTTCAAGTTTTTTCATGATATTAGAAGTTTGGATTTGAACTGACAGACAATAATCCTTAGCAAACCTAAGAGATTGATTACAGCCTTTCTCTCAAATCCAATCCAACTTACCTTTTAAAGAACTTTCTCATTCATTCAAAGAAATAACATATTTTATGCAAGTAGTCAATTTATATACTTTATAATTTTGTGGTCACAAATATTTTTCCTGACGGAAAAATTTCGCGACCCCGCCTCGCGGTTTTTGCCTTTCGGAGTACCTCAAACAAAAACATCGCTGTGACTTCCACATAAATACAAAAACTCCCCAACTAAGGGGAGTTTTTGTATTTATGTGGACCCTACCAGATTCGAACTGGTGACCTCCTCATTGCAAATGAGGCGCTCTACCAACTAAGCTAAGGGCCCATATTTAATTTTCTTTACCTAACTGACTCCGATCAGAACTTGTATCTTTTGCCTCATTTGTGCAAATGAGTGTCACAAATAATTTTCTACTGAAAATTTTCGCGACCCCGCCTTAGTACCTTCGTACTTCCGGCCTTGCAAAATGGGTCCCTACCCTTTTTTCACTCTACAACTAAGCTTAAGGGCCTTTCTATGAACATTTCGGCTACAAAATGTTCATAGAAATATACTATTTTTTGGCTTTTAGTGCAAGTGTGATCAGATGATCGAGGAGTTCGGGGTATGATGAGCCGATAGCCTTCATAGCCTTAGGTACAAGGGAGTTTGGAGTTAAGCCTGGCAAAGTATTAATCTCAAGGCAGTAAATACCTCTTTTTGGATGGATTATGAAATCTGTTCGAGAATAGTGTCTTGCGTTAATAGATTTATGAGCAAGCTGTGCTAGTCTTTGAATCTCTGCAGATTCTTCTTTTGTAAAATTACCTGGGCAGATCTCTATTTCAGAATTTGTGTCACTGTATTTTTCTGCAAAATCAAAGAATTCATGCCCTTTTCGAGGTGCAATTTCTATCGGTAACAAGTTATACACTTCTTCACCACGAAAACCTTCAAGCACACCAGCAGTTGCTTCCTTGCCTTTGATGAATTCTTCAACGAGCACTTTGTCAGATACTTCAAAACATTTTCGAAGCGCCTCTTCAATCTGCTCTACTGTTCCAGCAATACTTGTCGCTACAGACGATCCTCCTGAGACAGGCTTTAGCACTGATGGTTGTGGAAATGTTTTGTAGAGGTCGATTGCAGTTTGCTCTGGTACATACTCTTCTTTTGTAACTACTCTGTGGACTGGAGTTTTGATGCCTGCATTTACGAAATGTTTTTTGGCCAAGACCTTGTTCATCCCTATCGCTGATGCGAGCGACCCAGAGCCTGTGAATGGCACATGGAGCTGTTCGAGAAGTCTCTGCACTGTTCCATCCTCACCGTATTCTCCATGCATCGCGATGAATGCAACATCAGCTCTTTTGTCGAGATGCTTTGGATCAAAAGGTACTCCGTGGATATGCCAGACTCCTTTTTTGTCGATTAAAACATCTATCGCCTCGTATTTTTCTCCGAGATTTTGGAGTACTCCTGCACCCGTTTTAAGTGACACATCATATTCACTTGATGGTCCTCCACGAAGTACTGCTACTTTTATTTTCTTTTGAGTTTTCATGGAGTAGTGAAAAATGACATCGCTTTAAAAAGCGACCTTATTTTTATAATTATTATCTATTAAGTTTATTGGTGTAAAATTTTCTTTCATATCCATTGTTTCAATAATGTCATTTTCTACTACCTCCATTCATTAATTAATTATATTATACCAAAAAATTCTTTCTTCGCATTTTTTTGTGATATCCGATTGCAAATCTATGAGCCTCGGCATTTGAAAGGAGTATTTCTTTTCGGTATTTCATTCCAAGTGTTTGATCTCCGAGCACATCTTTTGGCTGATGTCGTTCGTCTTTGAGTACTGAGACTACAGGGATCGAGAGATTGGCTTTATCAATAATTGTATTCATGACATTCAACTGTGCAACGCCTCCATCCACTACAATCAAATTTGGCATCTGCCATTCAGGATGGGTCAGACGACGTTCAAGCACTTCTGCAAGTGCTTTTGTATCATTTGAACTATCCACAGTTTTAATTTTAAACTTTCTGTATTCGTTTTTGTCTGCCACACCATTTGTAACGACAGTCATCACTCCTACCATGTTTTTGCCTGACATATGCGCGATATCGTATGACTCAATACGAAAACCTAGACCCAATCCTGCATTATTTCGAAGAAGTGAGTCCTCTTTGATGAGTGAGACATCATTGATGTGTTGTAGTGCGTATATTTTATCCCGAAGAATCTTTGCAGCTTCAAATTTCTGTTCCTTAGCAAGATCAGTCATATCATCTTCAAGATCCTTTACCACAGATTTAATATCCCCTGAAAGGAATTTCTCAATTCTTCTTATTCGTATTGCGTAACAATGCTTATCGAGAACACCAATACACGTCCCCGGACAAAGTCCGATCGAGTAGTTAAAACATGGTCGCTTTGAATTGAGATGGCATTTTTCATCGCGATATGGAAATATTTTTCGAATAATCTTCAACGCTTCTTTAAGTTGCATTCCATTTATGAATGGACCGAAGACTGTTTTGATCTTTATATCTTTATACTTTGGATTTACTTCTCCTCCGTTTTTGACATTCTGAATCTGAAGTACATCTCTTTTGCGAATGATCATAATCCGTGGGAAATCTTCTTTGGTGATGACAACACAATTAAAACTCTTGTCATCCTTTTCTTTTGTATTGAAAGTTGGTTTGAATTTCTTGATGAGGTCAGCTTCGAGGAGGAGCGCTTCGAGCACCGACTGCGTCTCTCGGAAATCAATCTGAGTCGCTTCATCTACCATTTTGACCAAGAGCTTGCCTCGAGTATCTATTAAGTCAGGCGAGAAATAGCTCCTCACTCGGTCAGTGAGAGATGTTGCCTTGCCTATGTATAGGATTTTCTTTTGATTATTTAAGAAAAAATATACTCCAGGTGTGTCAGGAAGTTTTTGTTTTTTGAAATGTTCGAGATTCATTTATTATTATTTAACTTTTCTTAATACCAGTAAGTGGCAGCAAGTTTTAGGATGCGAAGGATCCATTGGAATTCTCTCCGGTAATTCTTTCTGCTCTTCGAGGAGGAATCCTGCTGATTCGGCGGCAGAAATAGTATTTTGGAGTGGTCTAAATATATCATAAGAAGTCCATGATTCTCGTACAGTTTTTGTAGTAACAACTCCATCCCTAATTTCCATTATATCAATACTAAGCAGATCAGCTCTCGGACCAATATTATATGATTTATCACCAATAATAAGATAGAACAATCCCTTTAAATTTAGAAATGAATTTATCTTATTAAAAGCCTCCTGCAAATCAAAAATATGCTCAAAAACCATTACTGCAATACAAACATCTACAGAAACAGGGCTCACATAATTTTGAAGCGTATTCTTTTGAACATTCACACCTTTGTAATTCGATTGAACAAAATCGATATTTTTTTGAGATGGATCAAAACCATAAATCTCGGACGCACCCATTTCTTTTAGGAGTTTGAACAATTGTCCAATACCACATCCAATATCCAGAACTTTTTTATCCTTTAGGCTTGTTATTATTGATTGCAGATGGGATTGAAAATATTGTCTTGATGGAGAGTCTTCTCTACCAACTTCACTCCAGTTAACTTCAGGAGAATCATATTGAGCTGGATCAGTTGCTAGTTTCAAATAATCCATAAATATACTTAATCAAGGAAATTGAAGAATTTGAGTTTATCTGTCACCACTTTTTGGACTGCTTCAAGAGATGGTTTGAGCATTTTGTATGGCGCCACTTCCCCTGGATTTTCTTCTACAACTTTCACAAGTGCGTCATGGAAGGCAACGCGAATTTCTGTATTGATGTGTACGATCGCCACTCCATTTTTGATTGCATCCTGAATGTCTTCTTTGCTGTTGCCTGATGCTCCATGAAGTACGAGAGGAACGTTTGTTGCTTTTGAAATCTCCCCTACTCGTTCGATATTGAGCCGAGGATCAGGAATATCTTTGAGCATTCCGTGGATATTTCCTACTGCAGGAGCAAATAAATCAACTCCAGTCTCGCGGACGAATTTTTGTGCATCCGCAACACTTGTGAGTTCTACTCCATCTGGCACTGCATCAAGAATCTTTGAAGATTGTCCGATGTATCCAAGCTCTGCTTCAACCAGCACTTCTCGTCCACAATTCTTTGCATATTCAACACACTGTTTTGCAATGATGATGTTTTCATCAAGTGACAACTTCGCTCCATCAAAGATCACAGAATCATACCCTGCATCAATCGCTTCTTTTACTCGGTCGAACGAATATGTGTGATCAGCATTGAGAAATATTGGATAATCATTTTCTTCTCGAAGAGATTTTACGAGAGCCACCGCTTCGTGGACACCAACGAAATCTCGTTCTCCTTCTGAAACTCCGATAATAACGGGAAGTTTAAGTGCCTTTGCTGCGTTGAATATCGCGTGAAGTGCCTCCAGGTTTGAAATATTAAAATGACCTATTGCCACACCCTTTTCTTTCGCTTCAATAATGTATTGTTTTAATGATTTTATTTGCATTGCTAGATTATATCACCCATTTGCCTATTTTATAAAGAGGAGTAGCATTATATACAGAAACAACCCAACCACCAACCATGGAAGATAGCCGTGTCAAAAAGCTTCCAGACTACCCAGATTGGGTATATGGATTTATATATTTTCTTTTTTTACTCTTCGCATTGGTGTCGTATCCATTTCGAACAGTATGTTCAATACTCACCCTGAAATAAAGGTGGGTTTTTATTATTTATTTGATATACTTTATCCATGATATTTTTTAAACCACAATACGACATCGTCGCCATCGGAGACACCGTCACCGATGCTTTTATTAAACTTAAAGAGGCACACCTTACTTGCAAACTTAACAGTCATGAATGTGAGATTTGTATGAAATACGGAGACAAGATCCCATATGACTTCGTTGAAGTCTGTCCTGCTGTAGGAAATAGTGCAAATGCTGCAGTTTCATTTAGCCGACTTGGGCTCAAATCAGCAATTATCACAGACCTCGGCAATGATACAAATGGTACGGAAGCGGTAGAGACTTTCAAAGCCAATAATGTTGGAACAGATTATGTAAAACTCCACAACGGCAAAAAAACCAACTACCACTATGTGCTCTGGTATGATGTTGACCGAACTATTCTCATCAAACACGAAACATTTGAAAGACATATTCCTGCAATGAAAACTCCAAAGTGGGTCTATCTTTCATCCCTCGGACAAGACAGCCTCCCGTTCCATAAAGAAGTAGCACAATATCTCAAAACAAATCCTGAGATCAAACTCGCATTCCAACCTGGGACATTCCAAATGCAATTCGGCACCGAAGAACTTAAAGATATTTATGCGCGAACAGAAGTCTCGATCTGCAACCTTGAAGAGTCACAAAGAATTCTAAAGACTGAAGAAAAAGATATCAAAGTGTTACTCGCGGGTATGCGGAAGCTTGGACCAAATATTGTACTCATTACAGATGGCCCAAACGGCGCATATGCATCGTATGATGACAAGAATCTTTATATGCCTCTCTATCCCGATACAAAGCCTCCATACGAGAGAACAGGGGCCGGAGATGCTTTTGCATCAACATTTGTTGCCGCAATCGCACAGGGCAAGACCGTGGAAGAAGCACTTACTTGGGCACCAATCAATTCCATGTCAGTTGTTCAAAGTATCGGTGCACAAAAAGGCCTTCTTGATCAAAGATCTATACAATTCTTTTTGGATAAAGCAAAAGAGGACTATAAGGTGAAGAGTATATAATCAATATGTCGCAAGAAGATTTGATAATATTAAATCAGAATTCGGGAGCAGAAAATTATAATATACTGCTCAATGTGGCAGACGATAAACTAGTCAAACTAAAAAGAGAACTTGTTACTAGTCATTTTCCAAAATTTTTACCTGCGTTTGAGATACAGAATCAAATTGAAATGTTGGATTCTCAAAAAACACAACTTCCACGTGATGAATCTTATGATTTTAAGATTTCACAAATTGAATCGGCACTAACTCAATTGGTATCAATTCAACATCAGATGTATGCCGAAGCGGGTGTAGATATATTGAATCCAGGTAACAGCTCTGAATATTTAGATTATCTTGCTGCCACGAAAGGAATTGACCGTAGATTTTTGAAAACACTCCCTCCTAGTGAGGAAGAAATTAAACAAAATTAATATAAATTTATGTGCCATCGACTGCCCGAATTTGGAGAACCTTCAGACGAAACAAACCCTTTAGGAAGATTAACTCCAGACCTTATGCATAAAGCTGAGTTAGGTGCATTATTGAGCAGATTTGCTGGAATACACGAATTTACCCAAACATTCCCTCATCTCTCTTTATCAAAAGAAAATATTGAAGCCCAGCAAAATTTTGTATTACAAAATTACAAACTTGATATTGAAATGCTTCAAAAACTACAGGGAAAAGAAGTGTTAGACAATATTGAATTACAATCAATAGAATCCCTAGAGAAAGATATGGATGATCTAAGACAAAAAGGAAAATGGCTGCAACAAGCACATAATGAATTTGATATTTTCAATGCAGCAAAAGAAAGTATAGAATCGCATTATGGAAACAACAGACACTAACTAAACTTCACAAATCTCGGCACCATTTCCCCATTCACTTCCACTATCTCAGTAAAATTACTCAAAGGTCTCGCCCATATTTTGGCGAGATCGTTTTCATATAATGTTTCGTAAATCACGAGATCTTCAAGAGTCTCACTGTCTTTTGCAATAGCAAGTATTTTGTATGTACCGCCCTTCTTGCTGTGTTTATAGATATCTCCAACTTTGATTTCCATCCCGATTAGAAAAATTAAGTAATTACTAATGTTTAAATAAATTTGTTTATCACCGCCACATTCTCGTTTGAAATAGATATTTATCTTTTTCTAACGGGACTTTGTATTATTTCTTTGGTTCTATTTTCTTATAACACTGTTTACAAATATGAAATTTCTTTACCTCCGACTTTTTGTTTGGAGGACTAAGTAGTATCCCACCAAAATCAGTTAATACTTTCTTGCAGTAATCACATTTAGGAGATATAGACATGTGTTTTTTTATTAATTAATACTGGAGTTCCCGCACAACTTTTTTGCTTATTTTCTACTAATTACTTTTATTACAGCTTTTTCTATAAATTTCTCTGTCATCTCATAGTGCTCTAAAAGTTGTTCGGGAGTCCCTGACTGGCCAAATAGATTCTTCACACCCACAAATTCAATCGGTACAATATAATTCTGTGCGAGACACTCTGCCACGGCTGATCCCATTCCACCAGCGATCTGATGCTCTTCAACAGTGACGACAGCTCCGGCTCTATGCGCCACTTCTACAATAGTCTGCACATCAAACGGTTTAATCGTTGCAAGATTAACCACAATTGATCCAACATCCTTCTTCTCCAATTCTGAAGCGACAGCAAGAGCCTTGTGTACGAGCGCACCTGTCGCAATAATCGCAACTTTTGGTTTCACACTTTCAAAAAATATTTGAGCTTTACCTACTATAAATGGCGTATCCGAAGTTGTGATGATCGGAGTCTTTTCTCGTGCAAGTCTCAAATACACAGGAGTTTTAATATCGTCTTTAAGTATTGCTTGCGTTGCTTTTTTGGCTTCAATCGCATCACAGGGAGATATGACTGTCATGTTTGGAATTACACGTGTGATGGCAATATCTTCAATCGCTTGATGTGTTCCACCATCAGGTCCAACAGAGACTCCGGCATGCGAACCTGCAATAATAACCTTCCGGTTGTTGTAACAAATAGTGGTACGGATCTGCTCCCAATTTCTTCCTGGAGAAAACATTGCATATGAAGAGATTACAGGCACCTTGCCCATTGCAGCCATTCCAGACGCAACAGATGCAAGGTTTTGTTCTGCAACTCCAATCTCCACAAATCGATTCGGGAATTTATTTTTGAAATCAAGCATCTTTGTAGATTCTGTAAGATCTGCACAAAGAGCAACGATTCGTTCATCTTTTTCTGCAGACAATACCAATCCTTCTCCAAAACCATTTCTAATTGGAGTCTGTTCAACATCTTTGTCGAAAATTTTACTATTTAGTTTTTGATTTGGATTTAACATTTAATAAATTATATCACAGCTACTTATTCTTCTCTCGGTATTCCTTTTTTATTTTCCAATAAAGTTCTGTTCCGGGGGTTGCTCCGCTTTCTTTAAAAAGTTTTGCGGGATATTTTTTATTTACTTTTTTAAGCTTTTCTTTTGTTGCCTTCTCAAGATCAAATCCAAGCCTATCCGCTATATCTAGGCAATAGATGAATACATCAGCAACTTCTGATTGGATTTCTAAGAATTTACCTTTGTCCATTCTCACTTCCTCAGGCGTTGGACTGCCCCACTGAAAATGTTCAAGAAGCTCAGATGCTTCAATAGATAAAGCTTTTGCCAAATCGGCTGGAGGTAATTTGTCCCACCCTCTTGCTTTGAGATATGTATGAATTGTATTCTGAAGCTTAAACATTTCCTTATATTTATCGATTCTTATTTGTCCAAATTGAATTCCACCAATCAGACGGATTCATATCAAATATTGTCTTGCCTAATTTTTTTGCTGATTCAGTCTTTAGATATTGTATTTGAGCACATCCTTTCTTTTTATCCTTCCCTTTGCCTTCGAGCCATATTTTTGCCTCTTTGTTGCCTTGCCAATCGTATTCTTTGAGAAGGAGCACCTGATCAAGCATATCAGCATCTTTTGCAATGACAGATTCCTTCGAATCTCTCTTTTCATATTCTTTGACCAAGTCACTGAAGTCAGAGATCGGCAGATTATCGAGCTGATCCTTTCTGATCTCTTCATCATAGATCTTTACATATCGCTTGTGCACCCAGTTATGATCACCACTGCGCACTTCTGCTATGTCGTGCAAAAGACACATCATCACCACTTTCATCGGATCAACACCTTCTTCTTTGGCAAGAAAATATCCAATCATCGCCACACGATACGAGTGAGTTGCAATGTTATCTGTCATATCATCAGAAAGAAGCGTCTGCCTGTGCATTCGAGGAAGCTTTCGCATAGTTCCTACTTCGTAGAGAAATTCGGCTATCTTTTTGTTTGTATTATCTTTTTTCATAAAAATCAAAACTATTCTGATAATTCTTTCAAGGCTTCTATTGCATAAAATTTTACATTGGGCACTAAGTCCATCTTTTCTAGATCTTCGAGCGTTGCCCAGACACAATCATCACTCCGGTCGCCTTCATATTGTGCATTAATTGTATCACTTTTTGACCTTGCAAAATAAACGAGCGGGATGTGCTCGTGAGTTGGACTTATTCTATTTCTGCCCATATATCTTGGACCAATAAGCTCATGATAGAGTGGATCGTTTGTTTGATATTCTCCTTTGTTTCCTACAAGCTCAATTTCGAGCCCAACCTCTTCTCGTACCTCACGGATTGCTGCCTGATTTGGGTCTTCGTCAAGTTCAATATGTCCCCCAACAGAAAGCCAAATACCAAGCTTGTCATGTTTCCGTAAAAGCACTTTGTTTTTGTGAACAATGAATGTCTCTACTGTAAAATCGATTTTCTCGTGAATATGAGGCATAGAGGTAGAATTTTTAATTTTATAATTTTAAATTTTTAAGAATTAAGGATAATTTCGTCTTCTGGTTTCCAGGCTGGATCTACAATACAAATAAATTCCAAATCTATATTATCAATATTTTTAATTTTTTGTTCTGCAAATGGTGGAATATAAATGATATCACCCTCTGAAACTTCTTTTTCCTCACCATCAATATACATCAGACCCTTTCCTTTCAAAATATAATAAACTTCAGAAGTTTTTAATTTATGCGCCAATGAAATATTCCCCGGAGCAATCGTTGCGTGAGCAAAACTATATCTCAGATCTAACTCTTTATCTTTTAGTGGATTAAAAAGCTCTCGAAGCTTAGTACCATCTCCAGCAACAAATTCACTACAATTTTTAAGAGATCTTATAAACATACTTATTCGTGTTCGGCCCTAATCTTTCCTCCAAGCGTTCGAAGTTCTTTGAGAGCCATAATTCCCTCTTCTTTGTTATGTATATATCCATGGAATTCATATTTGCCTTCAAATTCCTTCACACCTTTTCCTGGAACAGTCTTTGCAATAATTGCAGATGGTTTATCTGTTACTGTGTAGGCTTTTTCTATTGCATCTACAATTTCTTTTATATTATTTCCATCGATCGTTTGCACATTAAATCCAAACGATTCGATTCGCATATCAAGTGGTGAGAGCGGCATGATATCATCTGTAAATCCATCAATCTGAATATTATTTCTATCAGTGATTACAATAAGATTGTGTAGTTTTTCTTTGCCCGCAAGCATCATAGCCTCCCAGTTTTGCCCTTCATCGAGTTCTCCATCTCCCGTGAGACAGAAGAATTTCTTTGTTGATGTCTTGTTATCAATCCTCTCTGCAATAGCCATTCCTACAGCCTGTGAGAGCCCACTACCAAGTGGTCCCGAGCTATTCTCGAGTATTGGCAAGAACTCACGATGTGGATGTCCCTGGAGTCTTGAGCCGAACTTCCGTAGAGTCTTTAGTTCTTCAAGTGGAAAATATCCGGAATGAGCAAGTGCCGCATAATACACTGGACAAATATGCCCGTTTGAGAGAATTAGTCGATCACGATCATCCCACTCTGGATTCTTTGGATCATGCTTCAGTATGTGAAAAAAGAGAGTTGAGAAAACATCTGACATACCAAGTGGTCCCGCAGTATGACCCGATCCTGCAGAGAGAAGCATTTCGATAATAGACTCGCGAATATTATTCGCTTTTGCTTTCAGGAACTCTAATTTTTCTTCAGTCAATTTTTCCATTTATTTTTGTATTTTACTTTTGACTTGCGACTTTTCACTATTTTAAATCGAATCCTTTACCTCTCGTATTGCGTCAACCGGGCTCACACTATTTAATATATATGAACCCACAACAAATCTAGTTGCCCCAGCATCATAAGCATCACCTACACTTTCTGGAGTTACTCCACCATCAATAGCTATTGGCATCGTAGGAAGCTCGGTTTTGAGCCACTTTATTTTTGCGAGGACTCTTTCATCAAATTTTTGTCCTTGGAATCCAAGGTGTTCTATCGCAACAAACATAATAAAGTCTGCGTATGGAAGCAATTCCTGAACTCTTTCAACACCCGTTTGAAGCTTAAATGCAATTCCTACTTGGACCAATCCTTCTGTTCGAAGCTGATCAAGAAGCAGTCTGTCTTCATCAAGATCGATTGTTTCTGCATGAATGATGATTTTGCTTGCACCAAGCTTAATAATATCCGGAATAAGAGCAAATGGGTTTTTAACCATCAAGTGAAATTCAAAATCAAAATCCTCCCAGAAAGGCATTCCTCTTTCTTCATTCAATATCTCCTCATAATTAAGGTCGGGTTTGCCGAGTGGCCATGTAGCCTCTTGAGTAAAAAGACCATCGCAAATATCGATATGTACTGTGTCAGATACACCTTTAATAATCTCGAGTTTGGTCTCAAGGTCTTTGAAGTATTTTGGGATTATAGCTGGAATAATTTCAATTGATTCGTCCATGTATTTTCTTAATTATTTAAATTTTCTATTTTATCTATTCGTCTCTGATGTCGTTCGTCTCCAGAGAATGGAGTGTCTATCCAGAGCTTGAGAGCTTGTTTTGCCTCATCAATACTCACAAATCGAGCACCAAGAGACAGTACATTAGCATCATTATGCTCTCGTGACAATTTTACAATGTCCATGTTTCCTCCATACCAAAGTGCCGCACGCACATTCGGAAATCTGTTAGCCACAATTGCCTCTCCTTGTCCTGAGCCCCCGATCACAACTCCTTTTGCACTCGGGTCCTGACTAACCTCGCGCGCAGCAAGTGAGATAAAGTCTGGATAGTCATCAAGCGCTTCAAATGTAGTGTTACCTTTATCTATTGCGTCAAATCCGAGTGTTTTTACATATTCAACAAGCGCGTTTTTGAATTCAAAGCCTGCATGATCACTTGCGAAAAAAATTTTCATAATAAGTAATTATTATACGTAACGCGGAGTTTCTGGACCGCTATCTTTGACTGGAGTTTGCCCTGCTTTTAACACATGGAGAATAAGTGAGTGTGTATACCCAATCTCATTGTCATACCACGCGCACACCTTAACCAGGTTATCATCCACCACTCGAGTAAGACCGAGGTCCGCAATAGATGCATATACTGACCCTACAATATCTGAAGAGACAAGCTCATCTTTTGTTATAGCAAACGTTTCTTTCCATCTCGCTTCGTTTGCGGCAGTTGTAAGAATCTGATTTATTTCTTCTACAGTAGTTTTTCTTTTTGTGAGAATTGTTATATCTGCAATTGATCCTGCGACAACAGGTACACGCATTGAGATACCATCAAACTTCCCAATAAGCTGAGGTAATGCTTTCGCTACAGCGAGAGCTGCACCTGTTGATGTTGGCACAATATTTTGTGCCGCTGCGCGACCTTCTTTCCAATCCTTTGGTTTTGGACCATCAACAAGTGACTGACTTGCAGTATATGCATGAACAGTTGAGAGAATTGCTTTTTCAATACCGATTGCTTCATCAATAATTGCCATCACAGGACTTGATGCATTTGTAGTACAAGAGGCATTTGACGTAATAGGAGAATCTCCAAACTGATTTTCGTTGATACCCATAAGAATTGTTGGAACCTTTGGACTTCCCGCTTCATCTTTTGCAGGAGCTGAGATCACCACACGTTTTGCTCCAGCTGTAATATGACCCGAAGCTTTTGTGTAGCTTGTGAAAAATCCGGTTGATTCAACAACCACATCAATTCCAAGGTCTTTCCAAGGCAAGCTTGCAGGATCTTTTTCACTGAAATACTGTACTTTTTTACCAGCAATCGTCAGCGACTTTTTGTCAGCCGCAACTTCAATAGCAAAACCACTTTTTCCATACGCACTATCAAACTTCATTAAGTAGGCAATGTTATCGATATCACCCAAGTCATTGAGTGCCACAACTTCAATATCAGGCACCCCAAGGGCTACTTTATAAAAAGCTCTTCCAATTCTACCTGCGCCATTAATGGCAACTTTTATTTTATTCATCCTGTTCTAAATAGGAGAGGCTTTAGCAATCCCAATATTTTATTTAATAAATTGATAATGGTTATTTTCTAGCTTATACTGCACTAAAACTAAGCGCTTCCGAAATATTTAGGATTTAAACTGTTTATCAATCCTATAGTCACACATTTAATAATGTAACTTCGGACAACTGTGGGATTTCGAACGGGAGACGCTCCAATAATTATACCTTAAAATACTTTGGGCACAAATATTTTGAGGAGAATTTATGCAAGAATACTTAACATTATTTCCTTGAAAAGTTGAGGGTTTCCAGAACCTTTACTTTCTTTCATACAAAGACCAACAAGAGAGTTCAAAACCGCCACTTTCCCAGCTCGATATTCAGCAACAATAGCATGATTATCGCTCATAACTTTTTCTACAATTATTTTGAGTGCTTCGGGATCATTCTTTTGAATAAGCCCCCTTTCGTCAGCAATTTTTTCTGGATCTCCACCTTCTTTAAAGAGTATTGCAAGAATGTCTTTTGCTCCACGACTTGAGAGTTTCCCATCGCGAACCATGAGCATCATTTTTCCAAATGCGCTTGGAAATACTTGCCCTGGTTCTGCAATATTATTATTTTTCATCAGTCCCGCAAGGTCAGAAACGATATAGTTTGAAGCGAGCTTCACACATTCTTTATCATCACAAAAATTCTCTATAGTCTGTTCGAAGAAATCAGAAAGAGGTTTGTTATCAACATAAAACTCAATGTCTTCCGCTTTGATACCATACTCCTTTTCGTATCTTTCTCTTTTTCCACTTGGCAGTTCCGCCATTTCTTTTCGAAGTTCAATTTCGGCAAATTCTGGAATCTCTGAAATATAGAGCTTTGGAATATCTGGCTCTGGAAAATATCGGTAGTCATGAGAATCCTCTTTCTTCCGCTGTGAAAAAGTCTTGCCCGTACTTTCATCGAACCCCCGAGTTTCTTGTGCGATAGTTTCACCATTTTCAAGGACTCCAATATGTCGCTCGATTTCATAGACACATGCTCGCTCCACAGATCTGAATGAGTTTAGGTTTTTGACCTCAACCTTTGTTCCGAGTTTGTTTGGGTCTTTTGATACAGAAATATTCGCCTCTACTCGCATCTCACCTTTTTCCATGTTTGCATCCGATGCGCCGAGATATTGAAGGATAAGCTGGAATTCTTTTGCAAAAACACTCGCCTCTGCTCCTGAATGCATGACAGGTTCAGTCACAAGTTCCATAAGAGGAAGTGACGACCGATTGTAATCCACAAGTGAATAATCACCAGTGTCATGTGATGATTTTGCAGTGTCTTCTTCAAGATGGATTCGAGTGAGCAAAATATCACGTGTGACATCAACTCCATTTTCTTTTATTTTTACTTTGATTTTTCCTCCAGAAACGAATGGATATTTGTACTGACTGATCTGGTATCCTTTTGGAATGTCTGGATAGAAATAGTTCTTTCGGTCAAATTCTGAGAAGTCTGCGAGAGTCCCCTCTACTGCAAGACCAACTTTGAGCGTGTGCTTTACCGCCTCTTTGTTTGGTACTGGAAGCGTACCTGGATGACCCATACAGATAGGACATATATTCACATTAGGATTTTTCTCCTCCGGATCGTTCTTACAAGGACAAAACATCTTACTCTTTGTTTTGAGCTCTGCATGTATCTCTAATCCTATAGTTGGTATGTATTCGTTCATATTTTTATATTCCTTACCCACTTGAAATTTGTAGTGTAGTCAAATTTCACTTGAGTTGCATAATTGTGCAAATATAGTAGCATAAATTTTGAAGCTACGAAACCTTGCACCTTACGTGATATGCCTACACTTTACATACCAGCACTTGGACCAATCTTCCCTCAACAATTCCACGGTCGTGAATTACATCCAGACACCTGCTTCTTTCAAATCCCCCCACTTCATCCAAAAGCTTTAGAATGGGCACGCATTTTTGTGGAAAACCGGGCACCAAAAAATGCTGAAGAGTAGTCGAATCAGCATCCCACACGTTGCTCATAAGCTAGTGTGGTTTTTTATTTCAACTAATTCCTAAAAATATCTAATATGGAAAACTGTTCCGGTTGCATATTTATACAAATGTAGTAGCATAAAAATGAACCTAAACAAAAACACTTTACCCCTGTTCTTATGACCCCCTGTGACTACCATGGCTGCGAAAGTGAAGGAACTCATACCATTCTTTGTATGGGAAGTTACTGCGAGACTCACTTCGACTTAATCAAACGGCGAGAAAACGATCATGATGATGACGACGATGACAATGACGATGATTTCGAAGATTCCGAAGAAGACAATGATGATGAGGAAGATGAGGAGGGCGAGGATGATGATGAAGGAAAATAATCCCATATCATACTCTTATCACACACCGCACACCTCTTTATGGTTAAGTGCGGTTTTTTATTTCTTGTCCAGCACTAAATAAATTCTTGAAATTTATTTAGTGCTGGACTTGTTGAAAGTCGAGGTAAGATAGCTTGAAAGGTGTTTCAATGCTTCTGTGTCATAAACAGACACTGTCATTACTTTTTTACCAGCCCAAATGCCTTTTCCTTTTATAAGTTTTTCATATTTTGCCGAAAGCTCCTCAGGAGTAAGTAGGTCTGATTTTGTAATGAGAATTATTTCTTCTTTTTCAGTCAGCGTTTTATCTGATTCTCCCAATTCTTTTCTGATTGTTTGATATACTTCTTTGAAATCTTCATTCTCAGCAGAAATACAATGAAGGATCGCTCGAGTTCTCTTAATATGTCGAAGAAATTTGTATCCAAGTCCTCGTCCTTCTGATGCACCTTCAATAAGTCCTGGAATGTCTGCGAGTATCACACCGAAGAGGTCCCCAAGATTTGGCTCGATAGTCGTAAAGGCATAAGCACCCACTTTTGCATGCGCTCGAGTAAGTGCGTTCAATAGTGATGATTTACCTGCATTTGGAAGCCCTACAAGACCTATGTCAGCAACGATCTGAAGTTCAATGTAGAATTCTGCTTCTTCACCAATTGCACCTGGGGTGAATTCTTCAGGAGAACGATTGATTGAACTTTTGAAAAACTCATTTCCCACCCCACCTCGTCCACCCTTCAAAATCATTTTTGTTTCTTCACGGTTTACAAGAGAAAATACTTCTCCGGTGTCGAGATTTTTGACCACAGTTCCAACCGGAAGTTCAATATAGAGATCGATACCATCCTTTCCATGCATACTGTTTTTTGCTCCCGGTTCACCATTTTCTGCCCAGAATTTCTTCTTTGTTTTGTATCTCTGAAGAATCGAAAGGTCACTCACCGCTTTGATGAATACATCGCCACCTCGCCCTCCGTTACCTCCTGATGGACCAGAAAACTCTTTTCCTTTCTCATGTCTCCATCTGACGACTCCGTCGCCTCCTTTACCCGCTTTCGCACTAACTGTTAGTTCGTCGATGAATGACATATGTTTAAGTTATGAGTTAATAGTTTAAATACTGTTGTAGTATAACACAAAAGTTGCTTGGGACCTACGGTACCAAGCAACTTTTGTGAATCTATTTTATTCTAAAGCTATCTTTGCGAGCGCGAGTACTCCTTCTTTCGACTTCGCATTCGCCATAAATCTGGCATTGTGACAAAAGAATGCATCAGCGACTCCCGTGACTTTCGCAAGCTCCGCATCACGAAGTCCGGCCCAACTTTGAGGAAGTAATTTCCGAGATTCAAAACTCCCCTTTTCTTTTGAGACAGTTTTTATGCTCCAATTTTCACCATTGGGGAAAATAATAAAAAGTGGCTCTGGCATACCCAAAATAAAATCCTGCCAAGGATAATATCCATCCATTACAACAACTCTTTTGTCCGTCGCTTTATTATATGCATCAATCACAAACCCTTTTGCTTCAAATTTGTCTCGAGCTCGAGTAATGAGCCTTTGAATGAGTTTGGTTGCAATACCAACCAAATACATAAAATTATCATATCGGAGTTTTTCACCTCCATCTGTTGAAGTAGATTCTTCTTTCCAAGTAATATTAAAATCTGCAACGAGTGTAGATATCTCATATGCATATATGTCTGGAAAATTATTTTTAAAGAGTTTTATCCCATTGTCATTTGCATCAACAGATAGGACAAGTTTATGTTCGATTTCTTCTTTAATCCAAGAGTCCATTGTGATCACATCTCCAAACACACTCCACACAAGTCCAAATGATGCATAAGGTACGCCGTTTGCACGAATACCTGCACCTCCCACCTGATGATGATCAAATCGAAGTGTTGCAATATCATGAATGCCACCAACATCAATGACAGCATCCACTTTTTTAATTACCTCTTCATCTCGTGATCGTACTACTTGCCATTCATTATCAATATTGTTTGCTAAGAGGAATGTTGCTACAGCAAATACATCGTCTGCATGAAATGTTCCATTATGTGTAACAAGAGTTTTTTGTGCCATGTAATATATTAGTCTTGAACTTTTAATAAATTCCCCATCACCTTAACCTTTTTAAACATTGCTGCAAAGAAGAACCACATAATAATAAGATAAATAAGATTTAACCCGAGTGATATATAAAATGAATTCCAATCAATAGGTCCTCCAGACATTACCTTTCGCATAGATTCAAATACATAACTAACAGGCAAAAAGCTTGAGATTGTAGCAAGCGGAGCTGGGAGCGCAGAAATAGGATAAAACGCAGCACTAATTGGCTGAATCAAAATTGAAATACCGAATGCGAGCACCTGGGCTGAAGATCCAAATCGGATAATGATTGCATTGATAAATAATGCCAGCGTTACTCCAAACAAAAGAAGATTGACCAAAAATGGGATAAGTGAAAATCCTAACACAAATATATTAAATGCGTACAAAAAGTAAGACAAGATCAAAAGAACAGAAATCATTACTACCAGTCGAATCATTGCAAGAATAATTCCTGCCAAGAAAAATTCTGAAAGTTTGAGAGGTGTCACAAAAATATTCAGGAAATTCCGATGCCACACATCCTCAAGGAAATATGTCGAGATAAAACTTTGTGCTCGATCAATAATCTGCCACAAAATCACTCCACCTAAAAGCATGCTGGCAATATTGAGATTTGCAGGCCCTGTTCGCCCAAGATAAAAACTAAAGAATCCCCAAGTCAAAAGCTCCATTACAGGCCAAAAGAAAACATCAAGAAGTCGCGGCAAACTACGTTTGTAGATGTATAGGTGTCTCATTATTAATGCATTGATACGATTTAGTTTCATCCCGTTCGAAATAGGAAGCGCTTATCACTTTACCTATATATTATTTAATAATTAATAAATTGTTACTCTCTTGCCTATTTTATGCTGAAACTAAGCGCTTCCGTAGTATATGAAAATTTAAACTGTATATCATGTTTTTACTTTATTATAATATGTAACTTCGGACAACTATGGAATTTCGAACGGGATTACTTTTCCTCTCTAGCCAAATCAATAAACACATCATTCATATCTTTGTGTCCGAATTTCTGTATCAAATCTGCAGGAGTTCCTTCTTCACTGATCACTCCTTTGTTGATGAATATCACTCTATCACAAATCTTTTCAATTTCAGCCATATTGTGTGAAGTATAAAGTACCGTAACCCCTCGTTCCTTTTGCATTTTTGTAAGTATTGAAAGTGTCTTTTCGGCAATATCAGGATCAAGTGATGCAGTAGGTTCATCCAAAAGAAGAAGCTCAGGATCATTCACAAATGCTTTGGCGAGATTCACTCGAGTAAGCTGTCCTGTCGAAAGCGATGCGGTCATTCTTGGTAACAAATGTTTAATCTCAAACTCTTCCGCAAGAATCTGTATTTTTTGTTTTGGATTTTTGACGCCATAAAGCCGAGCATATGTTAGCAGGTTTTCCATTACCGTAAGGTTTGTTGGGAGTGATACATAAGGTGATGAAAAATTAATTCTTCCCAGGATCTCTTCTTTGTGATGCTTAAAATCAAGACCAAAAATAATAATATCTCCTGATGTTGGAGTAATAATATCCAAGATCATCTGGATAGTGGTTGTTTTTCCTGCACCATTTGGACCCAAAAATGCTGTAATACTGCCCTTTTCAACAGAAAAAGACAAATTATCAACAGCACGAAAAGTGCCGAAATCCTTAACCAGGTTTTTGATTTCGAGAGCTTTCATTATTTTATATGACCGTGGTTTT
The DNA here is from genome assembly GCA_040389185.1 of Patescibacteria group bacterium. GTDB lineage: Bacteria > Patescibacteriota > Minisyncoccia > Phycocordibacterales > CAIRYW01 > JAQBQZ01. Next base: position 78,914 of record JAZKAJ010000019.1, read on the forward strand.
CCTTTAAGATGATTGGCTTATATATCTCAAAGAGAGTAAACAAAAATGAGAGTACAATTGGACCCAATATGAACCCAATTACTCCAAAGTATGCGATTCCTCCCAAGACAGAGAGGAGAATAAGAAGGGGATGAATATTAATTCCCTTTTCAATAAGTTTTGGACCAAGCACATTGTCAATAAGCCCAACGCAAGCAGTACCCCAAAGAAGAAGTCCGAACGCATGTGTAGTTTCACCCGTAAAGAATAGATAGAGAATTCCTGGCACAATGACAAGTGAAGTTCCAACACCTGGCACAAGCGCTGCAATGACCGTCACGCCTCCCCAGAGAAGTGCTGAAGGAATACCGAAGAAGTGAAACCCAAGACCCGTCATAATACCTTGAGTAAGGGCCACGAGCATCGAACCTTTTACAACGGATAGAATTGCGAGGCGAAGTTTTTCTAAAATTTCCTCATCACGATTATCTGGGAAAGGACTTACCTCAATAAGTCTTTTTCGTATAATGGCACCATCTCGAAGAAAATAATAAAAGGCAAAAAGAAAAATAAAGATATCTACAAAGAACTTTGCGAGACCTGAAAAGATATCTCCGAAATGCCCACGAATCCAAGAAAGCCCAGCAAATACATAACTCTCAGTTTCTGAGACATCAAACACGGGCCAATGCACCCCAAAAGGCGAAAATGTTGTAATAATGTTGTTTGCTACAACAGTGAGCTTCGTCATTATTCCTCCACCCCCTTGCATTGATGCGAACGCATAGTCGTAAAAGTTTTTTACTTCATCTGAAAGCTGAATACCGTAAAGAATGAACGGGAGAAGAACCAATACAAAAACAATAAAGAGTGTAACAAGTGCGGAAAGAGATCGGTGCTTTGGAAAGCTTTTTTGAACTCTTTTGTTGAGCGGTCCAAAAATAACAGAAAATATAAGAGCTACTATAATAGAAAAAAGATACGGCTCAAAAATCTTGTAGGTCAGAAACAGTGTGATTCCAAGGAGAATAAAGTAAATATAGATCTCTAGTTTGCTTTCTTTCATATGTATTTATTATACCTCGGTCTCAAATCATAATGCAAACAGCACCGAGGCTACGCCTCGGTGCTGTTTTTGTTTTATGCATTTATTCCTAAATCTTAAATCTATATTCTCTTTTTATTTCCCGTGACAATTCTTATACTTCTTCCCACTTCCACAAGTACAAGGATCATTTCTTCCCACCTTGCTTCCATCATGTACTACAGGCTTGTTGTTCTTTGCTACCGAACCTTTGCTCAGATCCTCTCGAGTCTCAATCACTACAGGCGCCTCAACAGGTTTGATGGTCGCCTCTACTTTAGACAATGTGTCGATTATCATATCATCGATCGCCCGTTCCATTTCTTTGAATAATTTAAGACCGTCTTTTTTGTATTCTACAAGCGGATCTCGCTGTCCATACGCTCGAAGATTTACACTTCCTCGAAGGTAATCCATCATTTCAAGATGATCCATCCAGAACATGTCGATCGTTTGGAGCATCAAAGATCTTGCACCATTTGCAAATATATCTGTCCCAATCTTTACTTTTTTCTCTTCGATCACTTTTTTAAGGTTTTCATCGCCTCCAATCATTTGCTCTATGAGGTCTAATACTTCTTCAGTTGTTCCAAGAAGTACTCTTCTTCGCTTGTCATAAATGATCTTTCGCTGATAGTTCATCACATCATCGAATTCGAGTGTATGTTTTCGGGAATCAAAATGGAATCCTTCAATACGAGTCTGCGCGGTTTCGAGTGATCGGTTGATGAGTCTGTTTTCAATCGGTTCATCTTCTGCAATATCAAACCTCATCATCATTCTCTTTATAATGTCAGATGCGAACACTCGCATCAGATCATCTTCGAGCGATACATAGAACTGTGTCTCACCAGGATCTCCTTGTCGTCCTGATCGTCCTCGAAGCTGGTTATCAATACGCCTTGCCTCATGTCGTTCGGTTCCAAGCACAAATAATCCACCGAGCGCCTTGACCTCTTCTTCTTTTTCTTTTTCAAATGGTACACCACCAAGTTTAATATCAACCCCTCGGCCTGCCATGTTTGTCGCGATTGTCACCGCACCCCTTCGTCCTGCACCAGCGATTATCTCTCCTTCTTTTTCATGGTTCTTTGCATTCAAAAGATTATGAGGTACACCCTCACGAAGAAGATAGGCAGAAAGGATCTCGTTTTTCTCAATCGATACAGTACCAATCAAAACCGGCTGACCTTTGACATGGAGATCTCTGACCTTTTTTGCAAGCGCCTTGAATTTACCTTGTTCATTTTGGAAGATAAAATCATTTCTATCGATTCTTTGAATTCCTCGGTGTGTTGGCACAACAATAGTCTCAAGGCCATACACCTTAAGGAATTCTTCTTTTGAAGTCTCTGCAGTTCCCGTCATTCCAGAAAGTTTTTTGTAAAGTCTAAAGTAGTTTTGAAATGTAATGGATGCGTAAGTGCGACTTTCTTCTTTGATCTCCACACCCTCTTTTGCCTCAACAGCTTGATGAAGACCTTCACTCCATCGTCGTCCTGGCTGGATTCGTCCTGTAAATTCATCAACAATGAGGATCTCGCCATCCTTGACCACATATTCTTTGTCTTTATTAAAAAGTGCCTTTGCACGAACCGCAGTTTCGAGGTGGTGTACCGATTTGATACCTTTGTCAGTATAAATATTATCCACTCCGAGCATTTTTTCTACTCGAGTGATTCCTGCATCCGTAAGCGCAATCGATCGATGCTTTTCATCGATAGTATAGTCTTCTTCTTTTTTGAGTTGTTCTGCGATTCGAGCGAATGTTACGTAAAGATTTTCTGATTTTTGAGTTGGAGAAGAAATAATAAGTGGAGTTCGAGCTTCATCAATAAGAATTGAATCCACCTCATCCACAATCGCAAAATTATATTCTCGCTGACGAAGATGTTCTTCTCGATATGAAATATTATCTCGGAGATAATCAAATCCGAATTCATTGTTTGTACCATAAGTGATGTCCGCCGCGTACGCCTCTCTCCTTGAACAAGGCCGAAGGAATTCGTGTACCACCTTAAATGAAGCTACTTCATCTCTATTTTCATCAAGTTCTTTGTGTGTAGGATCATATAAATAAGAAGCTTCGCTATTGATGACACCGACAGATAGACCCAGGAAATCAAAGATCTGTGCCATCCACACCGCATCTCGTCGTGAGAGATAGTCGTTTACAGTCACAAGGTGTGCCCCTTTACCTTCAAGTGCATTAAGATAGAGTGGTAGAGTTGCCACAAGAGTCTTTCCTTCTCCGGTTCTCATTTCAGTGATCTTGCCCTGATGGATCATGATTCCTCCAATAAGCTGCACATCAAAATGTCGCATATTTAAAGTACGCTTTGTAGCCTCTCGAAGTACTGCAAAAGCCTCTGGAAGTAAAGCGTCGAGTGACTCTCCATTTTTGATTCGATCTTTAAATTCAAGGGTTTTAGCTTTAAGATCAGTATCTGATAAAGGTGAAATATCCTTTTCAAGGTCATTGATCTTTTGGACAAGCTTATTAGTGCCCGCAATAGCGCGAGTTGATGTATCTCCGAACAGTTTTTTGATTATTGACATAGGAAGCTATTTTAACACAGAAAGCCTCACCCC
>JAZKAJ010000020.1:0-37767 GCA_040389185.1 Patescibacteria group bacterium
CTTGGAAAGTAACATCGCCTCCGAAGTGGAGTGTTGTTGCTGTCGTATCAACATATGTAAAGTTCCCTGTAAAATCAGTTCCTAGGTATTGTGGGTCTTGAAAGAAAACTCTATACCCTGTCGCCCCTGTAACCGATGCCCATGTTGGATCAACAGTCATTGGATTCGAATCATTCGGATCAGTAGCGCTGTTTTCTGTATATAACAAGGAAACATATTTCACTCCATTAATAGTTTTATAAGGGTGAACTCTAAAAGCGAAGTCTTGTCCCGTAGCTGTGTAGTTCCCCGTTGGACTTTCTGTTCCAGAATTAAAATTAACCGTCACAGATGAAGGTGCTTGGAGAGTTGAAGATGCATTAACATCAAAAATTCCTCTCACTATCGTCGGGGTTAGACTTGGTTGATCTGCACCCTGACCAACACTTAAATAGGTTGGTACAAACATTTTACTTGCCTGAAGTATATAGTTATAAGTCGATGTTCCGAAAGGTCTTAGCGATATATCAGTACCGACTGCATACTCTCCTACATTGAGAGACTGTCCATTTCCCACGTCAAATCCTATTGAGCTTATAGGGGTAGCCCAATCCATCCCATTTGCACCATTAGCATTGATTTGTAGTTGATCTGCATTTACAATCCACTGAAGTGAGTTATTTCCTGGAAGGTATCTAAAGAAGTTTCCTGTGACTGTGCTCGTAGAAAATAGCCCGAGTCTCTGTTGATTAGAGGTGGTGGCATAGGTAAGAACAGTAGAGCTGCCCAAGAGTGAATTTGTACCATTTATGAAAGGAAAGGTGAATAGAGGACCAGATACAGTTGTTGTTCCACTTCCTGAAGGCCATACACTACGACAATCACTGCTAAGACAAAAAGTTGTTGAGGAAGCAGCAGGGAAAGTACTTGTTGCTGTTGTTGAGGTAGCGGTAAAGTAGCTTCCCTTAATAAAATCTGTTTTTACAAGAGGTTCAATGTGGTCATTGTTCAAGCGATCCACAGAAACAGGGGAGGCAAATACGGCAAGCGGAATGAGCAATACTACAGACCAGACACCTATCATTATTTTCTTGAGATGTTTCATATAATAATTATATCAATTAATAAAAGTAGCGTATATACTGTGTCGGTGCATTATCCATCGTAATCGTGCCTGCTGAATATGTATAGCCTGCTCCATCAAAATAAGTCGTTCCGTCAGCGATAACATATACCGGCTCATTCGTAACCGTAAACGATGTCTGGCCCAATGCCCCAGCAGGAATTGCCTTAGTATATCCAGTACCTCCACCGGTACTTGAAACAGTCAACCGACCATTTACAATGGTCACTGCTAAACCAGAGCCGAAACTGATCTCATTTATCTTGCCTCCAACCTTAGAACTGTCATCAAAGACTTGGAATCCGACACGACCACCAAAAGTCATAGGGCGCGATACAACCTCTGTCTTTGGACGTCCATCGACATATTCTTTAAGGTTTTCATAGAGATCACGAAGTTTCTTATCAATATCAGGCATCACTTCTTTTTTGATTTCTTTAATTGTGGGGATAAGTTCTTTGATATCCTCAATCTTTCGTACATATTCCTCCATGTTCGGCATTTCAGGTATATCTTTCTGAATATTCTGTATTTTAATAAGAATATCAGCGAATTTTTTAGCTGTACCCTTTTCGTAGTCAGAATATAAACGGTTCATATTACCTTCCGCTTGAGCAACTATCTTAACGAGATTTTTCTGTGCTTTATCCACGTCATCGATAACGCTGTTACACATTTCAAGAGCTTCTTTTTTGCCTTCAGTTATGTCGGCCTCAAGATTTTTCTTCATCTCCTTGATAGCAGTCAAAATCACGTTCACTAATTCTTTGACATCTTTAATAGATGCCATTCCTGCGGTGAGCTTGTCATATGCATCTGTTGCGATTTTAAGTTCTTCTGGCATGTTATTTTTTTATTCTCTTATCAAAACCAATACTATCCAAATACTGACCGATCTGACTGGCGAGTGATTTATCGCTTTTGGCTGCGGATGTGAAGCCATATTTGTCAGCAATTTCTTGTGCATCACGCTTAAGATTTACTAAAGTTTTTTCATCAGGCTTGTAAGCACCATTCACATAGTCAGTAAAATCACGTAATGTTCCTTTCTCTGCCGTGCTTATATTTTTTGTTATATTATCAATACTTAATCCTAACTTTGGATTTTTTATATAATCCTCAATTGTTTGCAAAGTTTTTGTCTTTGGCGCATCTGGTCCAGGAGTCGTCTGTCCTGTAAGACGCTCATAGAAATTCTTGAGTGCAGGAGTGGAGTTCAAAATACCCTGCCGTTCTTCTGGTGCTAACCTTGATAAGAATTGTGCTACACGTGTTTTTGCTGCAGTACTTGAAAGCGCCTTACCTGCAGCAATCGCAGTCAGTTGTCCAGCAAGTAATGTCCCCGCCTTTGACCAATCACCAGTAGCAAAACCAGTCATCATTGAACTCGCAATTGAAACAGGAATACTGAATTTATCAGCAAGACTTAAAAGATTTTGTCTTTTCATTACGATATCTCGGTGATTGATCGCGCTTCGTGCTGAAAGAAGATCGCCGTATCTTTCATTGAGACTTCGAATTTCTTTGCCCAATGCAGGGTCAACAGCATCAGCTCCTCTATTCATAAGATCACGAGTGATGCCATATGCTCTTTTTGTCGCCATATTAAGAGCCTTATCGTCTGAAACGTTACCAGTGAAGCGAGTATGCTCTGCAATATCACTCAAAAACTGCTTAGCCTCATTGTATCCAGCAGTTACAAGGTTCTTTGCATCGCCCTGAATGATTGCAGGCTTACCACCCTCATCAACACCCACTTTCAGGTCGTGGATAAGTGCTATCTTGACATTTTGGAGACTATGGAATAATGTTTGATTATTACTCTTAGCCGCCGTCTGTATAGCTTCATCAATAGGAACCAATGCAGGCGTCAAATTCAATGATATTTGGCCTGATTGGTCTAACTTTTGCCCTACTTCTCCTATTTTGCCACCTACTTCAGATATTTTTTCCGAAACTTTTTGAGATAGATCGTCGAAATTATTAGCGACGATTCCTTCCTTCAATATTCCTTGAGCAGGATTCTTTCCATATGCAAAATCTTTTTGAAGAGGCTTTATCAAACTATTTATAAAAAGTTCTGCTGCGGGCGTAGCTTTCTCCAATACTGCATTCTTAATTTTTGACCCCGCAGTCCCGAGAGCTGGAATGGCTGCTCCGATAATGCCAGCGGTTCCCAAATCTTGTGTGATAGGCTTCTCATTTTGTAGATTATTAGCTGCCTGAAAGCCAACTCCAATAGCAGCATTTTCAGCTACTTTCGCAGCTGGTACTGCGATTTTTGCTACATTAGATAATGTTTTAAGAGTCAATCCGCCTCCATATTTTGCAAGTCCAGTAGTGACAGCGCCTTCTGCGGCGCTTCCTGTACCTGCGGTTGCTGTAGTAAGAGCTGCATTTGCAGTAGTTCCTAATGCTTGCCCTCCTGTTGTGTTGGTCGATTCGCCTATTTTATTGGCCGATTCAGTTATCGCTAAAGCATTTTTATGAATCTCAGTAGCACGCGCAATAAGATCAGCCTTTTTATTAGGGTCAGTTTCAGTTCTTGCTTGTATAAAAAGTTTATTCGCTTGATCACTTAACACACTTGATTGCTCATATAATTTTTCTGCAGAATGAGTTCCGACAATAGGTGCATATTCTGAAAGAGCGCCGAGCACTTTTCCAGGGAGTTGTGCAATACCAGCAAGTCCACTTGACCCTATGGTATTTCTAATTAAAGATGGGATAAAGGCGTCTGATTTATTTTTTTCAACACCTGTAATATCCTTCACTATATTTGTTACGCCTGTTTTTAAGTTATCTATGAAACCTGGCTGTTCTGATTGTGCAGATTGTGCGACAGGAGCTTGTTTAGAATATTTTTGTTTAAAATCATTAACAACAAGCTGGATGTTTGAATCCGGCTCTTTATTGGCCACCATTTGCTTGACGATATTATCAAGTTTTATTTTATCTTGTTCTTGAAGCATATTAGTAATTATACTTAGTCCTCAATGATTGAACTTCAGGCGCTACCTGCTGACTCTGACTTGCCCCCTTATATCCAGGGATCGATGAGAAGATACTATCTCGAGTATTTTGCATTTCAGTATAAATATCTATGAATTTGCTTACGTCTTTTCCATTAGCGGCATTGATTTCGAGAGTTCGCTTGATAGATTTTCCAATCGTATCTACAGTAATTCCAAGTACTGCGTTTCGAACATCTTCGGGACTTTGGAGATTAGGAAGAGTCTTTGAATATTGAGCAACGTCATTATCAGTAAGTACTCCGACCTCTCCGTAGACACCTCGAGCAAGGTTAGGAATAATAGCATTAAGTTGAGCTTTGATCGTTTGTGCATTAGTATCCCAAGGATTTGCCCCTTTAAAGAGTCCCACAATAGGACCCGTCTTAACATCTTTAATATTTGTTTGTAACGACCCAATCTGACCAAGTACAGTAAGACCTTTATTAAGCTGTTGTGCGAAAGTATCAGTAATAGGTTTACCTCCAGCACTTGCCGCTAATTTCTTAACGAATGGATCAGCTGCCTGTTCAGGAGTAAGACCTGCTAAATCAGCGACACCCGTCTGCTTTGCTCCTCCGATATTTGAAACAATCTTACCAGTTCTCTTATCAATAAGAACAGTCTGACCATTGTCTAGTTGAGTGAGCTGCGTATCAGGGGAAATTCCATAATTTCCAGCAGCAGTAACTGCCCCCTTTATGTCTTTAGCATTATTGATTGCATTAATAATAGATTGAGGAGCCTTTTGAGCAACAGCATTTTGAAGTAATGATGCTTGTGTCTTAATGAGATTTGTACTTTCATTATAAGCACGTTCGTTTTCAGTTTTCATTGCTTCATAAGTTTGAGCATCCTTTTTATCAATCTTATCTGAAATAGAATTAAACAAATTCTTGTTATATTCATACTGGTTATTTATTTGATCTTGTTTAACTTGTGAAAGTTCATTCAAATAATCTTGAGCAAGCTTCAAATCACCTTGTAAGCCTGAAATTTGCGCTTGTAAAGGAAGTGCACGAATAGCTGCGTTATAGTTGATTGCGTTTGACTGCCCCCCGTATACAGCCTCTGTGACCCCTTCTTTACTACCTGTCTGACGCAATTGAAGCAAATCTTGATTCTGCTTGGCAACAACAGCATTAAGTTCCGATGTAGGTCCTAGAAGTGCTTGTTGTATCTGTTGTCTTTGATTACGAGCAGCTATAACTTCTGAATCTTGGGCAACAGTAGGTTTTACTCCTAAAATCGAATCATAAAGACTTTTTGTTTTTTCAGCAGTTTGTTGATCAGTTTGTGCTTGTGGATCAACAGTTTGTTCGAGTTGACCCTTATCATTTAACTTATAATAGCCAGCCACTGCACCAGCAAGCTTCGTATTATCGATTCCACCACTAGGGTTAATTGATGTTGGTGTGCTTGAAAGAGTGATTGGAGTAGCCCCTCCTCCACCAGTAGATGCTAGAGACGTAGCACCACCTCCTGTGGTACTTTTACTTGCAACAGGAGATGTAACACCGAGACTTTTTGCAGAAATAGTAGTTGGAGCCACAGGACCATAAGCGTTAAATCCTACACCACCTGAACTATTTATCCCACTACTACTTCCAGTACTTCCTCCTTTCGAAGTACTTTGACTACCTGCATTTATATTTACTGGAAGTTGAGGTCCGTAAACCGGTGCTGCTGAGTAAGAACCACCAGACGGTATGGGCGTATATGGTGCTGCCGAATAACCGCCACCCTTAGGAGTAGGTGTCATCAAATTATTATATGAAGTTCCGCCACTAGGAGCGTTATAATTTCCGGCACTTGCAGTGTTAGATGCACCACCTGTAAAAAGTCCTGCTACGGTATTGTAAGCTCCAGAAAGGAAATTACCGACAGAACTTGCTGCACTACTTACGAAATTCCCGATCGAAGAAAATATGGACATGTTATTATTAAAATTATATCATTAAGTTTGCGTACCGACTAGGGTGAATGTGGTATTTGCCACCGTACAGATGTACAATTTACCTGCAATTGCAATCAAATCTCCAACCTCACAAATTGCAGGAGCAGAATCATACACAGGCACACGAAGTCTTGAATTAAAAGTACAATCTTTATTAAAATTTTGACTACTAGAAAAGTTATTTTTATAAAATTCACCCTTAAGCGCATCAAGATCGCTTCGTAATGTTTTATTTTCTTCCTGTAAATCTAAAATTGCTTGATTTTGCATATAATTAATTTTCTGCACCTATATAAGGTGTAGCTTCTATACCAAATGAAGTAATTTCAGCCCCTCCTGTTGACTCTAATCTTACCTGCATTTCTTTAAATGTCGGAAATTCAACTCCGGTAGCTTCTATATTAAAGAAATATCTATCTATTTTACTTGTAGTAATAATGCTTCCGATAGTGGTCCACGAAGTACTTTCATTAACACGTATTTTAAGTGTAGCCACAGCCGAGACTGGCAGTGGAACAACTGTCAAAGACAATCTTTTGATTGCTTTTGTAATACAGGCCTCTCCAAAATCAAATATTTGAGACTCATAAATTGACGTAAAAGCATACGTAGCCGCATCATTTGTTTTATCAACCGACCCGTCACCAGAGTGAGCTATAAAAAAGAAGTTCGCAGCAGTACCAAAACCTTGTATGCCATCAGTACTGACATTTTCATCAATAATATCAAGTGTTAACGCGAAATTGTAACCACTATTTTTTCTACCAAAAGACCAGATACCTTCATGATATTCAGTACCAGCATCATTAGTCATTATTTTAGCAGCAAAGAAAAGACGATTATTTTTTACTGCTTTTGAAGTAGGTATAGATTTTCCTGTAAGTTTTTTAGTAAATACCTCTTTGAGAACTTGCCATGCACCACCAGAGTAAGCTCCGATAATCATTGAACCTCTTCCTGCACCTGTTGCATTATTTAAATATCTATCTGTAATTCCAATAAGAGTTCCTTCAACATTTTCAAGTATTCTAAGTTCTCCTTCTCCACAATCTGCTGTTTCAGCAAAAAGATCAGATGAGAGGTTCCATATAAAAACTTTTGATTGTCCATTAAAGTTAGACTTAGGAGATGCCGCAATAGCCATATAAGAACCATAGTTTGTCAAAGAGGTTATTTTATAAGTATCAGGAACAGTTTTAGCACTATCAGTAACAGTAAGTCCTGGAGCGATACGTACAATTACATTGTTATAAGCAAAATATGCATTTCCATCAGCTGCAATGATTCCATTTGCTACAGAGGTTATATCAGCACCTACAGTTGATACAGAGTTAGTTATTGTGGGTGTGCCAGAGAGTAATCCCCATTTGAATATATCTCTTGTGCCTTGAACACCCCACATATAGTCTTTGAATTCAAAGAAACATCCATTTTGAACTGCACCAGTCCCCTCTGAAGAAGTAGGCTTAATCCAGAGTCCGGTAGTTGCATCATTTTTATAAACTATTTTTGTCTGGCCACTTCCATTTTGTCCTAAGCCGTAAAGTTTAGAGCTTGCGGAAGCATACGCAAAATCCTTAACAAGATATTGTTTTAAATCCGTAGCAGATACAGATGTATCAGTATCAGTTTCAAGCGATCTATAAGGAGTGAGTCTATTTGGATTACTAAAAATATCAAAATGTTTAGTAATTTGAAATTCAGAAGCAGATGTTTTTCGTATATCATCTGCAATTCCTCCTGAAAAATTATTTATTTTTATAGATAGTGTATCAGCCATTTTTATATAAATTCAGTATTCAATGCAATCAAACTTGCTCCTGCTCCTCCTGCTCCTCCGTTAGCTCCTGAAGCAGCAGTTCTACCGGCGCCCCCCGATATCGTATATGTACCACTATCTGCCGTTAGAGAACCATATAAAATAACCATTGTACCGGCACCGCCACCGCCACCGCCACCAGAAAAGTTTCCAGTTTCAGTACCACCAATATTTCCAGCAACAGATAGGGTCGAGGTTACATTGTAAGCTCCCGCTACCTCAATATATAACGCACCTCCACCACGACCACCCGCCCCTCCCGTTGATGATGTTTGGCCTCCGCCTCCGCCTGAACCGCCTGCACCTGGCATCATCACAAAGAATTTACCATAGCGTGATGCAGAGAGAAGATAATCAACATTATATGCTGTTCCTCCTGCTCCAGGAGTAGCACCAGCAGTTGCAACACCACCAGTACATGAATAAATACCGATACCTTTATTACCAGGAGAACTGTTTGTACCATTACTACCGGCAACACCCGTAACTCCACTGTTTATAATACTTGCTCCTCCTCCTCCTCCAGAACCAACGTTAGAACCAGCATTACCTCCAGCACCGCCAGCTGCGCCCATACCAGTTACATCAATCGCAGGACTTGTAGACGATGTAATAGTACAATTACCAGAACATTTTAATATGATTATTGTTCCATTTGCATGAGGGTTTGAAAATGCAAGTTTACCTGTACCAGTTATAGATATACTAGAGTAATTCTTAACAAGGATTGCAGCATTTGCACAATCAATAGTTGTAGTACCAGTAGAGATTGATAAAGTCCCATCTGCTCCTGTACCTCCAAATTTTAATAACGTGGAGAGAGAAGATGGATTTATATATAATCTGGCTCCTGTAGCTCCTGTAGCTGTTTTTGCTAAAACTTCTGCGGTTGTAGCCTCTTCAACAATTCCTTTTACTGTATCACTCGCATTCACATTACCACCCGCGTCAACATATGCTTTGACTGCTTTTTGAGAAGGAATTTTTGCATCGGAATTCGCCGACAAAGTATTGTCAGTATCAAGTGCAGATGTTTCAATTTTATCAGTATTAAGATTCGCAAAATTAGTATTAATTTTGGTCATCGAATTCGCTGTTGTAATTCCATCTGTTCCGACAAGTGATGTTATTGTAGTCATATTTTATGCAGGTTTAAGGCTATTTGTAATTGATGAAGTAACCTTTGCTGTATTTGTTATTTTTGTGCCCATCTGATCCCAAGTTCTCACTTCTGTATTCCACGTAGTCAAATTAGAGTTCCAAGTCTCTTCATTTGAAGTTTTTATGGAATTCGTTATAACAGAAGGTGTTGGTTTTAAGGTATTTGTTATTGTCATAAATTATATAAATAATATTTTCTTCATTGTCATAACAGGCTTTGCATTATCTTGATTTCGAATACTAAAATAATTTTTTACCTTTTGTATCTCTAAATCACGTTCTCGTGAAATAGATGATAGATTCGCAAGGCCAAGGGTATCAGCTATATCATACGCAGCATTAACCCAAAAACCTTTGTGAAGCAATGGTGATACACCCGGAGTCTTTGTAGTATCCGCATCAGTAAAATATGATCCGGTCCGTTGGAAATAATATTTAAGACTGTATTTACTAACATCCGCAGCTGCAGGTTTATAATCAAGACGAACAATATTGTCTGCTATCTTGTCGTATCTCATCGGAGTTCCACTGGTCTTTCCAAAAGTCGAGATATTGTATTCAGCCTCGTCTCTGTTTACAAGATTCAGAGGAGTTTCTATACCATTTGCATCGATAAGAGAAATTCCTGTAAGGGTAACAATTGGATTACTTTGCTCATCAACAAGAAACGAATAATCTGATTGTCCTGAAACAAGAGGTGTTGTACCTTCAGGAAGTCTAAGATGATTTATATCATCAAACTGAAATTCTTTATCAAGGCCGATTCCGGCTTGAACAATAAAATCTAACCAGTCATTACAAGAGTTCGCAACATTTTCAATTGGCCACTGAACAGAGTCAACGCGAGCGCGCTTTCTGGCTCTTTGAACTATCCCATATTTAGCTTGATTGAATTGTATGGACATATGTTTTTAATTTACCTATCCCAACCCCCGTAAAGGGATTGAGGAGACAAACTAAGCAACGTTAACATCGAATACCAAACCTGCTTGAGAAGTAGGTGTAAGGTGTCCGATATCGACTCGACTGTAGTATGACACACCAGATAGATACGTATTTGTATCTCCTGCTGGAAATTCGATTGTATGAGCACGTCCATAAGTACCTCGTAAAATACCTAGACGCTGAACCTTCTTCACACCTGCGAAGACGTGTCCTGCTGTATAATCGTTTGACCAGTAATGATCTACTGCAAGGTAATGTAGACCTTCTACTGTACCTTCCTTGAGTGCCTGATCAGCTGTTGCAAAACCGTTAGCTTGTACGAAGGCTTCGAGAATTTCGAAGTCTGCGGGTCGCCATACGATTCCTACACCATTCTGACGCATAAGCACCTGACCATTAGCAATTCTAATCTCACGCTTGATACCTCGAATTATGTCGTCGATATTTGAAGCGGAAACTGTAATAGGGTCTGTTGCAGCACCTCCATTACCGATTGATGAGTTACCGAAGTTAGTCCATGAACCATGTTGTGCAAGCACAGCTGATTCAATGTATTCGTTCAATAGAGCACCGATTCGATCGAACAATTCAGCAGGCTTTGTCCAATTTGATTGAGCAAGATCGGCCCAGTCTACGAATAGACCAAGGTCTCGTCCAGTTGAAATTGTCAAAGTTTCTGCTGTTTCGGCAAACGTCTGCATACTATGACCAGTACCACGTGTTACTGTTTGCACAGATGGCGTAGTTGACATATATGAAGTAGAAATAACGCGAGTATCAGTGTAAGTGACATCACACATTTCTTTCCATGTAGTCGGATGATCAAGACGATCTTGAAGAACGTCTTCGTACAGTGTTTCGTACGTAATTGTATTGGCTACTGACATGTTAAAAAATTAAGGTTAAGAAATTTTTGTAAATGCCAGATGAGATGCCTCTAACTATTGTAAAACTGCTTGTTTGATTTGGTATTAGCCATCATCGCACGAGCAATTTTTGCTCTAGTCTTCCTGTCGGGTACATCGGTTACAGAAGGCGGAGTGCCTTTTGCGATCCAATATTCAGGAGTGTTTTTAGCTTGGGATGAACCGGCTCCGCTTTTAATCGCAGAGGTAGCTTCAAGATTTCCTCGTTCAGTCTGCTGACGTTCAAGTTTAGTCTTGAAATCAGAATCTGTAAGGACATCTTCCAAATCCATATTCCACTTCTTCGCTGTTGACCGAGCAAGAGCTACATCGTCCTCGTGAGAAATATTTGCACCTCTAAGAGCAATTTTCTCAAGCCTACTCTGTAGCGGACTTTCATCCGGTTTGGCATTTTTTGTAGAAGTTTCCTCAGCGGGTTCTTTAGGTTTTTTTAAGTCCTTATTTTCACGCTTTAGAGAACCGAGGGTTTGATTGAGCTTCTCATAATCCGCTTTAGGGATAGAGATTGTTTCAACCTCGCCTGATCCACCTTCTCCTGTGTCGATGTTAGCTTCGGCACCAGCTTCTTGACTTGTAACTGTCATAAGTTTTTGTTTGATTTATTAAAACGATTAATCATAAACGCATTCCAATTTTTGCTGTTACGCGGGAAATTGATAACCCAAACTTACTCTTAAATTGTCGCCCAGATAGCTTCACATGCACCTAGAGCACCACTTCCGGCACTTACTACATCACCCTTCAAAACAAGGTATGTGTTAGGTTCGAACACTGAATTTGCGTTCACTGTACTTGAAGCAGCTATTGTCTTTTGAACATTCGCTGTAATTGTATCAGTTATAAGTGTCTTTGTTGAAGACGCATATGGTGTTGGAGCATTTGACAATGTAATGTTAGTTGATGTTGCCAAAAGAAGTCTCACACTAGCCATCATAAGTGTTGATGTCGCCTTTGGTGATGACAAAGCACAAATTGTTGTCGAAGCTTGAACTAATGATCTTGTCTTAGCAGAAACAAGTTCAACACCTCCAAATACGAAACGAGGCTCTGTAATCTCATTTGAGGTTACTGCACCTAGATTTGGCTGAGGAACATTTACAATTGATGCTGGTACATTAACCTTTGCTGCTTCAACTGTTACCTTTGGGGCCGCAACATTAACTACTGGAGCAGGAGTAGTGACATTCACAATTGCTGACTTCGATACAAATGCTGCACCAACTACCGCGATAATAACTGCTATTGAACCTAAAATTGTATTTTTCATTTTTATAAAATTATTTATTTAATCTACGACCTTTCTTGACCTTTACTTCTACCTCGCCTTCGACTCTCTCTTCTTTGACCACCTCAACAGCTTCCGCTGTTTTCTGAGCCTTTTCGATATGTTTATCCTTAAGGCTTGGCATCTTTGCTTGATCCATTATACTCATAGTTTTTGAAAGTTAACTTATAATTTTTATTCTAAGCCGCGAAAAAGGAACAAAGAATTAACGCCATGTGATCGTGGTACTTGCAACAATCGCAGAATTCATCTGAACGATCAAACCTCTATCGAAGGCTGCATCAAAAGTATATGTACCTCCGAGTGCCCCCGCTGTAAATGTCGCCAAAGTAGTAGAAGCTGGATCAATAGTTGAGGTAGCATTCTTTATGGTAAATATTGCACCTGCTGTCGCACTTGTAATAACGACTGAACCTAATGTACCCCCTGAAGTCTTAAGTTGTCGTTGTGCAGAAGCTCCCCATGTAGCATCTGTACTTGTAGAGTTATATGCCATTCCATCCTGAATACTTCCAGCAGTGAGAGGCTTATAATTTGGATCAGGAGTTTGAAGCGGTTCACTTCTCTTAACCATACCGAATGCAATAATGACTGCTATTAAAATAATTACGATACTAATTAGTTGATTTCTTTTCATATATATATTATAACACGATAATAAAATGCTACAACCCGGGATTTTTTACTCCCGCAGCTGTCGGTTTAGACTCAGGCTTAAACTTTAATAATTCTTCCCATGCATCATCCAAAAAATCAATTGCCAAACGCTCAGCGGCCATAATCTGAACATCCCGCTGACCCTTCGATTTTAAGAATGAGTTAAATAAAAGTTTATATACAGCATCAACTGATACCTGATCCATAACAAACCTTTCTAACCTATTTTTTTCTATTTCATTCATTATTGTGCTTGATTAGGAGCTAATTGAGGAGCAGGGGCAGTATTCTGTGCTTGTGCCGCTGGCTGGGCCTGAACAGGAGGAGCCTGTAATAGTGAAGAGAAATCACCTATACTCATGCCTCCAAACTCAAGAATGTTCTCAAATCCCTTAGCAAGAGCAGGTATTTGCATAGCCTGTTGGAAACCTTGAGGATTAGCAAAGATAAATTGGAAGATAGAAAGAAGCTTGTCTGAAAGATTAACTAAATCCTTCTGTTTTCCAGCAATATTGATACCCATTTTAATATTTACACCTTCAAATTCACCCTTAAGTATTTCAACAAGATGTTTATTACCTTGCTTAATAATCGCTTGCTTTCGCACTTCAATAAGGGCATCTTGTTCTTCTTTAGTAACAACCTTACTCTTATTAATTATCGCATCAACAATAATTTCATTCGATTGAACAATTGCCATTTCACTAGCAATCCAGTTAAGCTCTTCCATTGAAAGAGTGGCTAGAAATTCCTTTCCCTTCAAAATCTCTTTTGTAATATCAGGAATAATCCAATCTCGATAAAGTTCCTCTAAGAATTTTGCCCGCTGGCCACGTCTCTTCACATGAGTCCCATTAGCTTGGGCAACTGATCGCTCTTGTCCTCTAAATGTGGTTCCTGAAGCTCCCTCTTTGCCCATAATTGGATCAAAAGCAGAACCTGCAGCCTGTGCCTGTTCATACCATGAATTTATTTCATTTGAAAATAGGGAAATATTAGATGCACCGGCAGTATCGATTCTACCAATCTTCTTTCCTTCAGCAATAACAGTAACTTCAAGATTTTCCATATCCTGAATCTTGTTCTTTGAACTAAAATTCTCATCATCAGTATAAAGAGGAATCTTAGAACCAGCTTCAAGCATATTCATCTTATGAATCTCAAGAAAGTTTGTCCAAATCTGTGGACCAAGTAACGCTTCGCCAACACTCCTTCCGAGGCCACGCTGATACACTTTCTTAGTGGTGCAAAGTTTAATATTTCCTTCTGCTTCTTTCTTTCGATAAAGTATTACACCTTGCTTATTATTATCCTTATCAATGTAATTAGCTACAATCTGAATCTGATTGTATTCATCTTCCATATTGTTATTATCTTTAAGGTACGCTTCAGGAAGATTACCTCTTACAATATAAACCTCAATAGTTTTACCAGGGACTTGGTTCTTATTTTTGTTTTGAGATGCTGAATCCTTATCAGCTGTAGCAAGTATACATAAATCATCAAGAGAAATGGTTGCACCATTCTTTTCATCACCCCAGCCATACTTTGACATACTTCGAATCTTATCAGGAGAAAAGAAATGCTTGAATCCCATAGGACCACCCATAATGTCAGTCTGATCACAAAAGGCAATCGAATTAAGAGGAAGAAGCTCGGGAATCTCTACACCTTTTTGAACTACAGCACCTCCATAATCAAGATCAGATTCAGTTATTTCATCAAAGAGAGTATCAAGATCATGTTCACGCACATAAACTTCATCATGATATTTCTTTACCAAGAATGAGAGCACTTTACCTTGATGACCTTCAATATAAAATACTACATCTTTTACCTCAATATCTTCTGTCCAATAATTGAGTTGGAGGATAGGCTCCATAACTTGCTTGAACGCACGCATCCAATTGTTCTCACCTGTATAAAAAACTCCATTCTTAAGATGAAATATCATTTGGATATGCTTGCGCATATTCCACATCCAATTATCACCTAGCTGAATTTCATCATTCTCATAGGCGTTCTCTTGCTGCTTGATCCATTCAAAAATACTTGGTGTTAGGTTCATATTCCTTGAAATAATGTAGATATGTTTTTAAGAGCAATTTCTCTACTTAGTCCTTGTGTATTAAAAAGTCGAAACGCTAAAACTGGCATGATAATACGATCCTTCTTGATTCCATTATGTTCAAGGGTAAGTATCGCTCTACCTTTGCAATTCTTAGGTTGTAATCCTCCAATAGCAACAGAAACATCCGCACCTGATGACTTATATCTTTTGCCCATAATAGCCACAGTAGCAATGTAATCATTTTTATTAGATACAACAGGGTCCTCGATTGGTTTATCAACTTTAGAGACCTTCTTAACCTTAATGACTTTTGTTTTTTTCATAGTTTAATTCCTAAACTGCTGATAGATGGGAACCTTCCATTACCCCGAGCTTCGTCATATAACTGCAGAGGACTCTTCTCCCTTATTTTAGGAAATTGAGAAGTCTTTGCATCAATTTCCTTCGCAATCCTGTTTTTTTCTATAATACAGTCATTACAATAATACGGATCGGGATCATCAGTTTTATATTGAGTAGAACACTTTATACATTTATGTTCAAAAGTTTCTGACATATAAATATTATATCACTGCTATTACAAGGCTGCAATCTCTTTTGCTTTTCTACGTATAGCGCCATGAGCTTTATGAAAATCTATATCGAGTTTATAGATAGTTGATAGATGACGAGCGAACTGATCAAGAGCATGGCAATATACTTTCTCCGTAGTTCTCTTCTTGAACCACAAATACTGTATCGCATATGCTTCGACTTCCTGTGCTTGTCTAAAAACTTTGTCAGACAAATACTTCTCCCACCAAGCGACTGGATCAGTTCCCATCTGAAGCGAATGCATCTGCTCATGCGCTTGAAGATCAGGGCCAATAGTGGCATCTGACGGGTTATAAATCTTTTCCCCATAAGCGAATATCGCATTAGGAGGAGGATTGAGGACTTCCTTTATCTTTTCATAATTAGGAGGATACTCCTTAACAATTTCCATTACTTGAGCCATTTGAATATCTTTTTATAGTTGGTAATGAGTCTATAGTCTTCTGTGATTTCCTCGCCCTTCTTAATATCACGAAGTGCTTTATCATTCTTTGCATCATAGTTCGGAGTATCGGAATGATTCAGATACGCAGAGAATTTAGTAACAGGATAGAGAAAATGAGAACCAGCAGTAATCAGTGGAAAGTGCGCAAGCAACATGTCACCAATTTCTTTATCAAGCTTATTGAACTTTCGAAAAGGCACATCAAATTGATGAGGTACAATATCAGTATAAAGTTGCTGATCCTTCTTAATATCTCGCATAGCAAAGACTCCGACTCCATGAATAGTTGAAGGCGCAAGCTTGATGATAACGATATCGTTAAGCAATATTATGGCCTCCTTAATTTTTTTTTCTCTTAATGCTTTTGAGTTTGGTTTCATCTTATTTGAAAATTCTTTTGATTAATAATAATAGTCATTATCTTCTTCCACTCAAGATACTGATTGATACTCTTGAAACCTAGTTCTTCCATAATCCTCTTTCTTTCCTCACGCTTCGCAGCACACTCGGGACACTTAACATATTGAGTCACAGTCTTGTGCTTATGATCAATCTTTAAAATAGCCAAGAGCTTCTTCTCGGTCTTCAAGAAAACTTTGGGGTCTTTTAACTTGTCTGAAAATCCTTCAAACAGAGGATGAGGTTTTAAATCTTTGGGAACTTCATTAAAATCTAATTTTTTCATAGTCCTATATTTTTTTTAACTTTTTTATGAGGCTTCAACACATGGGGACATGACGCCCAGCCTTCTTTACAACATGTAGGAATAATAATATCTTCTATACCAATCACCTTTGTCTCAAAATAAGGTTTCTCAATTGGTTTTTCTTCTTCATGTTCCATCGTACGTATAATTATACACCTGGATTAGTTTTTTCTCTAGATGCCTGTACAGGGGGTTTATCCACAGTCTTATTATGCATCGATGCAATGGCATACGATA
Organism: Patescibacteria group bacterium; assembly: GCA_040389185.1. Taxonomy (GTDB): domain Bacteria; phylum Patescibacteriota; class Minisyncoccia; order Phycocordibacterales; family CAIRYW01; genus JAQBQZ01. Next base: position 16,917 of record JAZKAJ010000020.1, read on the forward strand.
CAGCATCCATCGCATGAGAGTAGGTATGATCCGGTTCCCCTGTCGGATTTCCATCCTTGTCTTCTGCCCATGCATAGTTCTCATATGATTCCCAAACCTTCGTGCTTCGACGAGTGACATAGATTTTCTTCTGCGATGTAACCTTGATTCTGAACGATACACTATCCTTTCCCTTCTCAGCGCCCACGACCTTGATACCATATTTATTCTGTTCAGCGATAGATTTTGGTTCAGCGCTGTCAGCAATAGTGGTGATGATCTTATGAGGATCAACTGTCTTTATCTCGCCTGCCAGATATTCATTCGTAAGGAAGTTGCCATAAGCAAGCTCGTCAATAATGTATGATCCATTCCAATAGTAAACTGCAACCGCGCACGCAGGATCAGGGTACCAGCCGAAGTCCTCGCCGAATTTTACAAGCCTTGCTTCCAAAGGAACAGCGTCAATGATCTGCCAACCAGTATAAATCTTTCCTCGAACTTCTTCAGGCGAATAGCCTTTGATAACCTGATAATAGTACGCAGGGTTTGTGTCCTTATAATGCTCGTAACGATCAATCGTGTGCCTATCCATATTCACCTCATTCTCTTTATAGGTGCCAGGAATATACACAACATCTTTAATCTCTGGCTTGAGTTCGGGCCTATAGAATCCCTGCACCCCTTCAACAGGAATCATGTTAAACCATTTCTTCAATATCCAATGATTCACCGGCGGAGTGTTGAGCGTAATGATGATAATGATACGACCTTTGACTGTTCGAAGTGTGTCGTCGAGCTTTCGGAATTCTTCCTCTACTGTTTCTTCACCCTCCTCGATCCATACCATATTGAAACCTGCGAGAGACTTAAGGCGCGCAGTAAGCGAACCAGATGAGGCACGAAAGCCCATCGCTTTAAAACTGTTCTGTCCTCGCTCAAGGAACATATCATTGTCTACAATTCGAAATGATGACGAAATCTTTTGCTCATTGATTCGGTCAATCACTTCACCCCAACACGATGCTCTGATGTCCTCGCGTACGGCACGCATCATCGCGCCTCGAACGTATTCTTTGCCTAAGAGCTTTGTAACAACAGCGCGTGAAGCAGTGCCTGAGCGACCATTACCTCGGCCACCCATAAAAATGTAATAACGTATGTCAGGGTTATTCTCAAATACTGGTATGTGAGACTCATGTACTTCGAATTTTACTTTCATTTATTTTCTGATGTTTATCTCAACACCGTTCACAATAGGCCGATCATCAGTTGTAACGTCAGACTTCTCGCGCATATTATGATTTGAAGACAAGATAAGCTTCGCGATCATCGGATTATAATCACCAGAGAGTCCACCATCTTGCAATCTCTCTGCTTGGATGGCAAGTAATTGCCCTAAAGTGTGGGAAAAGTCCTTATATTTACCTTTCCACTCATAAATAGTTGTTCTATCGACATTCAAATGAACAGATAACCCTTCAATTGTGGGAAGTTTAACTCTTACCAAACGATCGTAACTATCAGACTTACTGCCACGAGTTCGATGAAACTCTTCATACTCATCCTCACATTGTAAAATATATTCTTTTGTCTGCTTCAAAATTTCAGGACTATAATCAGTGGGTCGTCCAGTTTTCATTGTGTATTTATATTTCTTAGGCATATTTTTTACCATATTTCTTTTCCAAAAGTCCTAGCATAATCTTTCTTCGATTCTCTGCATTGATCTTAGACCAGCGAGAATATGAAACCTTACTCATCGTCTTTTTAATCTTATCATCCGTAGCATATGTATACCAACCTTTCTTCCTAGTGATCATGATAACTTAATTATATCACGCACGTTATCGTACGCAAATACCCTAATTATGCCCCAAATTGCCATACCCCCCCCCCAAATTGCCATACCTAATTGCCATACCTTGTCAAGAGGTCTGCCACCTGCCACCGCTAGGTTAAGCCCTATTTTGTAATTGCCATACCTACCATACCTAAATAGTAAGAATAGTAGGAGTATAATATATACCACCACTGCCACCCCACTGCTGCACCGCTCCCAAAAGTGTTAGGGAAAAGGTCTGGCAGGTATGGCAATTTGGGTACCCTATCCATTTATATGGCTCAACCTAGCCTCGGCAGGTGGCAGACCCCCCAAGCAAAATAGGTATGGCAGGTCTGGCAGGTATGGCAATCAAAAAGGCTCCCTTTCAGGAGCCTTTTGACTATTTTTTCGTCTTTTTACACTTGCATTTAACCACCAATTTCTTCTGTAGCCTGTCTTTTGCCGTCTTTAAGTCGTTATACATTGGTTTTTACTTTATTAGAGCCTACTAAGCTTTCGATCTCCTCCATGCTCATTATCTTGGTCGAGTAAAACAGATTGTGATGAGTCACGTGATCCTTATAGATGATGGCAACCAACTCATTGTTTTCATCGAATACGCATGTAATGCCTTCTTTAGTAGTTTTCATTATTTTTGTTTTGCTATTACGCTCCAATTCACCTCTGATAAATACCATGGCTGGTCTCCATAGTTCATGAAGAGCCACAGGGCCATTGCCTTATTACCTTCTTCGGTGAAGATGTCATATCCTAACCCTCGCGCCGTGTCGTTCCATATAGGTTCGTTGATCTGGCAATAACCTATATCAGATGGAGTCACCTTTCCTCGTACTACACTTCCATCCTTATTAAACTGATGCGATGGAGTGTTCTTATTACCAGTCACTTCAGCGTTGCATATCTTTTGTAATATGGGTGGAAATTCTACAGGAATCTGAACTGTCTTTATGGTGATATTCTCAGCCCCTCGCACCTCTAATGGATTCACTTCTCTGTATATAAGAGCAACCGCTGCCATGATGGTAACTGCTCCGACTATCATCCCCAAACGTCTCGTGTACTTAATAATCTTATACCACTGTCGTCTCCAAAAGCCTGCATACGCACGATATTCTGCTAACGTTTTCCAAACCCACATTTCATAGATTCTCTTCATTTGATTGTTGAATTAATTAATAATCTCTATCAAAGGGTAGCTTTATAATAATAGCATTTATATCGCACGTAGCAAGTGAGTTATCCACAGGCTAAGAATGGCTCTACTGAGCCGTTTATGGTCGTATTTCGAAATCTTCTATGTGGCTATTATTAATACTAAAACCCATACCATTTATATCACTTTCAAAGGCAGTACTCTTGAAACTTAAAGGTGTTGGATAGCTGTAATGAACCTCGGTGAGGTTTTCAACCACCCGTTCTTTTTCACCTGTTTTATAAAACGGCGAGTTCTTCTTGAATTTGATTATGGCTCTCATTTTTTATGTATGAATTTGATATATCTATTGATGTCTTCTACCTGTTTCCGTAATTGACCCCTTAATGTAATTGTATCATTTTCTTTAAGACTTTCGAAAGTCTTTTGTGCCTCTCCAATCATATCAAGGACCCTCAAGTGATCTGTCCTGCCGAACTCTGGCTTGAAATCAATTGTATGCCGACCTATCTTCATTTGGTAAATATGTTACCAACTATCTCATGCATCTTCGCGAATGATGGCGTGCCGAAGTAATTGGCATTCAGTCGTCCTTCGGCCCCTTCACGCCCTTTCGGCTCTATCCAAAAGCGTCCACGCTTGAAGATGATCGGGTTGAGCGGCTTCCCCACTTTCGTTGCTCCATGATACTGCAATATGTCGCCCTCATATATTTCAGTCCCGTTCATATCGGTGACTCCTGTATATCGGCACCAGTTCTTGAACTCATTGGGATTTACGAGTCCATGATAGATAAGATCATGAAGCGTATAGAAGTACCAGTCTCCACTATGTATGTTCTGCGCTCTAAATTTGATTTCGCTGTTCATAAGCTATTCAATTATTTTATAATCACTAACTGTCACAGCCTTATTACTGTTCTTGAAATATTCATCCCATTTCTTTTGATCTCTTTCTACAACCTCCCCTAAAGTCTCTATTCCAGGATCATAATCGACTATTTCACTTCCCTCAATCTCTCTTATACTAAAAAACCCTGGAATCATTACTTTATATTTTATAAGTACTTTTTTCATATTCTTTACCATGATTGTTCAGGAGCTTCTTCTAATAATTCAATAAATCCTGGAGTCAAAGGAATTTTTGCATAGAAATATTTCTTTAACTCTTTTCCCATCACACGTTTTACTTCCTTCGGAACATCTCCTTGGAAATGATTATCACGATTTTTATCATATACAAGCACCTGCTGTTTAGATGATTCGTCGCTGAATATAGATAATTGAACTTTTACGATTCTTTTTTTGAATTTAGCCATATGATTATCTCGAATTGACCGGCACCTGCTCTACATAATACCGAACACCAGGAAGCTCGATACCGTTCTTCATGGCTTCTCTAATCGCAGTTTCGTTTGCCTCGACATAGGCAACAGGCAACAGTGACACATCCATCACTTCGAATTTCTTTGTGGGCCTGAATGTTACTCCCCCCGATGCTGTTTGAATGCTATCTGTTGGACGCTCAACTTCCTCAATTTGCTTTATGGCAGTCTCCATTTTGATCTTGCCTTTGCCCTCGCCTACGCGCGCTGAGATTTTCTTTTCTTCAATCTCGGCCAAGCGCACCTTTTCTGTCTGGTATTCAGACATTGCGCTTCGGATCGCTTCGATTCCTTTTTCTAAATTTTCTTCAAGAGGCTTGAAGAGTATCTTTGCATTCTTGAGTACAAGGTTTGCAGGATCGGTGATCGTTTTCTTCTTGGCCTTCATGTCATCGCTATAGCGATTGATTTCAGACAAAAGCGTGGTTGCCACGATCATGTCATTTTCATTCTTAATGACGAGCTTGTTGGCTTTCACGACTGCGACTTCTACTGATTTTTTAAGTGGTACTAATTTCTTTTCATCCATAATTATTTTTTAAAGTAATTTCTAATAATATTAAAGCAGGTTTTACACACTGCTTCATTGTTTTGCATAATGACTTTTGCTTTCCTTTTATTACATTTTTTACATTTCTCCATATGTTTTTGCTCCTTATTTGATAATAAGATAATAGTATTCTACGTACGATATAAAGTAAATAGTAAGTTATCCCCAGTTTTATTTTGCACAAAGGTTTGCGTAGCGTATAATGATTCTCATGCACAATAAAAAAGTAGAACAATTTATTGCACAAAAGGGGTTTAACATTACAGAAGTCACTACAGACTTCGTGCATGTAATGTCAAGCCCCTTTTGCGTCGGAAATATATGAACTATGAAATAGCATTAAAACTTAAAGAGGCGGGATTTCCAATTAAACAATGGAATTGCCGTATGAACGAACACTGGCACGATACCCAGTACAGGCCATGTTCTCACTGCGAACCAATTATTCCAACCCTCTCCGAACTCATAGAGGCGTGTGGAGATAAGTTTTGTTCACTGACCTATTGTAATGGTTATAAATACGCATCCTCATACAGTGATGATGGTTTTGAGAACCCATATATCTGTAATGGTGAGACAGGCGAAGAAGCAGTAGCTAATTTATGGATAGAACTTAATAAAATATGAAAAAGCAAGCTCTTCAATATCTTCTCACGTACGGCTTCTCTGTGTTCCCGGTAGGAAAAGACAAGCGACCGCTCTTATCATCTTGGAAGGAATTCCAAACGAGGCTTCCCACTGAAGAAGAAATAAATAAATGGTGGAAACAATTTCCCGATGCCAATATTGGGATTGCCACAGGAAAAGTTTCAAATATTACTGTCGTTGATATTGACTCTCACAAAGGCACCGATAGCGCCAAGCTTGATCAGTTCCCAAAAACATATACAGTCAAAACTGGCAACGGAGGTCTGCAGCTTTATTATAATTATCAGGCGGGCCTCACAGTTTCAACCGAAGCCTATCCGCACCTTCCTCACGTGGACATCAGATCAGACGGGGGATATGTAGTAGCGCCTCCATCGGTTACTGACTATAAGGATAAGGTAGGAAAAAAGGCGGGCGGAAAATATACAGTCATTGATAACAGTCCTTTCGCTGATTTTCCGATAGAGCTTTTCGGCACCCCTAAAAAGAAATCCCGATTGTCTTCAAAACTTTCTGTTCCCGAAGGCTCCCGTAACTCATCGATGGCATCCATAATAGGGACAATTCTACTTCCGCTTGATGAGAGTAAATTTATGACAGACGGATGGAACGCAGTTATTGCTATCAATAAGACATATGCACCACCACTTCCAGACCATGAACTTGAAGCGACATTTTCATCGATTGTCGAAAAAGAAAGACGCCGACGTGAAGTGCGCGATAAGAATGTGCAGGATTTGGATTTGCTCTATACGCTTACTCGAAGCAAGGATAAGATATATACGATGAACATCGAGAATATGTGTCGTATATTAAGGAGTCATCCTGACTTTAAAGGACGTTTTCAATATGACAGGTTCAGGAATGTCTATGAGATGAAAGAAACGCCGGATTCAGGATGGCGTGAGTTTGAAGGCGATACCGATGTCATCAAAGTGCTTACAAAGATTTCTATCATCTTTCCGTTCTTTCAGAAGGTTCGAAAAGATATGATTTCCGATGCGATCATAAACATCGCTATGGAGAATGAAATCGATTCAGCCACTGACTACATACGTTCGCTTAAGTGGGATGGCAAGAATCGCCTCTCAACGTGGCTTGACAATGTATATGGCTCTGGTTTGGATAAATACCATATAGCAGTAGGCTCTAACGTTATGAAGGGCCTTGTGAAGCGCCTCATAAGCCCGGGATGTAAATTTGACTATGTACTTGTACTTGAAGGTCCACAAGGGTCAGGCAAGTCATCGTCGCTCTCAATGCTTGGAAGTCCTTCAAAGGATAACTGGCATGTGGAGACTACCATGAGTACAGACAATAAAGATTTCTTCATGCAATTTCAAGGTAAGGGTATCATTGAATTTTCGGAAGGAGAAACTTTATCACGTACCGAAGTGAAAAAGATGAAAGCCATCATTACGATGCAGAATGATAGATATCGAGTACCTTACGGAAAAGTATCACGTGATTTTCCTCGACGCTGCATATTTGCGATGACCACCAATCAAGTAGAATACCTCAAGGATGAGACAGGAAATCGACGTTGGCTTCCGGTCGCAGTTACACTTGCAAAATGTAACCTCAAGTGGCTTGAAGATAATCGAGAGCAGCTGTATGCAGAAGCATATCATCGAGTGGTTAACCTTAAGGAAACTATATATGAGTTCCCTGAAGAGGAGACTTTGGCTGCTCAAAAGGAAAGACAGATACACGATCCTCATGAGGAAATTATCGCTAACTGGTATTGGAACGATCTGTCACAGGCAAGTCGGAAGGAAGGTATTACTATATTTCAGGTCTTTCGAGATGCGATCAATAATAAATTCGCAACGAAATCCATGACCAAGTATGAAGAGATGAGCATCGCTTATGTCCTTAAGAGTGTCATCAAGCTCGAATCACGACGTGAGATGAAGAACAATGTGCGCACGATACGATGGTATAATCCTAATAAGGAAGTTGAGCTTACGGAGGATGAATTAGCAGAAGAAGTACTATCAAAATGGTAAAAAATAAATTAGATTTCAACAAAAGGCCCCTCTCATATTCTTCAATCAGTTCTTTCGAATACAACAAAGAAAAATGGTATGAGACTTATATCTTGGGGAAAAGACAATCATCCAGACAGCTCACGTTCGGAAGCTCTATCGACTTACGCCTGCAGAATGATCCGACATTCTTACCCATGATTCCGAGATGCCCCATGCTTCAGCATGAGATGGTCGTGTCATTCAACGGCATCAAGCTCGTAGGCAAGCCTGATGCAATTGATTTGGAGAAATACATACTGCGCGACTATAAGACCGGTGTCGTGAAGTGGGATAAGAAACGCGCTGATGAGACCGATCAGTTTACCATGTACCTGTTCCTCGTATATATAAAATACAAAATACGGCCGGAGAATTTCAAGTGCTTCATCGATTGGATGCCGACGTGTGAGAATGACAGCTTTGAGATCGGATTCATGGAGCCTATTGAAGATCATATATTGCAGCTCGAAACATCCCGCTCCATGAAGGACATCATTAACTTTGGAGCCAAGATAAAAAGGATCGTGAAGGAAATGGAAGAATATGTTAAGAAGCATAAATGAGTAAAAATAGTGACATATATATAAAAATCGATATTAAATATTCTGACACTATTTTAAAAGAGGCAGGTTATTCAGAGCATGAATCATTCCACAAAGGTAAAGTTAAAAAAGGATATATAAAATATACTATCGGTCACGGTAAGAGATTCCATGCTTTCGTCGATAATGATTTTATTAAAATACATATTGATAATACTGTTCGAGGATTACATGTCAGTGCGAATCGAAAATATAGACTTTATCTAAAGAAAGAGTGCAAATTAATTAAACACATTCATTCGAAATATCTTCCTAAAATTGAAAAAGTTATACCTAAAAAGAAATTAGAAAAACGTAAATTTAAAAATGAATATGCTCCAAATATAATTGAACTTCAGAAACTTAACCTTAATAATAAAGTCTCTTTTTTTAAAAAAATACTCAATTTTTTTAGATAATAAGTTATCCCCAACCCCTCAACTTGCAACCTACGTACGATATACTATACTTATGATAATTAAATTGCTGGTCGATCGTTTAAGAGAAGCATTATAAAGAAGGTTATTAAATAACAAAAACAATGGCTTTAAAAAATACAAAAGAAGAGCGAACATTTGCGAGTGTTCTCGCAGATGGGAAAATTCACGTCACAGTGCCTGAAGGCACACCAGGATCAGTAGTACGAACTTATGAAACTAGCGATAAGAAGAAGGGAAGCAAGACCGAGATGGTCTACACCGAACTTATCGGAAAAGTGTCTAAGATTGGATTCTTTGAGGGCGACTTCGGAATGCAATTACAGGTCACAGTTGATGATGGCAAGAATAAGCCTGTTGTCCTATCACTCTCAACAAGTTCAAACTACGGAGAAGACATGATGAAGAAACTCATCAATGTCGACCAGAATAAATTCGTAAAGATCGCGCCTTACAGTTTTACCGATGACAACGGAAAGATGAAGAAGGGGATCACTATCTGGCAAAAGAATGATAAGACAGGCAAGAATGAGAAGTTGCAAAACTACTTTTACGATGCCGAAGCCAAGGAGAATATCCACGGCTACCCAGAGCCTAAGAAGCTCAAAGGAGGTAAAAAGCTCACAAAGGATCAGTGGAAATTATACTTTGGAGAGTGCCGCGAATTCTTAGTCGAGAAGATCACCGAACACTTTAAGATCGAGGAGACTCAATCTTCTGTTTCAACAGCAGATCAGGACTTCGAAGATATGGTGAACGATGCAGCGGAAGTAATGGGTGAGGAATAAAACTATGGTAGAAATAAAAGCAGGAGACAAAATAAGCTTTATAGGAACTGATGGTTGTACTTATAGTGATAAAATTATCAAGTCTGATGGCAAAACAGATGGCTTTGGAACAAGCGTCTTCACAGAATTGAACGGTCCAGCATGGACTGGCAGAAAATTGTTGTCAGTTAATGGCGTTAAAGTAGAAGACTTATTAGTTTCAACTCCACGCCTCAAAGCAGGTGAAATGGTAAGAATTGTTTCAAAAACAGATTGTTATCTAGGACATCCTGAAACTGATTTGTGGCTTGAAAAGCATTTCCCAATAAGAGATGTATCAATTAAGGAGATTGCATATGATTCAATGAAAATGAATTATTCATATGTCATTCAGGCAGGTGACAAATCTTATAACGATTGGCATTTTGCCGAAAAGGATTTAATTCCTTTGACAAAAAGAATTACTCGCTATCAAATCGGAGACATCCTTGAATGGAATCAAACTTCTCCAGGAATCTTTTGGAGAGTAATACATGTCTATGGGGAAGATAATTACGATATTCAGAGATTGAGTGATTTGAAAATCGTAACCCATCACTCTTGTGGAAGTTCTAGAAAAGTTGAAAAAATAGCCATTGCAGGTGGTTGCGGAGGTGCTACTATCGGGAACAATCATAATGGTTGCGGTGGTTATGGTTCTTCGTTTTCTTCAACTAATAACATGACTCCTTTTAATGGAGAAGAAATGTTAAAGGCGGTAAAAGGTTTAGAAAGTGTTCCGTTTGAGTTTGCAATACGTTCAATTAATATTAAACCTAAAAAAACAATTATGTCATACTTAAGAACAATTTCATTAAAATTAAGATCAGCTTTAGGTGATGCTAAGGCAAATCAGATTGTAGCGGGGCTACGAAATGACGATCTTTCGCTCACAAACGCTGGTAAGACAGCGATCCTTGAAGCTCTTGCTGAATCAGATGTTTACGATAAGGCTTTGACTGAAGAAGCAAATCGACTCATTGAAGAAGACAAGAAAAATTCTGCAAAAGAGGAATAGTTCGAATCTATTCAGAGCACCTTTACGGGTGCTCTATAATGGAACTTTTGAAGCACCAAAAAGCATTCATAGACAGGAACCCAAAGAAAGCGATCCTTGCATGGGAGATGCGCGTGGGCAAAAGCTTGCCTGCGGCCATTTGGATTGATATGCCGGAGCGCAGGGGCAATACCTATATCATCACGCCAAAGCAGAATATAAAAGATTGGAAAGCATTTAAGACAAAAGCCACTGTCCTTTCGAAAGAACAGTTTAAAAAGACAACAATCGTGAAGCCTACGGCAATCGTAGTTGATGAAGCCCACTATTTTGGATCCGGCCTTTTTGTAAAGGGCAGAAGCCAGCTGTCCACTGCCCTATATAAACTGGTTAAAGACAACCCCGATTGCCACGTCCTATTGCTTACGGCCACTCCTATCAGGCAAAATGCGTGGTCGCTTCACACCCTCCTCTGCTACATCGGTGTCTATTACGAATGGAAGAAGTGGCGCAACACCTTTTTCGAATTATTGAGAATGCCATTTTTAAGATTTCCTGCGTGGTTTTCCCGCGATGACTGGCGCATGAATATAAGGCCCTTCATAGAGAAGCATTGTGACATCGTATCGCTCAAAGACATTGTGGACTATTTGCCACCAGCGGAGACAATCCTCATCAAGGTTAAGCAACCGAAGTACATTAAGCCAAAAGATGAAATAGTTACATGGACGCACGAGCATTATCACGAGCAAAAAGGCAAGATAGCCGAAGTGCTTAAATTGGGCTACAAGAAGCTCATCGTAGTCTGCTACTACACATACCAGATAGATGAAATGGCCAAAGAACTTGCAAAAGAAAAGCCGGTATTCGTGCTTGATGGACGCACCAAGGACGCGGACAAAGTGAAGAAACAAGCGCAGGAAGCCGACGAGTGCTACTTCATAGTGCAGTCAAGCATGGGTTTCGGCTTCGATGGCTATATGTTCGGCGCGATCGTATTCGTGAGCATGTCGCACAGCTGTCTTAACCACACGCAGATGACAGGGCGCTTGAGGAATGTGAAGCACCTGCAACCTGTGTCCTATTACTACCTTATCGGGGGCCGATGGGATAAATGGATTTTCGATACTATCGAAATGGGGAAAGACTTTAATCCGCATATTTACTTGAATAAAGATAAATTGAAATGATGGAAAAAATATCTTTTGTTATAGCTATAATATTAGTAGTACCTTTATGTGCTTTTTTCATAGTGACATTTCCAATATGGATAATATTTTATGTATGGTGCAAATTTAAAGAAACAGAATGATGCTACCCGAACTTCCAAAACAAAATAAAAAACAAGAAGCCGACTCATCGATTCGCTTTCGCAGGTGGTGGGAGAAGCATGGCATGAATGCGCCATACGAGATGAAAGATACACGAGGAAAAGACCGTTTTTTGTACTCCGAAATTTCGGATGAACAAATTGCAATCGGACTGATGGCAAATAGTTCAAAAGGTACACTCATTCGTGTAGAACGTGGCACCATCGGCGCCCCTGATTATGTGGGCTTCAAGAATAGCCCCTACTGGATCGTGATCAAGTATCCAAAAAGCTTTGAAGTTATCGGCATACAGACTTTTGTGCTTGAAATGAAGAGAAACAAATCAAAGTCACTGACCTACGAAAGAGCGAAGGCAATAAGCACTAATTCAATAAAATGAAAACGTGTAAGAGATGCGGTCTTTCATTGAAGCTACCGGCGTGGGTCTACTGCGATCGTTATCAATGCCAACATAAGAAAAAACTTTTAACACAGAATGATAGGATAAGGAGAAAAATCAAAAAAGTAGTAGCAAAAATTCTTAGAGACAATAAAAAGCGTCAGAGAAAATATATAAAAGATAATCTTGTTTATTCATTGAACAGATCAGGCTTAAGCTCAAGAAAGATCGCAAAGATAACAAGCTATTCACAAAGACAGGTCTTACGAGTTATCCACAGATACGACTTGCGTACGATATCATAGCGGTGTAATATAAGGCTATTATGAACAAAGAAGAAATCAAAAAAAATGCAGAACAAAATGGATGGGTCGATTTAGGCCCACAAAAGATGGGGGGCCTTATGTCTTTCACGAGAAAGAATTTAAGGATGAATGTGTTCTCAACGACAGGTACTGTAGTATTCCAAAATACATTGAGAAGATACGATCCGGGGAGCAGTTATAAGGACGTAACAATCGAAGAATTCGAAAAGCTATGCGTATAAAAATTTTTACAAAAGAAGAGCTTCGAAAGAACGGAGCAAAAGGAGGAAGGGCAAAGGGTCGCAAGTATAAAAAAAAGAAGTTCCAAGAGAGAAGCAAGCAACTGAGTATGGAAGAGAGGTTTGAATACGGCACAGCGCCGTTCGATGAGCCAGCAGAAGATAATTAATTAAAACATATGAAAATAACATCACAATTTACATCAGGAATATTCCTAGCAATGTCAGCGTTTTGCTGGGCAATAATGTTTTGGACTCATTTTGATAAGAATTTTGCTCCTTTACTCATCCCTGGCGTTATATGCCTAATGGTCAGTTGGTTATTATTATTAAATAGCGATTAAAAATATGAAAATAAGTTTATTCGGTAAAAATTTGTTTGAGTTCAATAAGGCGGATCGCTTTATAGGACTGGCACAAAATGAAATCAAAGAGTCAAAATTCTTGCAAGACTTCTTCCAAAGTAATGGAAGTGAAGTAAATTGGAATACCTTCAATAACGCTGTTTCTTTAGCTTCATGGAGTCCATCAACTACAACAACTGTTTTAGAAGCCCCTAAGCCTCCAAAGAAAGAACCTACACCGAAGGAGGTCTATCAACTCAAGACTTTGAATGACGATGGCTTCAAACTCAATACTGATGCCAAATACGTTGACGGCCAGATTGAAGATTTCAAAGACAAATTAGCTCTTGTTAAAAGCGAAGAGTACGATATGAGAAATGGAGTCAAAGAAATCTCCAGCATTCTTATCCGCATGGAAAACCGAAAGAAATATGCAAATCATAAGAAATTCTTTGAGGAATATCCATACACTACTACTGCCAAAATCAATGTTGTCATTAAGGACAATGACCATTTAAAGGTAGGACAGATAGCGCAGTTCGTCGCTGATCTTCCAAAGGATGCTGTGATCGCAATGAAGAAATACAACGCAGAAACAAAGAAGCTTTGTGATAAGCAAGCAGTGTTTTACATTATCGCCAACAAGAAAGATTTCGTTAAATCAGACAAGCGACGCGATCCTATCCTTCTCGCTCAATCACCTTTCGGACACTTCTGGCAGATATTGGGTGCATGGGATGAGGAGATGATATTACTAGAAGAGCTATAAAATAATGCAAAAATATTATCCAAAAACTAAGAAAGGAGAAGAACTTGTATTTTACAATTACAAGGAGCCTCTTAAGCCCATCACAAAAGGCTATGGATATTATGGCGTGATCCTCTCGAATAAAGATGGCTCTGCGATTCAATGTCACATTTGCGGAGAAATGAAATCATCGCTTTCGACCCACATTCGAAATGTGCATCGAATGGTTATTCGAGACTATAAGGAAAAATTTCAACTTGCGTACAAAACCGCTTTGATTTCCGAAGTGTTGAGAACCAAACTAAAGGTACGAACAGTCAATTGGCTCAATAGCATGTCACTAGAACAGCGTGAAGCGTATAAAGCTGATGCAAAAAAGAGATTTATGATCTGGCAAAAGAAAGACTTTCTTAAAAGAAAACAGCCGAAGCATACCTTGGAAACGAAGAATAAGCGTGGCACATGTCCCGATCAACTTATTGCTAAAATTCAAGAGGTTGGGAAAGCAGTAGGTCATTCGCCCTCAAAAGAGGAGTTCATAGACTATTGGAAGTCACAGAAATTCGTACACATCATTTACAAGACTTTCGGTTCTTGGAACAAGGCCAAAGAGATGGCGGGATACGATAATCTTTCAACCAATAAGAAAGGAGGCCGATGGCATATATATGAAAAAGATGAGCTTCTCGAATACCTTAAAATCTTTTACCAAGAGAACGGACGCGCACCTACAGGAACTGATTGCAGGCGCGGGCTTGTGCCTGATGGTGGTATCTATAAGCGACATTTCGGATCATTCGGAGAAGCGAGATTATTAGCAGGTATCACCGACAAGGTGGGCCGATGGGTTAAGAAATAAAAATATGAGTAGCTATAAAAATGAAACAAAGCATCCTGAAACAGGAAAGTGGGAAATTGCAGATTGGATAGACGATCACTTCGGAAGCCATAAGTATGGTGTCGTATTTCCAAGTAAGCCTGACGTATTTTATAATCCTGAAGAAATCGATCTTAAAACTAGAAAAAGCAAACCTAGAAAAGAATATATAATGATTGTGCCAAATAAAGGAAAAACAATTGAAATTGTCTTACACAAAGATAAGATTTTGGAAATCCTGAAAAAATATGTCGCCACTTCAGGTTATGAATTTTTGGGTCTTGAATATAAGGAACGCCATCAAGACAATATCGACTGTCTCGACGAACATCAGCTATTGGTTCCGCAAGAAGGTGTGAGATTTTCAGCCAAGGAATTTCCTAATGTTTACTAATATGAACGAACTAGAAAAAAAGAGATTGGAAATCCGCGTCAAAAAATTCACAAGCTTTATTTGGATGTTCTTCTTCACAATTCCACTTTTCATATATTCTCTTAGCCACGAATTCTATTATTGGTTTACAGACAAATGGTTTTTACATCTTGAATCGATGCATGAAGCTGATGAGGCAAATAAATGACAAGAAAATAGTGGAGGCGTATAATAAAGATAGAGAGTAATTGTGAGGTAAAATCTGTAATGGCAGAGGGGTTATTGCCATTCACCATGTTTAATTCTAGATGATGGGTATGGGGAATGCGTGGCGTAGGAGTAATTACCTACAATGCCACAAAGTCGCAAGGTTCGAATCCTTGCTTACAGAACTTACTTCATAATCAGTTGTGAGTAGATAAACCCGCAGACTAAGGTTGGGCATCATTCATTCATAAAAACAGCGTAATATGAACTCGAATAATGTTCACGGATAGGAGTCGCTTCACCTTAGACGGGGTTACCTGCTCACAACAAAGGAGGCAACATGAATCGTTTAAGAAAGATTCTCGTAACGAACCCACCAGTGTTAAACTGGCATCGGAACATCCTAGAGATTAATCCGAGAACATTCGTGAAAAGAATAGTATTCCCAACACGGACGTGTCCTTTCACAAGAAGGATTACATCCGAATCGGATATTGACCACAAGACAATGAGGAGTTGCTGTGGGAAGTATAAAACAGCAGGAAACATCTTTGTATACGTTCTAAGAATCCATGCACTCTAAACAACGCTTAGCGCGCATAAACTTTTGGGGTAAGTTCCGCAGACTCGCTACCTTACCTCGTGCGGGGATTCAGAAACCAAGAGTGGTGAACTTTGTTTCTCCCCGCATCGCTCTGCAAAAACCCTACATTCAGTTGTAGTTTCATGAGAGGAAACGAGCTATCTTCGACAGCCACGCCCTCTCTTTCTTATCTGTGGACAACTTTGCTAGCGTGTGTGCTTGCGATAATGATATAATTATTGCATATATGAGAGGACGATTATTTTTTAAGGTAAATGATAACTATATACAACCTGAAGAGTGTCCTAATTGTCATCGCAATTTTGTCCCCACGCCATGTTCCCCTGAACAATGCATCCTCTGCAAATATCATAAAGAAAAAATAACTGATCTCACTTACGAGAATAATAAAGAAGTAAGTCTCGTATAAAAAAAGCCCTTGCGGGCTATTTTTATTGTTTCATTCAGAGCTAGGACAGATTATTTACGTCCTCCTAGCCTCTTTGATACGAAAGAGTTGACTACCGCCTTGAATGCTTCTCGCACTCCGGCTGATATCAAACCTCCGAAAAAAGCAATGTTCCAAACAATATGACCATCAGCAATAAGAGACGCTGCAATGGTAAGTAAGAATACCGATCCCGCAGTATTGAATGCGGAGATTATCTTTATTTTAAACTTATCGGGAATCTTATTCCAAATATTCATTACAAATGACTTCATTTAAATATTTTAATTAGTGAATTTATTAATTGCTGCAGACGACTAATCTGCTGCTCCTGTACTTTAATTATATCCTTTTCTGCAACACATGCACTAGGTGTAATGATAATAGGTGTATCATCAACAAGAACCTGCGCCCAATAGTCACCTAATAAATTTCCATAACAGCTCTTGACCGCAAATTTGCGGTGTGGCACCACATTTGAGAGCGGAATCGAGTATAGTGCCATCTTATTCTTTATAAGCGTCTTGAGTGCCTGAATTTGAAGCGTAGTGGGCATCGTGACATCGAAGTTACCTGCCATACAGATACCGATGCTCTCAAGATTCTTGCCGATGGTATGCGCACCCTCATCAGAATCAGCACGACCTTGAGTCACCTTGCCATTCTTGTCGATAAAATACTGATAACCAAGATAAAAGCCAAGAGAACTTTTAAAGTCCCATTTTTGACGATGATACTCATTTACCACTTCAAACGACTGATTGGAGGTATCAAATTTTGGGTCAGCATCGGTTCCTCCGGTATGATGGATAATAAGATATTTTGGATTATTTTTTATCATAGAAGTATTTGAATATATTAATTTCTTTTAATAGCCAACCCCAAAATTGTGACCATAAATCTTGTTTTTCTTCTACTATATTGGGCGGTGATTTTAATTCGATTGATATTCTCTTACAAAACCAGATAGGCTGATCCACGTCCTTAAGAAATGGCTCATAAGTATCGAATATTCTTTTGAGATCATCGTAGCAATAAAGAACAGTCCAATGGTTCGGCTCTCCAATATTCACATAATAGCCTCGCCCGTCTTTCTGCCATGCATATACAGAAACTCCAAGCGGTGAATATTTAAGAGCCACCTTCATATTATGGATTTCCTCCTCACCCGGATTTTCAGTAGGAGTAAATACCCACTCGTGCTTGAAGTCATATTTATCATGCCATGCCTGACGAGCTTTATCGCAGGCTTCCTTGTCAGCTCCTTTGTATGAAAAATATTCATCTGAATTTTGTAGTGTTGAATCAAAAGGTAATAAAAATTCTTCGATGAGTCCATTATCGCGTATAGCTTGCATGACAGTGTGAGGATCATTCCCCGGAGGTTTAGTGCCAGCAATAATACCGACATCACGATCAGAAAAATTAACATCAACACCAAAGACTTCTTTCATGTAAGGTTCTACAATGTTAGTTGATCCAAAACCTGTGCAATTGAAAGTGTCGAAGCCAGGTAGCGCTTGCAGCTCCCCCTTTGGCAGGCTCTTTCGCCAATCTCCATCAGGACGGATTATTTTTGTCGGTAAAGTGCTTATGCTTCCGCCAAGCACGTAGTGAGTTTTATCTACTACAGGTTTTATAAAACCGTTATTTTTCATCTTCTTGTTCTAATAATTTGGTTTGTTTCTTGAGTTCTGTTTCTGAAAATCCGAGTCTTTGATCAATTTTCTTCATAAACAAAACTACTTCTGACAATATATTTTCGAGTGCAGGATTTCGATTAGCGATAAGAAGCTTGTAATCTTCAATTTGTTTGTTCTTTTCTGCGATGATCCCGTCTTGGGTTCCCATCTTGTGACTTGTTTCAGACAGGTCGCTTCTCAATTTTGCGACCTCTTCTTTGTACTGCTCAACTTGGATTTTATAAGCAGCGATGACTTCAGCAGAAACTTTAACCGCATCATTCTTGTATTGCTTATAGATGATAATTACTCCGGCAACGATGACCAGAACGGTATTTACATTAAGCTGGCTGAAGACTGATGTTATAAAGTGATCCATTTTATTTTTTTACTGCTTGCTGCTGCGAATTATTAATAATATTTGTGACCTGTCCTGCAAAAGTCTCAAGATTTGTAACCCTACTTCTCATACTGAAGACGTTCCAGACTGATAAAACTGTAATCGCTACACATACTCCTACTATTCCCCCCATAATGTATTTATTCATATATCTTTATTATTTTAATAAGCCATACCCATCATCATCTTTTGACCTGAAGTATTTACTACAGCAGATGATCCGCCTGATGCGTTATCTCCATATACATAGAAGGCAAAATCTATACTAGCAAAAGGGGTAGAGGATGTTCTATCAGGCACAGTATCTCTCCATGCATTACCTGCATATGTTGGTGAACTATCATCATAGTAAGCAAGTAGGTAGTTTGTACCGTCTCCTCCATTAAAATTAATTCCAATGGCATAATTTACGCCACTCACCATTGTGAATTGGTTTAATCCAGAGAATGTAAATTCAACTGGTCCTTGGCTCGTTGATATAGTGGTTATATCAATTGGATCTGATGTACCTAACGCTGGGCCAGTCGGGACAGCAGTCGAACCGTATGTTCCTGTTGAAGCAAATAGTTTTGCATAGACATTTCCAGTTGGTGACGCCTGTCTACGAACAAAGAATTTTGCACTTGTTATCTTTCCAGATATAGTTGATTGAAACACTTCTCCGTATTCAGTTGAACCTGTTGCTCTTACAGGAGTTGATCCGTTGATGTTTGACTCATTATAAGAATCAACAGTAACTATCGTTGCATTAACAATATTGACTGAAATGGCTATGATTAGTGCTAGTATTCCAATTGTATAAAGTATTTTTTTCATACTAGAAGTTGATATATCCTCCAAGGATAATGGTTGTTGATGTTCCTGCTGTGGCATCGAGAGTAATAAGATCACAGTGATTCGCAGCAGATAGAGTCGGTGCGGTAGATGATGCCCACTTAATTGCACTATCCCAAGTCACTGTAGCGCCTCCTATAGAGTTTTGACAGAGTGGAATGCGAAGTATCTGTCCAGGATTGTAATTTGTCATGTTAATAGTCACAGCAGTTGAACCAAGCTTAATGAGCTGTTGCGTTCTCTTGTTCCAATCAATCGTCATAGTTGATGAAGTTGATACTGCATATTCATCATTAAGAATTGTTCCATCAGTAACTCTAACTGCACCTGCAAAAGTTGAAGTTGCTGTAGTCGTTGAAGTAACTGAAGAGAAAGAGGTAAATCCATTTACTGTTAGATTTGTAGTCGAAGCACTTACGAAACTTTGTTTTGCACTCCAACTATTTGCATTTGCTAGATTTAGACCAATTGTTCGAGCTGTACTTCCGTTATATGTTCCAGAAAATGTAAGTGTTCCATCTGTTGCAGTTAAATCGGCTAGGTTAGATCCTAAAGAAATTCCACTAATTGTTCCATTTATCCATCGTGTTGAAGTTCCTGTTGAGGATAGCACCTGACCACTTGTACCGAAAGAGTTGGCCGTGTCAATCAAGGCTTTTGATATTTTAAAATTCTGAACAGTACTTGTCGCCGTTGTTGAAGTTGCGGTGAGCACGAGTGCATTTAATTCATTTATCACAGATAGGTTACTTGTTGTTGCGCTTCCGAGAGTCACCTGACCAGTTGTTGTGATTGGATATGCTGTACCAGATGCACGAAGACCTAGATTGCTTAAAGCAACACCGATTTCTGTTGTAGCAGGAACTTGAACGATAGGGGTAGCATTATAGAATCCAATCTTTTGAGTTGTAGCTGTACCAATCTTAGTTCCTGTTGTTGCTCCAAAAACGAAGTTATGTCCTTCACTAAATTGTAATGTATTCCCTGTAAGTCTGAATCTTTCTAGTGCAGAAGTACCGAATATTAGAGGAAGTGCATCAAGATTTCCGATTACAAATCCTGTTGAACCTCCACCAAGAGAAACGTTGGAAAGTTCCGCAAGACCAGTGAGGCTTTGACCCCATCGTGTACCATTGTTGCTTCCTGTTCCATATTGTGCGAATTGAACATATCCAGTATCAGTCTGCATATTAAATGCAGAGATATTATAATTACCTCCACTACCACTACCGAGAGTATTGATAACATTAAATCTTGTAAAGTTTGAACCTGTAACTGTAAAAGCAGGATTCCCAATGGTATTACCCCCATCAACTATCAAACTGTGTCCATCAAAGGTTGCTGCGGATTCACAAACAAAAGCACCCGTACCATTTCCTGTAATGAGACGATCATTAGTGCATGTATTTATACCAGTACCGCCATAAGGCACGGCAAGAGTTCCTGTAGTTATCCCTGAAGCACTGATACCAGTAAGTCCTGCACCATTACCAGTAAATGAGGTTGCGCTTATATCGCCTGCAAAATTAAATTTATTAGAGTCGCTTGAAATGACTCCAGTTTCGGAATCTATATATAAATCAGGTCGTAGTGCTGGTGGCGAGAGATTTTCATCAAATCCTGACATATTTTCCTCTTGGAAAGTAACATCGCCTCCGAAGTGGAGTGTTGTTGCTGTCGTATCAACATA
>JAZKAJ010000021.1:0-33168 GCA_040389185.1 Patescibacteria group bacterium
CTCATTTATATTTTTCTAATCACTTTCTACTTTTAACTTATTACTTCCAGAATTGCTGCCTCAAGAACAATCTCAGGAAGCGATGAATGGCTCACTTTGTCATGTACGTCCAAGAGTTTCAAAAGTGTCTCAGAATTGATATTTGTATCCTTCCCCTTTTTGTCAGCATGAGATTTGATAAATGTATATGTTTCTTTGGTCAAAGTCGCTTTTTGACTGTCATCAAATTCTTTTGAGATACGCGCGAGCATTATGGCACGAACCTTTTCGAGTACCATTTTGAGAAATGCTTTGATATCCAGATTGTCTTTTCTAATATTTGAGATTACGATCAAAGCTTTTGAAATATCTTTAGTATTTAATGCATCAACAAGATCATTTACAAGTCCTGACTTTGGCACACCTGAAATTTCTTCAACATCTGAAAGTGTTATCTTTTTACTTGTGATTCCCGAAATAACTTTCTGTAATGCGCCATGAGCGTCACGAAATGATCCGTCCGCACTGAGAGCAAGTACATCCGCAGCCTCATCTTCAATCTCATATCCTTCTTTCTTTGCAGTTCTCAGAATCACTTCTTTGAGAACACTTTGATCTGGTTTTCGGAATCTATAGAGTTCTGATCGAGAGATGATGGTGTCTGGAATCTTTTCCATCTCTGTAGTCGCAAGTATGAATATAATGTGTGCCGGTGGTTCTTCTAGAGTCTTCAAGAGTGCATTCCATGCATCTCGCGAGAGCATATGTGCCTCGTCCAAAATATATATTTTGTATTTTGAATCAAAAGGCATTGTATTCACCGCCTCTTTGATTGCACGAATATCATCAATACCACGATTTGACGCAGCATCGATTTCGTAGAGATCATTGCCTGTGACACCGAGTGCATCCGCATAGATTCGGGCAATACTAGTCTTTCCTGTACCACGAGTGCCTGCGAATATATAGGCGTGTGCAATCTTCCCAGATTTGAGAGAGTTTTGAAGTGCACCCACGACAGCATCCTGTCCAATCACTTCATCGAATTTACTTGGTCGATATTTACGATAAAGGGTTTGGTTCATAATTAAAGTGGTGAGGAGTAAATTGTGAGTAATGAGGATAATAATTAAATACAAAGCTATTATAACAGATGAATAGACAATTATAAAAACGACGAAGCAGTGATGCTTCGTCGTTTCGGTTCGAGGATTCAGAGCAAAAATTCAAGAATCCAATTGATTAGGGCAACAATTGCCACAGCTTTAATCGCCTCTTTGACGATCGTGCCGAAGAAATGCCACTCTGAGCTTGGTGTCTTTAGTATTCTTGCCGTGTAGGGATTTCCATAAATGAATTTTCTGAGATAAATTCGAATCATGGTTGTTGGCTGCTGGTTGCTGTCTTGAGCTGAACACCTACCCGAGAGGGGGATCGAGTCGGTGTGAAGTTTGAATACAAGAAATGCCTTATGTTTAAACTACACACAAACGAGATGAGGAGCTATGTATCTGGAATGAAATTATGCCATGGACATAAAAAGATTGCAATTAACGTAGTATAAAAAGACAGAACACCCCACGCCATTGCAGACGGGGGGTGCCAAGTGTGTTAGGGTGAAACCCTAGTACTTGAGGCTCTGATCACATCATCTCAGCGTTGCGGGCGCAGTTGCGCGGGCAGTCAGGAGCGAAGGCATGCTCCAGGTCGTTGACGGCGGGTCCGATGGTGGTCTTGTTGGCAGTGCGCGCAATGCGCTTCGGTTTCGGTTTCATATGGGCGGCTTGTGTGTGGTTCGCTTGTTTGTGTTGATGCACTGTTCAATCCCTCAAGCAGACGGAACAAGTGCTAACTAAAATAGTACTCCTTATCTCTGCAATCACAACCAAAAGTTATCCACACCCCGCCCAATAATTTATTCTTCAATAAATTATTGGGAAATTTAAATATTTAAGAAATAGAAAACTGTAACAAATTCTACGGCCGTAGAAATTGTTACAGATTTTAGTTAGGGGCTATGGATTATTAATTATAAATTACTTGCTTTTATGAATTCATTTATGAGCACCTCCACTTCTGCTGCATTTTCTGTATTCATAAGACTTGCACAGAGTTCTTTGGCATCTGGAATTCCTTTGAGGTAGGATTTGAAATGTTTTTTCATTATGTGAAAACTTTTTATTCCTCCAAGTTTTTCTTCGTATTTTTTGGTATGTTCTATGAGCACCTTGAGTCTCTCTTCTGGTGTTACATCTGTCCGCTCACTAAATAAAAATGGATTACCGAATATTCCTCGCCCTATCATCACTCCATCTGCTCCGGTCTCCTCAATTTTTTTTCTCGCATCAGCTACATCCTCAGCATCTCCGTTTCCAAAAATAAGTGTACTTGAACCGAGTTCGTTTCTGATTTCTACCGCCCTCTTCACTCTCTCCCATCTCGCAGGTACCTTACTCATTTCCTTGCGAGTTCGAGCATGAATCGTAATAACTGCAGGTTCTGTGGAGAGTAGCTCGGGTAACCATGTTTCGAGTTCATCTTTGTTGTATCCAAGCCGAGTCTTCACCGATACTGGAATATCCCCAGCACCTCTTTTGGCAGCAGCAATCACCTCTTTCGCAAGTTGAGGATTTTTGATCATGGCACTACCGCACCCTTGTCTCTCGATTGATTTGTCAGGACAACCCATATTTATATCCACTCCATCAAAACCTAGTTCTCGAACAAGCCTGCATGCCTTCTCCATATTTTCAGGTTTTGAAGAGAAGAGCTGGGCAACAATTGGTCGCTCAGATTCATCAAATTCGAGGTCTTTAAGAAGTTTTGCCTTACCTTTCTCTGGTGCAAGTACAATCCCATCTGCAGAGACAAACTCTGTCCACATCACATCTGGTTTGCCGTATTTGGCTATGACAAAGCGAAAAGATACATCGGTCACATCGGCCATGGGAGCCAAGACCATTATTGGTTTTTTGAGATCTTTCCAAAAATTTTTCATTTATTTAATAATATACACGAAAGCAGACAAAGTAGAAAGCGAGATGCTTTAAGGCGTCTCGCTTTTAAATTCTTAAATATTTAGATCTTTTAGAGTTCCTCTCCTTCCGGTAAATAGCCTACCCACTTGGTTACGAATCGCAAAAGTTGATCAACATCGTTTTCTCGCGCGTTACTCTTAAGAAGAGTCACCGCAATTCTCCTTTTACCACCTTCAATATCAAGTCCAAATATTGATGCAGTTGTACTGAATGCTTCATAGGTAAATCCATTCTTTCCTCCAATGAAAGAAGCTTTCTTAGAAAGTGCACTTCCGTTTGCCCATGAATGACCTAGAATTGAATATTGCTTTACTCGAGAAATATCCCAGATTTCTGGATGCTCTTTGGTGATATATTGAACAAGTGTCTGAAGATCCTTAGCGCTTGAAACATTCTTTTCTGATAGTCCTGAAGGCTCTACAAAAGAAGTATCATTCATTCCGAGCTCTTTTGCTTTGGCATTCATAAGCTTTATGAAATCATCATATCCATAATTTTCTGCATAGACTTCTGCAGCATCATTTGAAGATTCCATAAGAAGTGGATAAAGAAGATCACTTCCCAATATCTTTTCTCCTAATCGAAGTCCTCCGAATGTACCATACATTTCGATTGAAGACTTCGTCACCGTAAGAGGTTTGTGCATATCAAGATTCTGCATTGCCACAAGTGCTGTAATAAGTTTTGAAATCGATGCAATCGGCATCACCATATCCTGATTCTTCTCAATGATCACTTCACCCGTATCAACATCAGCGACCACATACGCAAGTCCGCTCGTCTTTGGAACTTGATAGTTAGGTTCTAGAAAATAATATTGACCCTTGAGATCAGGATTAACAGGAGTCTCTTCTCCTTTTGGTATAGGATCATTGGATCCTTGAGGGTGAGCATCTTCTTCGAGAACTTTTTCATCCGCGGTTGCGATTTCCATATCGGCAACTTTGACGCCGGTGAGATTGTAATAGACCTTTGTACCAAAATCGATCAAAAAATATGGCACAGATACGCCAATAACTATTGCAATAATAGAATGCACAATGAAGTGTTTACGTTTATGATCTTTGACGAACTGCGGAAAAGTCACAGTCCTCTTGCCAGAGAAAATATCTTTTTCGGTTTGTATATAAATTTTTGGTTGATCTTTATCCATTTATTTTGAATGTAAAATTCTTAATTAACCCTTTCGCAAATGAAATAATCCTTCATTATTTATCTCGAATGTTATTTTATCCCCTTGAGCAATCTCTCCACGAATGAGCCTATCCGCAACATATTTCTCAACATCATCGTCAATCGCCCTATTCATCGGTCGAGCACCAAATTTTGGATCGTTACCCTTACTTACCAAGTAACTTAAAAATTCTGGAGTAGCATGCACGATAATTCCCCTCTCCTTCATTCTCTTTGTAAATTTATCCATCATAAGCTTTGCTATTTTTTCAAGATCTGCAGGCTTTAATGGATGAAAGAGTACTACAGCATCAAATCGGTTTAGAAGTTCTGGCTTAAAAATTCCTCCAGCAATAATTGTATCAATAACGCGATTTTTTTCTTTTTCTAAATCCCCTCCATTTCGGATTATATCCCAAATAATCTCACTGCCAGCATTTGATGTTGCTATTATAACATTATTTCTGGCATTTATTTTACTATTGTGGGCATCAGTAAACATTCCCTCATCAAAGATGCGTAGAAAAAGGTTGAGTACTTCAGGCGTCGTCTTTTCGAATTCATCAAGAAGCATCACTCCGTATGGTTTCTGTCGAAGCGCAAGAGATAACACTCCAAGCTGATCAGTATTAAATGATCCGATAAGTCTTTCTGTCGCGGAATAATCTCGAAATTCTGACATATCAAATCGCGAGATATTATTCTCACCCTCAAACATTGTGTCCGCGAGTGCTTTGACGGTTTCGGTCTTTCCTACACCTGTTGGACCCAAGAAGAGAAATGAACCAATTGGCTTGTTCGGATTCCTCACTCCCGCTCGTCCGCGTTTTAATGCATCACCAATAACTTCACAAGCTTCGTCCTGCCCGACAATTCGCGCTTTCAAGAGATCTGTTAAATGTAGAAGAATTTCTTTTTCTTTGCCTGTTGGTGCCGTTGTCGGTACACCAGTCTCCGCTTCAACAAGAGAGAGTACATCTGATTTGATCACCGTCCTTCTTCCTTGACCTAGCACTAGTCCAACTGATTCAAGTAAAAGTTCTTTTGATTTAATGGCCTTGAGAGATTCTTCAAAATATTTCTTTGCTGATTCAACCACACAAAGAAGTGCTGGATATGTGACAGTCACCTTCCCCACCTTTTCTATCTCTTCCACCTCTTCAACAAGCATCGAAATGAGTGATGAATCATCTCCATTGTCAGTTGCGATCATTTCGAAGTTCTCAGTTAGAATATTTTTGTTGCCAAGAAAATCATAATAATTCTTCTTTGAATCAAGTCCAACAATGTGAATATTTGGTGAGTGAATAAAAGGAGCAATAAGAGAGATCACATCTGCACCGATTGTTGTTGCACTTTTGATGAAAGAGGTCAATTCTGGAATTACAAGTATGACATTCTCTGCTCTATCAGCTTCTCCAAGCATTACACTAAATTCTCTTTCAAATGAGATCTTATCTCCCTGGCTTTCAATAATGAGATTGGGATTGATGAGAAAAACTCTTTTGTGTTGAAGATGAACGAGTGATTTGCCTGCACTAATGAGCCCTGCAAGCATTACTACGACATCTTGCCGACTCTCTCCATCATCAGAAACAATGATCGCATTTGATCCATTACCTCGGACCAAGACCGACTCAAGACGAGTGATCACTTTTTCTTTTGATTTTATATAGACAGGTTCAAAATCTTTAGCACTCTCCGTGAGATCTGTTCCATACCTATCGAGTGTAAAAGTTTCGCCATAAGACCAGTTCTTGCCAATGCCTCCAATGCGGCTCAAATTATCTTTAGACCAAAATCTTTCTTTCTCAATCACTTTTCGATTCTTCTTTACTACCCAGAGCATTGCACCAATAAATTCGTCTTCGCTTACACCTTTTTTGAAAAGGAAGTCGCGAAGATTATTATCATTCTCATATATGAGTTTAAAATAATCCTCAGCATACATATGATCCGTCACAGAATCAAAGACACCAGTAAAAGGTACTTTGTTTCGTGCAACAAGAAATTCCCTAATCTCATCTTCAGAGTATCCGAGTCTTTTCATACCTAAATCCCCTATATTTGAAAACAAGAGCGCACAAGTAAGATCATTATCATCCACATAATAAAGAAGTTCTCCGATATCGAAAGAAACAAAAAACTTTTCTCGTGATTGAATCACAGTAGAATAAAAATATGCTTCAAGTGTGAAAAGAAAAAGGGTTATTGAAATACAGAGAAATGCACCACCTTTAATATTCTTATCGGCAGCTTCTCCTCCAAATATAAGCACGATAATAAGAACAAGTGACGCGCTTCCAAACATTTGAAAAACCACTCTTCGTACTCGATGCGGAAAAAGATCCTCAAGTGTTAACACCTCGTAAAGTCCTTTCAATATTTTTTTTGTCTTTATATCATTCATTAATATTTAAATAAGAAGTTTCAAGCTCGAAATAAATAAAAGCGTAATAATGCCCGGAAGCACTGTCCAAAGAGCAAATATAAAAATTTCAGTCACAATCATGATCAAAAGACAAACGATGCCAGCCGTAATAATACTGAGTCTCACAAAAAAACCCACTATTCTCATAATAAAGTTTACGACGAATGTTTCAAAAAACGCGTTTAGACTCCAACCTTTTTTATATGTTTCATTCAGTTTTCTCCATGGACTGAAAAGAGTTTTAGAGAGGACCTTAATAGAAAAAAAATGATAGATGAATTCGAGAAAATTCCTAAAAAGGATATATATTTCTTTAAAAGCCTCCGTATAGTGCCAGATAAAATAAGAAAGAATTAAGCGAAACATATATTATAGTATAAAGGAAAAAGTAGAAAGTAGAAAGTAGAAAGTAGAAAGTAAGAAAGCCTCACAGTACCCAAAGGGCGCAAGGCTTTCTTCTCCCCCTACCTAATCCCCCCCTTCAACATCGCATTCATATACGCCTTGGTAATAGGTCCAAAGTATCCAACTGAAGGGAGAATGTTGTGATCTTTTTGGAACTTCGCAACAGCAGCTCTCGTTGCAGGTCCGAATGTATTGATTTCATGTCCTGGTGAGCCGTTCCCTACTGTAGTTACAGTATATCCATTTGCATTGAGGAAGATCTGGAGGTTCTTTACTTCACTGTTTACATTTGTAATTGTGAGTACGTGAGTAAAGAAGAAGGTTGGAGGAAGAGGATTAACGACTGGAGTATGTGTAATGGTTGCTGGTGTGATAGCAGATGGATTAGTAACTAATCCTGTTGATCCAGAAGTTGCATGGTTTGGCTCATCCGCTTCAAAGAGTACAGTTCGTGAGAGTGTGTTTGAAGGATCGTTTGGATTGCCTGATGTATCCGTTATTGTGCCACTGTCTATATATAACGAGAGCGGTCCGTTAGCCAAAGGTGTGACATCAAATGTATATGATGAAGATGAGAGTGTTACAAGGTTTGAGGCTGTTGCATTAGTAAGTGAGATATCAGTAAGTGAGAAACCTATGATTCCTTCATCTGCAGAAAGAGTGACGGAGAAGATGCTGTTGACTGTAGAGTTTGAAGATGAAGTGAGGGTGAGATGAGGGGGGGTGGTGTCATTTGACACAACTGTTGTAGAAACATGAGCCGCGGTTGAATAGTTTCCTGTAGTATCCTGCGCAAAGATGCTGTAGTAGTAGGTGCCAGTAGAGAGAGAGGTGTCGGTGTAAGTCGTATCAGAGAGACCGGTTACAATAGATATTCCATCGCTAACCGATGTTGGGTATCCTGTTGTACTTCGAACAATTGTCACTGAAGCAAAATCAGAGTCTGCTGGATTTGTCCATGAGAGCGCGACATCAGAATCTGTCACATCTGCAGAGAGGCTTGAAGGTGCAGAGGGTGCAGTGGTGTCAAGAACAATTGTATTAGTATCAGAAATATTAGAAGAGATTCCAATACTTCCATCCGACACCTCATTACCCGCAAAATCAGTAATTGTTCCCGATATACTTGAGACCGTAAGAGCATTCGTTGTATCTCCTGCTTGGATTGTATACTCGCAAGTCGCCGTCGTTGAATTGGTGAGAGTAAGTGGACATGTCCCATTCATTCCTCCTGTTGTAAGTCCAAGTGTAAGAGGATCACTTATTGTGACGTTTTCAGAAAAGTTAACTTGTATTGGGATAACAGAACCTACACCATATGATCCACTTCCAACCAATGAATTGATAGATGAGATTGAAGGGGGTGTTGTATCTATATTAAATGTAAGACCCGTCGACGGTGCCGACTCATTGCCCACTTCATCTGAGAGAGTTGCAAACATGTTATGGTTTCCATCTGAGAATGTATATGATAGCTCTACCTGACTTTCACCTGTTGGACACATTGTACTAGTTAACAATCCTGCATCTTCATACAAAGAAACTGACAACCCTTCTGTACAAGTAATAATAAAAGTAGGGGTTGTATCATTTGTAATATTGTCAGTACCTGAAGAGCCTGTGTCAGAAGATTCCTCTAAGTCTGGTGCACCCGGTGTTGCAGGTGGAGTGTTATCTACACTTATATTAATAGTCGTTGTTGCAAAATTATCTGAGGTATCTCGTGCTACCGCAGTGAGTGTATGAGCACCATCTCCGAGCAATGTGGTATTAAACTCATTAATAAATCCACCTGATGTTATTTCACTACCAATCTGATGAAGATTATCATAATAGTACGTAACACCTGCAACCCCACTATTATCACTTGTATTGACTTGTAACGAACGGCTAGTTCCATGTATAACAGTACCCTCTGTAGGTGATACAAAGTCTATCGTAGGAGGATTATAATCAGTATTATCAAAATATGCTGTCGCATCATATGTCGCCTGATTACCAGCAGGATCAGTCCATTCAAAATAAAAATCATATGCAGTACCAGTTATAAGACTTGAGGCATCTGTCTCGCAACTATTGGTTGTATCAGTAAGATTTATTGTATGCGCACCTGAAAGAAGTGCATTGCCAATAAAATTACAGACATGAGGAGACTGAGAGTCTGCAATTCCACTTATTCGAGTCATGGTCAAAGAACCTGATGCAATATCATCATCAAGAGTGTACTGCACCGCATCATCTGTGTTGGTTATTGTAGTATGGTCTTCTGGTAGTATTGGCTCATATCCCGGAGGTGTTGTATCTACAGTTACAGTAATTGATTCGGAAGGATCTGAATCACCAGTTGCATTTGTTGCAACAGCATAAATATCATGGGGTCCATCGCTAAATGAGCCTCCTATAGCGTACGTAACAGTAGCCGTACCATCACCATCGCAAACAGAAGTATTACCTAAAATCGTATCACCTTCGTATATTTTTACGCCAACTAATTCGTCACAATTTAAACCACTGATAGTAAAAGTTGGGTTTTGATTATTTGTAATATTGTCAGTATCTGAAATACCTGTATCACTTGAATCGATAAGATCAGGAACATCGGGCGCATCTGGAACTGGAGGACTAGGGTATACAAAAGTTGCGTCACCCTCAGTTGTAAATACAGTATTGTCGTCATACTGGTGTCTGTCGGCAATGGTCACTATAGTTCCACTACCTACCGCTTTAACAGTCCATGCTGCACCAACACCAAGAAAGTTGCGACCTGTTGTTATTGATGAATTATAGACTCGAATATAAGCATTTGCGTGTGGTGTACCAACAGCCTCACTATCATCACCAAAAAAAGTTGCTGGACCTGAACTGTAACCCAGAAGAGTACTTGAATCGTAAAAATTAGTATCTCCGCCTACTGTGGCATTTACATCCAAAGAACTTGTATCATAGAAATTAACAACAGGCGCAACCATATTACTCGCATAAATAATACTAGAATCATACATGTTTATACCGCCTGACTGTGTAGCAGTTAGGGATACATTCACTGCAGATGTCCCGTGTACATTAATTGTACCAAAAGTCGGAGGTACATTTGGACCATTATTAGATCCAACAGTACTGTATATATCGACTGTATCAGTTGAACCTGGAAGCGTGTTGGCAGGTATTGTAAAACTAGAATCTGTCCACCAGTTGCCTAAATCTGATATGTCATCGCTGACCGCACCATTAAAATAGCGACCGACTCGAGGAATTAAACCTTGATAGACATAACTATTGGAACTGCTTATCAAAGCTCTGTCACCGGATTTTGAAAGGTAGGCGGAAAGCCATGTAGAAATTCCGGGGACAGACTCTAGTTCAAAATGTGCACCGCCATCTAATGAGGAATATATATAATTTGTGTTAGGCGATGTCACGACAACAACAGATCCGTCAGAATTAGTAGCCACGGAGTTATACGTAATAGTGCCGAGGCTAGCGCCTATAGTATTCCAAGTCGTTCCCCCGTCGATAGATTTAAGCATAGGCGCGAGATAGGGACTGATAGCATATACAATATTTCCCGTACTGTCTGTTGCAACGTTTGCGTAGCCCTCAGGACTTCCCACTGAAGATAAAGCGTGCCAACTTTGTCCATGGTCATTAGACTTAAAAATATCACCGGAAGCATCAGTGGCATATGCAACACCACTATCACCTCCCGCCATTGCAACAGAAGTGAAATTTCGACTTCCCACGGAAGAACCATTAAAGCTGGCTCCGTAGTCTGATGAATAATAAACATTTTGAGACGGTCCAGCGGCAATTGCGTAGCCATCATCAGTTATTGCCGAGTCTGTAAAGGTTCCACTAACTTTTTGAGATACACCCAGAGATGTGATTTGAAAAAACCCACCATCAATATCCCTATCAATCACAGGGTCATGTCTTCTCTCAGCAGTGGCAATAATAGTAGAAAGATCTTGTGTGGCAGAAATACTAGTCCAATATTGTCCGTCTGCTCGTTGTGTCCATGTAGCCCCACTATCTGTACTCTGGTAAATATAGCCAGTATCACCTGCTACATTATCATTGGAGTTTTTTGCGATCAGGATCTTTGTGCCATCTTCTGAGATAAAAGCATCAGCGTAGGTGTGATTATCTGCGGACACGCTCGATACAGGAGTCCAAGTAAAGTAATCGGCATACACAGTCGAGGAAAGTCCAAGAAGGGTGATAATAAATATCAAAGATGTAAATATTATTATCTTTTTGTGAACTTTTTTTAGATTTGAGAAAAATGGCGCCATTATGAATAAATAATAACATAAAATGTCCTAAATCTGCACTAAAATGTGGGGAAGTTTCTATTTCTCACTTTCCGCTTTCATTTTCCAGAATGCCTTCTTTCCATAGCGAAGATCTATGTAATCTATCTTTTCAAGTCCTCCAGATTTTTCCATAAATTCCTGCGAAGTGAGGAGAGTTTTAATATTTATGATTGTATCATCCAAATCTTTCTCTAAACTTACAGTAAATATCGTCCCACCCGAAAGTGTGAGATTTATTTCATTATCATTTTTAATATCAACAATATCAACTTCAAGCCCCAAGATTTTAAGTTTTGAAATGAAGTTGAGAATATTTTCTATCTTAACCTTTGTGAGAAAATATGTTCCTAACAGATCATCATTTGAGTCAGTTTTGAAAGTCAAAAAGGCGTTCCCTTCTACAGCAGGAGCTTTTGAAAAAATATACCCTTCTTCGTTCATATAAAAACACTCATCATTTGAAGTTCGACAGATAAGATACTTATTATCCTTATCTTTCAAATAGACATGCAGAATTCCATTGTTATCCAAATCCACACTTACACTTGCAACTGATGTAAGCGCACGAATTCTTTCGAGAATCTTTTCTTTAGGATAAAGCCAGATATTTGACTGGGGAATGATATAAAAATAGGTATAGCCAAAAAATTCTTGAGTAATATCTTTGATATCCTGTTCCCTTGTAATAACAGCACCTTCAACATCAACATCGCGAATCTGATATTCAGGCAGTCGAAGGATATGAATCACGCCAACAAAGATCGCAATTATCAAAACAACATAGATCCAATATCTTTTTGGAATCTTGAATTCTTTTTTTTCTTTAGCAGGTTTCAAGTGCCATTTTTTATTTCGAGAAAACATATACCCAGTATAAAGTGAAAAGTGAAAAGTGAAAAGGAATAATTAAATTCAGAATGCACCGCTGCCTACGGCAGCGATGCATTTATAAACCACAAACTATTTACTATAAACTTTACATAAGTGTCGGAAGTTTTTCGATATGAGTCTTGCCACCCACAAATGGTCGAAGTACTTCTGGGATTTTTATTCGTCCATCTGCTTCCTGATAGTTTTCCATAATCGCTACAAGTGTTCGTCCTGCCGCCGCAGTTGCATCATTCATATGTACCGGCTCTATCTTGCCATCTACCCGCTTCACCCGAGTACCAAGTCTTCGAGATTGATATCCAGCCATGTTATCTGCACTATGAGTTTCGCGATATTTATTTTGTCCGGGCATCCAAGTATTAATATCGAGATGTCTATAATCAGGATCACCCATATCCCCTGTGCAACAAATCATAAGTTCATATGGAAGACCTAATGTTTGTGTGATGTATTCCTGGATCGCAACAAGAAAATCCTGCTCCTGCATTGATGTTTCTGGGAGGCAGAATGTTTCCATTTCAAGTTTTTCAAATTGATGCATTCTCACAATACCTTTCATATCCTTACCATATGTTCCCGCCTCTCTTCTAAATGCAGAAGAATATCCTGCGTATCGGATTGGAAGATCCTTTTCTTCAAAGACCTCATCCATATGCATTGCACCGAGTGTGTGCTCTGCACTTCCAATAAGCATAAGATCATCATCTTGAATAAAATATCTTTCGTCTTTCGGTTCAAGTCGTGCCATTCGATTCATTACCGCAGGTTTGATCATGAGTGGCGGAAGCACTGGGATAAATGGTCTTGGATTAATATTTAGACCCGCATCTTTAATGATTTTTTCTAGAATATCTTTATTGGTCAGAATACCAAAAATATAATTAACAAGTGCAAAATGAAGAAGCACCAAGTCACCTTTAAGATAAGAGAATCGAGAACCTGTCACTTCAGTCGAAGTCTCGGTATCAATGACTCCCAAGTCAGCTCCGATCTCAAAATGCTCTTTTGGGGTAAAGGCGAAGATTGGTTTTGTTCCCCACTGTCTTATAATTTTATTTTCAGAATCATCTTTTCCAATCGGAGTATCTGCAGATGGAATGTTTGGAACCTGAAGCATAAGTGCGATAAACAACTTATCTGCTTCTTTGTATTTTGTTTCAGCTTCTTCAAGAAGCACCTTGAGCTTCTGGCCCTCTTCAATATTTCGGTCCTTTTGAGCATTGTTTCGCTTTGTATTAATTTCATCTATCGATCGCTTGAGTTCTGTTCGAGTGTCATATGCCTTGATAAGCGCTTCTAGATCCACCTGCTTATTTTTGTTCTTGCAGGCATTCTCTACGATGTCTTTATTTTCTTTTATGAATTTTATATCCAGCATAAATGTGTATTTTGTATATGGTATGTAGTATATAGCAAGCCGAATAAAATATAAAGCATTTACAGTTCCAATAGGAGTTCCTGAAATTTTCTCATTTTAGCTACATAGATTCTGACATTCTCACTATCATAAAAATCTAGACCATTTTTATCCAATGTATCTTGGTGTGGGGATAATCCGACATCACACAAAATGACTTTATTCGATTCCTTTTCAAGAATAAGATTTACTGAATTAAAATATTCAGGATCTTTTGGATATCCAACAATATCAGGATAAAGTTTTTTTGCTTCAATCGATTCAAAGAAATATTTAAGAAGTTCGAGTAAAAAATCTTTATTTTCTTTCAGTGCTTCCCTCAACTGTTCTGCTCCAAGTTTCTTAAGTTCCTCTCCTTCAATCACTTCTTGAACTACACAAGTATAAATCACACCTTCATATTCACATTCAACAATAGTTGAGTCCGGAAGATGATCTTCATACTCAGCCAATCGAGTTTTTAACACTTGAGCATCTGATTCCGCGCGTTCTACAGAATTTCTATTATTCAACTTAAATACTTTGCCATCTTTAATAAAAACTTTACTACTTATGCTTTCTGTATGCAGCGGTATAAAGCCTGCTTCAGCAGATATTATCAATCTTGGAATTACCTCATTACTAACTGTTGGCAATCTATTTAACAAATCTTCTGTATTTGGTTCCATAACTTAAATTATATCAATATTATACATCATATCTAATATTTTATACTTAAGGCTCCTCTGTGTGGATGCACTTTTGACGGTCGTCAAAAGTGCATCCACACCAGGTAAGTAATTAGAATTAAATTTTATGATATTATTTTCATATGTTTAAAGACTTTCCTTTAAAACAACTCGACAAAAAAGACTTTCCGCGCGCTCTTTTGGAAATCCCTCACCCACCAAAGACACTCTATATAAGAGGCCAGCTTCCGCATCTTGATTTTAAAAGACTCTGTATTGTTGGAAGTCGTAAATACACCCCTTATGGTAAACAAGTTTGTGAGAAACTCATCGAAGGACTCCGAGGGTATCCAGTCGCTATCGTCTCAGGTCTCGCACTCGGCATTGACAGTATTGCACATGAGTCTGCACTCAAAGCCGGACTCCCAACTATCGCAGTCCCAGGTTCTGGACTTGGAGAAGATGTGCTCTATCCCCGATCAAACACGGGACTCGCATTTGATATTCTACGACATGACGGATGTCTTTTTTCAGAATTCGACGAACACTTCAAAGCAACCAATTACTCTTTCCCACAGCGGAATAGAATTATGGCAGGACTTTCTGACGCAGTACTTATCATTGAAGCGGAGATCAAATCAGGAACTCTCATCACCGCAAAACTTGCAACAGATTACAATCGCGATGTACTCACGGTTCCACAAAATATTTTCTCTTCGACCTCTGAGGGTCCAATGATGCTCATACGACTTGGAGCGACACCGATCGCAAACTCAGAAGATATTCTCGAAGCACTCCATATCGAGATCAAAGACAAAGAATTTAAAACCAAATCATTACTTGTAGACTTGAGCGATGATGAAAAACTATTGGTCGAGACTCTCCGCTCACCACTTTCAAGAGATGAAATAATTTCTGAAATTAATTGGGATGTTTCAAAACTTGCACAAATAATGACATTACTTGAAATCAAAGGGGTTACAAAAGAAAGCGGAGGAAAAGTGTATTTGTCTTAAATTTAATGGAGTACATCGCACCTTATTTTCAAGTGTGTGATTTTTAAATCTTGAGAAATTGTGTTTTTATTGTATATTATCGTCTGTATTGAACATTTTCTTATGCCCACAACACAACCCAACGACGACCCAAAAACACAAAAGGACCCTCATTTCATCGGAGAGTCAATCCAAGCGACTCGTGAGATTAAATACGAAAACGGGGACATCACAGTACCTAAAGGCAGTCGAGGAATGATACAGCAAGTTTCTGTAAAGCCAGGACACTGGATCGTTTGCTGGCAGGATTTCAAAGGTGGACTCGTCACTGACGAACACGATTTCAAAGGAGCATGATCTCTAGTGCCCGATATTCTCGGAGCACTTTTTTATTTATAGATTTGCCATTTTGTAACTTTTGTTCTACCTTATAGAATATCCTTACTGAATTATATTGTTCCTCAAACTATAACAATAACTTAAATTCAATTTTAAAATGAAACTATTAATCGTAGAGTCCCCAGCCAAAGCAAAGACAATCGAGAAATACCTCGATGGAGAATACACAGTACGTGCATCTGTGGGGCATGTTCGTGATCTCCCAAAAAGCAACAAGCTTGCGATTGATATTCCTGGTGGATACGTTCCTCACTACGAGATAAGCGCCGGCAAAGAGAAAGTGATTTCTGATATTAGAGCTCTCGCAAAAGATGCAACAGAAATCATACTGGCAACGGACCCCGACCGAGAAGGAGAAGCAATCGCATGGCATATCGCCGAGCTCCTCAAAGGCAAAGATAAAGGCGCAAAAATCAAACGAGCAACATACACAGAGATCACAAAAGAAGCGATTGTTGAGGCACTCAAACATCCTCGAGAAATAGATCAAAACCTTCGCAAAGCCCAGGAAGCACGACGAGTACTCGACAGACTTGTAGGATACGATCTTTCAGGAATCATTTGGAAAAAGGTTCGTTATGGACTTTCGGCTGGACGAGTACAATCCCCTGCACTTCGTATCATTATGGAAAGAGAGCGAGAAATCCGCGCCTTTAAACCCGAAGATTATTTCGTTATCACTGCCAACTTTGAAGACAAAGAAAACAAAGAAAAACTTCTTTTGACTTGCGAAGAAGAACCGAAAACCAAGCTCGATGCAGAAAAAATAGTTTCAAAATCAGAAAGTGGAAATTGGACCATTATTGATATTGAAAAGACAAGTGTAAAGAGATCTCCAAAAGCACCATTCTCAACTTCAACTATCCAACAGACAGCAAGTACACGGCTTGGATTCTCTCCGTCTAACACAATGCGTATTGCACAGAAACTCTATGAAGCGGGACATATAACATATATGCGAACGGACAGCACAAACCTAAGTGAGACAGCTCTCTCTGCAATTGCAGAAACAGTCAAAAAAGAATTCGGTGCAAGTTATTATGAAAAAAGAATCTTCGCGACAAAATCTAAAAATGCTCAGGAAGCGCACGAAGCTATTCGACCAGCACACTTTGAAAAAGAAGTTGCCGGCAACAATGATGATGAGAAAAAACTCTACAACCTTATTTGGACTCGTGCGGTAGCAAGTCAGATGAAGGATGCACAGCTCAGTCGAACAAAGATAATCGCAAATATCGCTACAAAAGATATTCCAATTTTTTCAACCGTCGGCTCTGTCATTTCCTATGATGGATGGCTCAAGTGTGATCCAAAAAGCGCAGGAGAAGATAATATTCTTCCTGAAGTTTCAAAAGATGATGGGCTCAAGCTTCTCGATATTAATACTGAAGCAAAGCAAACAACACCTCCAAACAGATTCACTGAAGCAGGTCTCGTCAAAGAACTCGAAAAAAGAGGTATCGGCCGACCTTCAACATACGCGTCAATTATCAAGACTCTCGAAGACCGAGAATATGTCACAAAAGAAAACAAAGC
Source organism: Patescibacteria group bacterium (assembly GCA_040389185.1). Taxonomy (GTDB): domain Bacteria; phylum Patescibacteriota; class Minisyncoccia; order Phycocordibacterales; family CAIRYW01; genus JAQBQZ01. The sequence continues at coordinate 17,246 of JAZKAJ010000021.1, forward strand.
ACTGAAGCCAACAGATACTGGTGATGTGGTGTCATCATTCCTTGAAGATAACTTTGGTGAATACATCAATGATACATTCACAGCACAAATGGAAGACAAGCTCGACGATATTGCAAATGGTGATGCGGAATATGTTGCCACTCTCAAATCTTTCTACGAGCCACTACATGCAGAAATAAAAATAAAAGAAAAGCTCGATAAAGCGACAAACCTTGGAGATGCAGATTCAAAATATGTATGTCCAAAATGTGGTGGACCGATGACAATCAAACTTTCTCGAGGTGGCAAATTCTTAAGCTGTGCCCGATATCCAGATTGTGACGGAGCACTTTCTATCGATGGTCAAGAGATTAAAAAGGATGAGCCAATTGGAATCGATCCGGAAACGAAACTCCCAATATTTGTAAAAACAGGCCGATACGGACCTTATGTTCAGCTCGGAGAAATGGTCAAAAAAGAAAAGGTGGTGGCGAGACCAAAAGATGCAAAAGGAAAAACAATCAAAAGGACCAAAGAAGAGATAGCTCAAGCCAAAGAAGCGAAAGCGAAATCAGCACTTCTTCCAAAGCCTCGAATGGCAAGCATTCCAAAAGAATATGATCCAACAAATATCACCCTTGATAACGCGCTCAAATTCCTGACACTTCCCCGGATACTTGGAGTACATCCAGACACAGGAAAGAACATTATCGCAAACCGTGGAATGTTTGGACCATATGTGATGCATGATGGAGATTTCCGGTCACTCAAAAAAGACGACGTGTATGAAATATCATTTGATCGAGCCCTCGAAATAATTCGTGAACCAAAAGTAGTTGGTAGAAGAGGAAGGTTTAAGACTAAATAAATTTGAGTACAAATTTATCGTCCGAACATTTTGGGTACAAAATGTTTTAGGAAGAAATAGAAATAAAAAATAGTCCTGAATTTTGCAAAGCAAAATTCAGGACTATTTTAAAAATGAAGTCGCCCCTGGATCTGAAGTCTGGGAGCGACGTGGTTTTGAGGTTATCCACCTCAACTCTGTTCATTATTCTGGCGTGATGTACCCCACCACATAAACACAAGAATAATGATGATACAAATTATGAATTTCATCGAATTCTAATACTACTCTTTAAAATTTAGATGTAAAGCCAAAAAAAACAATACCGCCTCGGCAAGCCGAGGCGGTATATTTTGAATCACTTCTTGTTTACCACAAGCCAGAGAAGCCAAAATGCAATTGTAAACGGGATTAAACCCACATAAGACGGAATATGCTCCACGGGGTGCATGCCAGTCCAATAAAGATCAAGAATCGCTTTCATACCCGCGATTCTACCCTAACCCACAAATATGTAAAGCAGCACGGCGCCTACGGCGCCGTGCTGCTTTAATTTTCATCACCCCTCACATCTCATTCCTCACCACTTCCCTAAACCGTAAAATTATTTAGATCAAATGTTTCTTCCTCGTTATTAATTTTATCCTCCTTTGGCATATCTTCAGTGAGCACCTTTTGTTCCTCTTCTGAAATATTTACATCGCTTAGATTTGCAACAGGGAGCATTGAACTGTCAGTTATTGCCTCTACCTGAGTTGGAGCAACTGAAGCAATTTCAACTCCTGCAACTTTTTGTTCCAAATTTTTCTTTAAGAGTTCGAGAATATTTCGAAGATCGATATCAGAGAAATAATCAATATGAATCTTGCCTCCGTTTTCGATTGATTCAATCTGCACTCGAGTACCTAAAGCTTCTGTGAGTTTCTCTTCCATCTCAATGATCTCAGGTTTGATCAAATATTCTTTCTTTCGAACTTTATCTACCGCGATTCTTCGTGCAACACTTTCCGCTTCTCGTACCGTCATCTTTCGCTGCATGATTTCTCGGAAGAGCACCATCTGCTCCTGTGGTCTATCGTTAAGCATCATGAGTGGTCGTGTGTGACCTTCAGAGATCTTCCCTACCGCGAGTGCTTGCTGAATCTCTTCTGGCATCTGAAGAAGTCGAAGGCTGTTCGACACATATTCACGACTCTTACCTATTTTTTCTGCAATCTCTGTGTGCTTCAAATTAAATGTATCAACAAGTTGTTTGAATGACTTTGCTCGGTCGATCGCATTTAGATCTTCTCGCTGAAGGTTCTCAATAATCGCGAGTTCAAGTTTTACTCGGTCTGTCTGCTCACCTGTTCGAATAATTGCTGGCACTTGAGTGAGTCCTGCGATCTTTGATGCGCGCAATCTTCGTTCTCCCGAAATGAGTTCGTAGTCCACATACATACTTCCATCCTCTCGAAAGATTTCTTTTCGAGTCACCACCATCGGTTGAAGGATTCCATATTGCCTGATTGATGACGCCAGGTCTTTAAGTCTTGCTTCATCAAATTCTTTTCGTGGTTGAAAAGGGTTTGGCTTTATTTTGTCTGTCTCAATCCAAAAAATCGAGTTGTTGTAAAATTCCATCCTGTTAGAAAATTAACTAATAATATTTTGTTTCTATACCAAACATCATATCAGAAATTACAATAAATCAGAAAGATAAAAGGGATTGAATATTTCTATTTTTTATAGTACTTTGTAGTCTCATGTCGGGATGGCGGAATGGTAGACGCAGTAGACTCAAAATCTACCGGCCGCAAGGCTGTGAGGGTTCAAGTCCCTCTCCCGACACATGTAAAACTGCTGAAGCAGTTTTTTGTCGGGAAGAAAGTGCGGGGCACTTTCGCGAGGGACTTGAAACCCGATTGAGCAGATTTTATGAGTTTACGAAATAAAATCTCCAATCGGGATACTGGTTCTGTAAGAACCAAGTCCTCTCCCGTCGTATCCATGCGTAACCAAGTCCCCCCCCCCCAATAATTATCCAATAACCGCTAGCGCGGTTTTTTTATTTATGATGAGACTCAATTTCACATACTTCCCCTTCACAATCTGTAATCTCAATTTCAATTGTTGTATGAGTAATCCGATATTTATCCTCAAGCAATTTTTTTGCTGACCGACAAATCTGGAACCCAGATAACTCTTTTGAATCATCAATTACAATATGACAACTTAGAGAAACAAAATGGGACGAAAGGGACCAAATATGAAGATCATGAATTTTTTTTACATGAGGCAAATTCAAAAGTGACTGTTTAACCTCTTCTGCATTGATATCCTCAGGAACCCCTTCAAGGAGAATATGTAGAGTCTTTTTTGCAAGATTCCATCCACCAGAAAGCATCATCAAACCAATCATTACACTAACCAACGGATCAAAAATTGGATTATGAGTAAAGTAAACAAGAATACCCGCCACAACAGCGCCAACCGACGAAATGGTGTCATAAATTTGATGCAAAAATACCCCTCGAGTGTTTAAATCTTTTTTATCATGAGAAAAAACAAATGCCATAAATCCATTAAATACCGCAGTAACAAAACCAACAACAATAATAATATTTGAACTTACTATCGAAGGATTGCGAAGTCGATTGTATGCCTCATAAAATACATAAAGTGCAAGTAGAAAAAACAAAACAGTATTCAGTAATGCACCAAGAATAGTAGCGCGAGCATAGCCATATGTTTTTTGCTGATTACTTTTTCGTTTACTTACTTTTTCAGCTACCGAAGCCACAATGAGTGAGACCACGTCGGTCAGGTTATGTGAAGCGTCTGATACAAGAACCAGACTACCTGACAAAAATCCAGCTCCGTATTCAAGTGCTGTAATAAGTAGATTTAAAAAAATCCCAATACCTAACTTATTCGAATGTGTATGGTTATCTGTCATATTCCAATCATTATATCAAGAATCGTAAAAAACCCACTCTATGCAGTTTGTAGTTGTTTTTTGTAATAAATTGATTATACTCGCTATATCCCCTATCTATGCTACACTTGCTACCTTATCCACTAACAACATTCACATGGACGAAACAACTACAACAACAGCTACTCCAGTAGTAGCAGATGAAACAACTGAAGAAACGACTCCAGCTACAGAACCTACTACTCCAGTAGAACCTGCAACTGAAGAAGTGACTGCATAATTTCTAAACTCTTTTACTCAAATGCCAAAGGGAAAACCAAAGATAATATCAATTGTTGGACCGACAGCGTCGGGTAAAAGTGATTTGGCCGTAATGCTCGCAAAGCAGTTTAAAGGCGAAGTCATCTCCACAGATTCACGACAAGTTTATACCGGTCTCAATATCGGCTCAGGAAAGATCACCAAAAAAGAAATGAAGGATGTTACCCATCATCTTCTTGATGTGGTAAGTCCAAAAAAAGTGTTCACTGTCGCAAATTTCAAAAAACAAGCAGATCAGAAAATAATGGAGATTATCGAGCGAGGACACACTCCAATACTTTGTGGCGGCACAGGATTTTATATTGATGCTGTAGCAAAAAATATCATTCTTCCCGATGTTCCACCGAATCTCGCTTTAAGAAAAAAGCTCGAAGTCTTAAGTCTCAAAAAACTTCAAAAGATGCTTATGAAGTTAGATCAAAAAAGATTTATCTCGATTGATCTTAATAATAAAGTCAGACTCATCCGATCAATTGAAATCGCAAAAACATTAGGCAGTGTTCCAAAGATCAAAAGCAAACCTCTTTATAACGTACTCACCATTGGAATACTTTGGGATCCTGAAGTATTAAAAAAACGAATCAATCTCCGATTACAAAAAAGACTGAAAACTGGAATGATAAATGAAGTGAAGAAACTTCATGCAGGAGGTGTATCTTGGAAGAGACTTGAATCTCTTGGACTCGAATATAGGTTCGTAGCCCTATTTCTTCAAAAGAAAATTACAAAAACAGAAATGATTGAAAGACTCCAATTTGAGATATGGCATTATGCAAAACGCCAAATGACTTGGTTTCAGAAAGATAAAAGTATCAAATGGATGCGATCAACCGAGAAAATAAAAATTAAAAAAGAAGTGAAAGGGTTTTTCAAATAGCAACACGGCGCAGTTCTTCGGGAGAACTGCGCCGTTGGTGTTTTTGTTGAAGTCACTTTCACATACGAGCCTTCATGAAAAGTGCCGTAACACGGCCATAATCATTAGGGTTAGTGTGCGCAAGCAACTCCGCTTCAGTCACATCTTTATGTGTATCAAAGACCTCCTTTACTGTCAGCACTTCCCTAACAAGATAGTCGAGAAGTTGCATGATATAGGGAGACCAATTGTCTGTGTGGCGGTGCGGCGGATGGAACATGTTGTTGGTTTGCAGCCTATAATTATTCACATTATTTGAATAATGTCAATAGCAATCACTTTGCATAAACCACCCTAAATAGAGTAGTTTTTAAGCTCTTCAAAAGCACCCTTAATCATCACATCATCAATTAAAGAAAGATTCTTCTTACTTTTTTCTTGTATTTGTTTTTCAAGCAGAAGTGCATTTGCTCTTTTTTCTTCGGTTTTTACAACATCCGCCAAGGGGTGATTTCTACCTTTGTATCTTTTTACAATATCATTAAATCTGTCATTTACACCGACAACTCCATATGGAGCGACCCTGAAGTCAGCATACGCACAGACCTTTCGATGCCAGTTCTCCCCTTTCACAATATCCGCCACCTTTGAACTCCCTGAATTTTCAAGAATATAAATAATTTCTTCACTAACACCAATCTCACGAGCAATCTTTGTGGTTGCCACATGAGCACTAGCTCCATATTTTAATATAAATTCTTTTTGGAGTTCTTTAAGTCTCAGAATTTCGTTTGCATCAAATGCAATATGATCGCTAAAATCATATTTGAGGATATTTCCCATATCATGGAGAAGGAGTGCGCTTATGATTACAGATTTATCGAGAAGCACACTTTCATTTAAAAAATCTACAACAATACTCCCCACTGCCGCAACACGGAGCATATGTTCTTGAAGATTTTGAGGGATATTATATTTTGAATAGATTTCGGAGATGGTCATGAAATATCAAATGGATTTAAGATAAGTGATGTAGGAATATCGACCCTTACAGAGCCAGTACAAAATAGTGAATGTAGGAAGTTCGGTCACGCATAAATTTCTACTGAAATTTTGCTCGACCCCAGCTCGCGCCGTCGCACTCCGCTTTTCGATTCCTACATCATCCTCGCAATGATGCTTCGTGCCAAATGGCATCCAAGCCATTTTGCTCGAATCATTGCGGGCATCCTCGGTCTCGGAAAACTTGATACCTTACCCTATAATGGTTTTCTAATAGATTAGATTATAGCATTTTGACCCTCCTCGGAATAGGTAGAAAGCGACAAATGCGACACCGCAATGAGCTTCTAGAACCGTAAGTTTTTCATCTCTTCCTCCGCCTTTTTACGGTTTGTAGCAAAAAATACAGTTCCTTTATATCCCGGCTCATCAATCGACATTATTCCACCATCTAGGTCATATTTAGCGCAAACAACCTCCAAAGCCATGAGGGTAACAAGCGAAGTATCTGATCTTACAGTTTTCTTCATCTCTAGAACATATGGTCGATGATTCTCACCGAAATCTACCTTCTTTGCACGATATACAGGATGAATGTATTCAGAAAGTCTTTTATATGATCTGACATACATATCATCAAAATTAATCGCCTTGAATTTGTCACGCACAGTTTTCTCTGGCACATAGTCTTTAAGCAGTCCTTCAAAATAATCATTCAATTCTTTTGCTTCTGGAGTATATTCATCTCCCAAAGAATGAAACTTTTCCGTAAGTTTCTTTACAGATGTCAGCTTAAAATTCTTAGCTCGCTTTTCTACATCTTCTTTATAGATATATCTTAGGTTCACCGAGTTTTCTAGTACAGATCTGGACAGTTTTATACAACCTTCAAAATCATGCTTATTTATTAAGATTTCCATCGATTCAAAAGTGCTCAAAATTTCTTCCAGTGAAAACTTTGTCACATCAAAGACATCTTCTGGGATAGTAGGCTTCTTTTCCTTAAGCTGTTTTATGTGATCTATCAAGATAGCCTTGATAGGCGTAAAATTTGTCTTTTTATTGAAAAAATTAAACATTGTTTTTGCAGGATCAATATACCCAATCACATAAATTATTCTTCCTTAAGAATTGGTTTAATTTTTTCTAAATACTCTTTAGACTTTGCGCCCGGGATATTTTTAAACATATCATAGACATATTTAACGACTATATCCTTCTGTGCAGATTCAGGCCAAGTAATCAATCTTTGCACCAAATCACTATAATCCTTCTCGTATGTATCAGAGTTTGGCTTCATCTTACTAATAAAGCTCACAAGAGGATGCTGGATAGCATGCTCTCTATTTGGGCTTATATTACTCAAAATCAGAAAGATTAGTTTTTCCTTAAGAGCTTCTTGGAATTTTGGTTCCATTTCTACCAACTGTTCTATTGCTGGAATATCCCACGGTTGAAGTTGGGATGACTTGGTAGTGTTGTAGTAATCAAGCATCTCTTTTACGATCTCTCTTTCATCTGTATCGCTTAAGAAGCTCTCTTTTAACAATACGGCACCAAATTGAACCATAGACTGATCTGTAGATCTTAAGTATTCGTAGAATTGCTTAATAGCTGACTGCTTAAGATTTACATCGTCATTCTTTGCAATCTTACCCTTCAAGAAATTAAAGATGTCCACTCTCTGTTGAATTGAAAGTTGGCGTGCCTTTTGCAAGAGCGCTTCGATAACTTTCTGTCGATTAGGAATCTTATCCTCAATTGTTCTAAGAAAAGTAAGTCCATAATCTGGTTTATTGTCGATAAAATGATGAGTTAGTTCCAATTTTTGACCCTCATCTGCACACTCGTAGAATAGCATGAAGGCACTCTCATCTTGTATTGTCTTATTCTTAATAGTTTCCATATGTGCCTTTATAAAATTATGCACACTCGTTTCACTCCAATTATCCATAAACTTTTTGATTGATTCACTTGCAGACTGAGAAATAAATTGGTTCAATAGTTCATTACATCGAGCCTTTACAGATAAATCTTGGGCATACGAATGCAACCAATGGAGAGATATTGCGATTTTGTATTGCAATGAATCGTTTACAGCAGATTGATTAAAAGCATTTTGTAAATTGGTCAGAAGTGACTGTTGACCATCGACTGCCATTTTCTTGAAATCCTCCTTAAAGTCTTTGAAAAAATTATTGGTGTGAATATAAAAAGCAATTTTTTCAAGCGTGGTTGTAGGATGCTCAGCATTTTGAGCAGACATAAATTCAGGAACTCTGTTAACCAAAAGAGGTGAAAGTTGATTTTCAATTATATAGTCTTTGTAAGTCGTTATGACTGGTATAAGGGTCTTGAAGTTTTTATTATTTAAAGTTTCTTGAATTACTTTTCTTAGAACATCAGGATGAATAAAATTCTTCTGCTTTTCAAGAGTGTCGAATTTCATAAAAACATCCACTCTATCTCCTAGATTCTGTCTCAACGCATCAGTCAATTTCCTCTTCTGGTCAATACTAAGGAATTCAAAATTCTTTATAAATTGATCTATAAGGTTGGAGAGAAACGGCTTGTTTGAATCAACTTTAATTTCTTCTGCTGCCAAAGCGGAAATATAACGATTGATTATTTCGTTTCTTTTGTTGATATTCAATTTTGGAATAAGATCAAAAATTGCAGCGGTCGGTAATTCAAGATATCTGTCCCAAATAATTTCAATAGTATTAACAGTTTCTTCAAGATAGGTCTGATTACCATTTGAATTTTCCTGTAAGTTAGAGAAGGCTTGTATCTGTGTCTTGAAGATGGAAAAGAGTATCTGAGCTTGGGATTTGTAACTTCTCAAAAGCATTGCAACATACTGGATGAGATTTGCCTTGTCTGCCTCTACTGAAGCAAGTTTTTCAAAATCTTCAATATTTCCCTCAATAAGCGCCTTTCTCATACCTTCAGCATCTTTAATAATAGAGGCGACCTGTGGTTTCTTGAAGTAAATAAACGGCTCAGCGTCTGTGGTGCTAATTGTACTGGTCAGAGTTAAGAAGCTTCTGAGATCCTCATCCGCTTCATCAACTTCTGAATCAATTATTTTTTCAGGCTCACTCCAGTTTTCCTTCAACCTTTTATAAGCAGATGGAAACTTTTGCTTCAAAATTGTAACCTTTGTAAAATAACCGATATTTTCTGAGGAAAGGATATGTTCTGCAACCTCGGTTTTTGAAGCAACAAGTACGGCAGAGACGAGGTTATTAATAAATTGTTTAACTTCTCTAGGATTATTTTTAAAAGCCTTAGTGACTACTGAAAGAACTTGATCATTTTTTATAATTCCTTTCATATCATCACCTGTCTGATCTATCAGCACAGAGGTGAACATCTTCAAATCATCCTCTATGAACTCAGGTGTATTGATAATTACATTAAAAAGCTTTTTTAAGTATTCAGATTCGTCAAAATCCTTATCTTTTTGATTGTTGTAGAAAGCCTGAATCTGCTTATTGATCGCATTAGCATCACAAGGAACCAAAAATATAACTTTCGATTTTCCTATATCCAAAAAAGTCTTAATTGTGGAAAGTGTCTTTAAAGCAATGTCACCCTGTACACGATCTATATTATCAAAAACGATTATCAATTTTCCTTCTTTCACACACCCCACCAACTCAGTAAAGACATACTCAAATTGTTCCGGCGAGTTAAGTCGATCTTCTTCCTCGACTTTTGTGCGAATCTCAGTATAAGTTTTAGTTGATTCAAAAATCTTACTTGTAACCTTTTCTAGCGCCTTATCAGCAACAGGCTTTAGAAGAAGACCTATCCAAGAAAGAGTAGTGAGGTAAGTGAAAAAAGAGTTTGCGGCTAGTAAAAGTTGATTCTGTGGATAATACTGTACCGCTACTGTAAAACCTGCGACTACAATAAGTGGAAGTATCAAAAAGAAAATGACTACCTTCCACTCTTTTACTACATTCCATATTTTTCTCCAGAAACCCCTCTTTACTGAATCTTTCTTTTTTTCAACTTCCTTGCTTGATGCAACAGAACTGATTCTTTTCTTATAAAACCCTGAGATCAGATCATCGGAAATTTCGCATTTCTTTTCCTTTAAAAACTTCTCAAGATAAATAAGAAATGTTCTCCTGAGTGAGTCCTCTTGATATTTCCACGCATCAAAGACTAATACATGAGTATTTTTCTCATCTTTCAAGTCTACTCGCAACTGATCAATAATTGAACTCTTTCCCGTACCCCATTTGCTGAATAACCCAATTGTATGAGGACACGAATCAGAAAGTACCATATCCTTTAATGCTGGCGAAAAAGATTTATGATAAAAATCAAAATAACCAGGCGACCCTGGCAAAATTGGCTCATCTTTTATGAAATTAAACTTCTTGATTTCCATAATATTTATGGCTTGATTTTACCACTTTTGAGGCCTTTTTTAAAGATGTATACTATCTTCCACTTTGTTGTACCGCAGTCACAATTCCCTCATCAAAATAGACATAATCGACCCCATATACCCATTGCTCATGATTCGCATTAGCAGTTGTTGTCGTGTTTATTTTATCTGGCTTACCGATCGACAATCTTACCTGTTCTGCTGTCATACCTATAGCAATTTCTTTATTTGAAACCATGTCACAAGTTTTTTTACTCCAATCAAGATACTTCGCACATAGTTTTCCTGCTGACGAATTTTTCCAAGCAACAGCATCTGCTTGCTCTTTCTCGATACGAGCCTTTTCTGATGCGGCATGATTCGCCGCTATTCTTTTTTCAATATCTATTTGCGCCTGTGTTTTTGGAACCTCAACAGGTTTCTCATCAGGAACTAAAACATTTAAGATAGCTGATAATGCATAAACACAGATCACTCCAATTAATACTTTCTTTACAATAATCCATTTACTAGTTGCTTTTTGATTTATATTTTCCATCGTTCGTCGCGATTTAATTAATAATTCCTAGAAGTAGAGACGCAAAAATCCCACCACTAGGAAGACCCGAAGGTCTTTACATCAGTTTCCCAATGCAACGCGACGAACGCCCTAATGATGGGGTTTTTATGTTCGTCGCGTTTTTGACCATACCTTACGATTTCTCATAAGGGTTAGGCCTCCTATTCAGTTGTACAAGGTACATAATAGCAAAGATTACTATTATTTGGCACCCTATCGCACTTTAAGGGTTTTGCGAAGCTTTGTTACCAACAGGTATTGCATGAGGTACCTCCTAGGTATAAAATATAAATAACTTAAATTGTCTACCGTTAAAGCTCTGTAACTGTTCGAAAAGAAGTTGGTCGATTATCTAAATTTCTTTTCTATGAAACAGAGCTTTTCTATTGTCTACCTAAATTGTACCTAAACGGATATTAGTCACTAACTATATCCCTATGAAAAAACTTTCATGGTGTACTGAAAAACGAGCAATTAAAGACTTGCTCCCATTCAAACACAACCCTCGAAAAATGTCAGAGAAGCAGATCTCTGATCTTAAAAAGTCTCTAAATAAATTTGATCTTGTAGAAATTCCTGCAATAAACAAGAACAATAAAATTATTGCTGGGCATCAGCGTCTTGCCGTAATGCAACTTCTTGGCAGAGGTGAGGAAGAAATAGATGTACGTGTCCCAAATAGAATGCTCACTCAAACCGAATACAATCAATATCTTATTACAAGCAATAAAGTTCATGGTGATTGGGACGAGAATATTATTTTTGAACACTTCGATACTAACCTGCTTCTTGAATCAGGCTTCGACACAGAAGAGGTAACCGACCTTCTTTCTGAACTACTCGAAACAGAGAACGATGAATTTAATGTTGAGGAAGAGCTTAAAAAAATTAAGAAACCGAAATCAAAACTCGGTGATTTGTATCAACTTGGATCACATAAACTTCTCTGTGGCGATTCAACAGATATTGAATCGGTGAAAAGAGTGGTGGGAAAAGCCAAGATAGATATGATTTATTGCGACCCTGTCTATAATATCAATCTCTCATATGAGAAAGGTATTGGTGGAACCAAAAACTACGGAGGATCAGCAAAGGATACAAAGAGTGATGAAGAATACGAAATTTTTCTCAGCAAGACGATCGAAAATGCGCTTACAATATCAAACGAAGATACGCATGTTTTCTATTACTGCGATGAAACTTATGTACCACTCATTGCAAATATATATGCAAAGTTTGGAATAAAATTTAAGCGAATCTGTATTTGGCTTAAAGGAATCGCAAATCCTACACCTCAAGTAGCTTTCTCAAAGGTATATGAACCTTGTGTATACGGAATTAAAGGAAAGCCGTATCTATCTCCGAACCATCACAACTTCGATGAAGTACTTAATAAAGAAATAGGTACTGGTAATCAGATGATTGAGCAGTTCATGGATATGTTTGATGTATGGGCAGTTCAAAGGCTTGCTGGAAACCAGTATGAACATCCAACACAGAAACCTGTGACCTTACACGATAAACCGATAAGAAGATGTACGAAAGTTGATGACAATATCCTTTCTCTCTTTGGAGGTAGTGGTGGTGAGTTGTTGGCATCACACCAACTTAAACGCAACTGCTATATGATCGAGATGGATCCAGTATTTGTTGATCTAATAATTAAAAGATACGAAAATTTTACTGGAAATAAGGCGAGGAAGATTGAATAGCGATTATGAGATCTTCAAAGGAAAAAGACAAATTACTGACAGCATTAGAAGAGATTCCGTTCGTTGATAGAGCTTGTCGAAAAATCGGTCTTCACCGATCTACATTTTATCGTTGGTGTGAATCAGATTCTGATTTTAGTGCCAAAGTGCAAAAAGCAATTACTTTGGGAAGAGAGGCGTTGAATGAGATTGCAGAGTCCATGCTGGTAAAAAAAATTAAGGATGGTGACACGCCAGCCATTAAATTTTACTTGCAGAACAATAGTAAGAATTACATAGCAAAGAGAAGTATCTATGTGATACCTCCTAAAGAAGATCATAATCATGAAGATGGATGTGAAGTTTGTGGAATGAAACCTCTATCAAAGGAGACCGCAGATGAACTTCGGAAAAATATAGACATATTTTTCCATAGAAATAATCATCTTGAGTGGCCAGATAATTTTGAGGATGAGTCATGAATCCTTGACTCCCCAAACCATTCTGTCATCAATTAAGGAGTGGAAACATATGTCAGCGCACAAATACGAGCTTCGGAGGTAGTACCAGTACAAAAGGTGCGGTATTGCCTCTATGCCCGTAAATCTACCGAATCTGACGAAAAACAGGCACTATCGATTGAATCTCAAGTTAAGGAAATGCTACAGATCGCGGAGCGAGAAGGTCTGGAGATTGTAGATATTCGAAGAGAGGCACATTCAGCCAAAGATTCTGGGCAAAGACCGGCGTTCAAGGAAATACTCAGAGACATACAAATTGGACGCTACACAGGACTCCTTACATGGGCACCAGATCGTTTGAGTCGTAACGCCGGAGATTTGGGCTCATTAGTCGATCTTATGGATCAAAACCTCTTGGTTGAGATCAGAACATTCGGACAATACTTTAGAAACTCACCAAATGAAAAGTTTCTTTTGATGATTCTTTGTAGTCAGGCAAAATTAGAAAACGACAACAAGGGAATCAATGTAAAGCGAGGATTGCGTACCCGATGCGAAATGGGACTGTGGCCAGCTCCCGCACCGACGGGATATCTCAAGGAAAAAAGATTGGACAGAAAATGCGAGACGCTCATAGATCCAGAGAGAGCACCTGTCATAAAGAAGATGTTTGAGAAAGTGGCATACGAAAAATGGAGCGGAGTAAAAGTATTTCATTGGTTAAAGTTTGAGATAAATTTTAAATCTGCGTTTGGACACAAAGGACTTACTCTAAGTAATATCTACCTCTTGCTTCAAAATACTTTCTACTACGGAGAATTTGAGTTTCCAAGGAAAAGTGGAAACTGGTACACGGGAAAGCACGAACCAATCATCACCAAAGAACTGTTTGATTTGGTTCAAGCACAGATCAAAGGTCATATGGCAAAGGGTGAGGATAAGGAATTTGCTTTCACTAAGCTTATGTCATGTGGATTATGCGGGTCAGGCATTACAGCGGACGAGAAATTCAAGAAGCAACTGAATGGAAACATACACCGATATGTTTACTATGGTTGTACAAGGTTTAAGGACAAGAACTGTAAATGCGGATATATAAACGAAGAAGAACTGGTTAAGCAGTTAGAGTGCCTGATGGATACCATTAATCTGGACGAAATTGGTATCAAAGAAAAAATCAAATCTGAAGTCGAAAGAGTGAAGAAGTTTCAAAGAGTAATTCTTGGAACCAAAGAAATGATCATTATAAAAGATATTGATATTAGGAACTATGCTAAATATGTTTTAAGGGAAGCTTCCGATCTAGAAAAAAGAGAATTGTTGGGATGCTTAAAAAGTAAGATTTTATTAAATAACAAAATAATTTCAATTAATTCTCAATTTCCTCTACTTTCACATTAATATTCTCAAGTTTTTCAATCCTAAGTTTCAAATCCTTTATTTCATCTTCACGATTAATTAAGATAGAAGATTCTTTCTGCTTGGTTTCAAGTTCCATTTTTAATTTTAAAACTTCTGCCTGTAGATATTCATTGGAACTCATAACTGATCGTGCCAAAGAATCAATAAGACTAGTTTGCCTTTGATCTTCTTCTGATTTAGTTTTTGCTAGATCAAAGTCGATTTTTGCAATAGTCTTCGCATTTTTATTTTTTCTTCCATCAATAGAACGCCATTTAATCCACTTATCTGCAAGAACTGTACCAACAAAACCAGCAACAACAGAATTATCATTTACAAATTTCCAAACTTCTTTTACATACTCATCGAGTTTGTAGGATTCCCAGATTTGAATAATTATATCTGGATGGATATTTTGAATAATCTGAACAACAACAGGAGATTGACTTGTGACGGATTGAACTTCTGCATGCTTATGCAATGTTAAATCAAGACGACGCGAAGTACGCATTCGAATTGTTCGATTAACACTCTTACTTAAATCATGATATTCACCATTCTCGTCCTGACGATCATCAATAATTAAATTTTTGATGAATCTGGTCTCAAATGCCTGAAACTTTTCTTGATATAACTCAATTATTTTTTTGAATTCCTTTTCAATCTCTGGATTTTCTTTAAAATAGTCTTTGAACTCAGATAATATATTTTGAGGACTAATTATTGCTGACATTAAAAGAAAAAAGACATCGTATCTTAAAATGTCTTTCAAACCCGCCTTTTCAACCAAACTTGCATACTCACCTTTCTTTAATCTTTTTCTAGCCGAAAGTTCTTTATTTAATGATTGAAGTTTTTCAATATTATTATCAAAAAGATCCCGCAAAAGAGATTTTGAACCAGATTTAAGAGATAAAAAGAAAACTATTACATAAAAAACCATACTATTTCGAGAGGAATTTGCGACAGTTTTCTTATACATAAAATTTACAATTTCATCTCTAAAATTAAAGAGGTTGAAACTATGTATAAACTTTTTCTTTTCCGTGATTGTAACTTTTAGCTTTTTCATGTGTTAATTTCAAAATACATTTAAAAGACTAAATGCTCGGCTCTTCGGAATCCGAACTTGTCTCAAAGTGGCGGGCGATGTAGGAATCGAACCTACACCTAGGCGTTTGGAGTGCCTTGTTCTACCACTAAACTAATCGCCCAATAAAGCCATACTAGCAAAAAACGTGAGGTTCCGCCACTCAAAAGAAAACCACACCCTAGGGTGTGGTTTTCTTTTGAGATTATTTCTTCGCTTCTTTGAAAGCAACATGCTTTCGGAGTTTCTTTGAGAATTTCTTGAGCTCGATTTTTCTCTGGACACCCTTTTTGTTCTTTCGAGAGTAGTATACCTCGCCTGTTTCTTTGTTCTTTAATATAAGTAGATTATCCTGTGACATATATGTATTTATTTAATGTTCTGTGATTATAGC
>JAZKAJ010000021.1:33268-49380 GCA_040389185.1 Patescibacteria group bacterium
TAAGTAGATTATCCTGTGACATATATGTATTTATTTAATGTTCTGTGATTATAGCGTGAATTGAGGGAAAAGGCAAATAAAAAACCGCTCGATTAGAGCGGGTAAGAATCAGGCACGAGTACCTGGAAGTTTTTCCAGTTCAGGCTTTGGTGCCTTAGCTGGCTTCTTCACATGTTCAAATGGCAGAGGTTTTCCATGCTCGTCCCGACGTGGCAAAAGGTGTTGCTGTGACGCTGGAATACGCTTTTTGAGAGGACCAAGGGAGACCATAGTGGCGATAGTTTCAGTTAGAGTTTAGCTTCCATTCAAATATACTATATAAGAACAGAAACACTGGAATATGATTCTACCACTAATTATTAAAATAGCAAGTAACGGGAGTTTTGACCTCGACTAAATTCGAGGGCAGGATTCGGTCGCAGATATTTTACTCGCCGTCGCTCGTAAAATTCTGCGACCCCGACTCGCGGTTCGATTCTGTTGAATCTCAATCCGCTGCGTCTTTCGAATCCTGTCCTACACATAAACAAAAAGAACAAGAGTTCACACTCTTGTTCTTTTTGTTTGGAAATCTATGCGTAGGACAGGATTCGAACCTGTGTAGCCCGAAGGCGAGAGATTTACAGTCTCTTGTAATTGACCACTCTACCACCTACGCATTTTTAAAATACCACGATATCATAGCCCATTTTGGGGTTTAAATCAATTGCACGGCGCCGTAGTCGCCGTGCAATTGTATTCTCTTTTTACCTTCAACTTTTTCCTTTTTACTTACTTTGAACCTTCCCATTTCTTGAAAAGAACTCCTCGCCAATGATATTCCCTTTTCTCCCCTTCTTCACATCAAAGACGAGTCCTTTGTTCTTAGCATCCACATTTACAACACCTCCCTTAACGACACTCTGAGCAATGATCATATTTGCCACAGGATTCAAAATCTTGTTTTGAATAAGTCGCTTTAGAGGTCGAGCGCCGTATTGTGGGTTGTATCCTTCCTTTGCAAGATAGTCGAGCGTAGCTGGAGATAATGTAAGTCCAATCTCTTTTGCAGCAAGCCTTTCTTTGATGAGTCCTACTTGGATATCTACAATCATTCGAATGTTATCGTTTGAGAGAATATCAAAAAGAATAATGTCATCGAGACGGTTTAAGAATTCTGGCCTGAAATAATCTTTGAGAGATTCCATCACCTTCGCTTTTGCATCATCATAGTTTTGTTTGTCAGTCTCATCCATTGCGAACCCGATCTTCTGCATTCGATCGATATATTGCGATCCAATATTTGAAGTGAGTATGATTACTGTATTTTTGAAGTTCACCGTTCGTCCTTTTGAATCTGTTAGTCGTCCGTTGTCCAAAACCTGCAGGAGCACATTGAATACTTCTGGATGTGCCTTTTCGATCTCATCAAAGAGAATGACCGAGTATGGTCGGTGTCGTACTATCTCTGTGATACTTCCCCCTTCATCGTGCCCTACATAACCCGGTGGTGCACCAAGAATCTTTGAGACTGCATGCTTCTCCATGTATTCAGACATATCTACTCGCACGAGTGCTTTGTCATCATCAAACATAAATTCTGCAAGTGCTTTTGTAAGCTCAGTCTTTCCAACTCCTGTTGGTCCCAAGAAAAGGAAACTACCTATCGGTTTGTTCGGATCAGAGATACCTGCGCGATTTCTTTTGATTGTATCTGAAATACTTTTAACTGCTTTATTCTGTCCAATGATTCTCTTCTCGAGATCTTGTTCCATTCTCTGAAGTTTCTGTGCTTCCGCTTCAAGCATTCGATCAACTGGAATACCAGTCCATTTTGCAACAATCTCCGCCACATCCGATGCAGTTACTTCTTCCTTGAGAATTCTTCGTGAGCTCTGAAGTTTCTTCAACTTTTTGTTTTTGATGTCGAGATCTTTTTCGAGGGTCGGAATCTTTCCGTATCTGATCTCTGCCGCCTTCGTAAGGTCCGCTCGGATTTCAGCACTCTCAGCTTCAACACGAAGATTATCAAGATCTTTTTTTACTTCTTTTATTTCTCCCAAAATTTCTTTTTCATTTTTCCATTTGAGTTCAAGTTCGTTTGTAGATTCTTTCAAATTTCCGATTTCTTCATCGATCTTTTGTACACGAGCTTTTACACCCTTGTCGGTTTCGATATCTTTTTTGAGTGCTTCTCTTTCGATCTCAAGTCGCATAATCTGTCGGTGCGCGATATCGAGCGCTTCTGGCTTGTTCTCAAGCGCGATCTTCAAATGCGATGCAGACTCATCAATGAGGTCAACTGCTTTGTCAGGAAGAAATCTATCAGTAATATATCGACTTGAAAGATTCACTGCAGAGACGATAGCATCATCAGTGATTCGTACACCGTGATAGAGTTCATAACGATTACGAAGTCCACGAAGAATCGCAATCGCATCTTCAATAGTCGGCTCTGAAACGAATACCGGTTGGAATCGTCTTGTGAGTGCAGGATCCTTTTCAATATGTTTTTGATATTCACGAAGAGTTGTTGCTCCCACTGCCCGAAGTTCTCCTCGTGCAAGCGCAGGCTTCAACATGTTTGATGCATCGAGAGATCCTTCAGCAGCTCCAGCACCAACGATAGTGTGAATCTCGTCGATAAAGAGAATCACTTTTCCATCACTCTTTTCAATATCTTTCAAAATATTTTTGAGTCGCTCCTCGAATTCTCCTCGGTATTTTGTCCCTGCAACAAGTGAACCCAAGTCGAGTGACACAAGTTCTTTGTCTTTGAGACTTTCTGGCACATCTCCTTGTGCGATTCGTCCCGCAAGACCTTCGATGATTGCAGTCTTTCCTACTCCCGCTTCTCCGATGAGGATTGGATTATTTTTTGTTCGTCTTGAAAGGATCTGTACCACTCGTGCGATTTCTGTATCTCGTCCAATCACAGGATCGAGTTTGTTTTCTTTTGCAAGCTTTGTGAGGTTGCGAGTGTATTTTGTGAGCGCCTTCATTTTCTTTGGGTGTTGCACATCTGTCACAGTTCCGAGCTTAAGTTCTTGAACTACACGAAGTACAGATTCTTTTGTGATCTTGAATCTCTGAAGCATTTCTTTTGAAGATGATGGAACTTCTGTTGATGCAATAAAGAGATGTTCTGTTCCAATGAATTCATCTTTAAGAGACGCTGCAATCTTGCCTGACACTTCGATGATCTGTGCGAGTTCTGGAGTGAGGTAGATCTGATATGAAGGAGAAAGCACCTGAGCAGACTCAGGGCCTTCGAGTGCATCGAGAAGTGAATCAGTGAGAAGAATGGTGTCGATCTCGAGTCGCTCGAGAATAGAGAGAACCATACTCTCGTCCTGGAGGATGAGAGATGCGAGAAGATGGAGCGGACTTACATGATTTTGCCCACGTTCAATAGCCAGCTCGTGAGCTTTTCTGATGGCTTCTTTTGCTTTTGTGGTGAAATTTCCAAATGGAGGCATAGTTTTAAATAGTATTTAGTATATTGTATATTGTATAAATACAAATGCATGGCCACTGACTTCTAATACGAGTATTATAGCACAAAATGTGCACTTCTTAAATGACCGAAGCCCTGGATTTTGCGTAGCAAAATCCAGGGCTTGCAATTAAAAATCCCACGCAAAGGACATGCCTCTGCGTGGGATATTATGGAAGCTATTTGTCACAATTATTGGGTTCCAATCCAATAACCGTTTTTACCCACATGATGCCAGCCGTAAAATGGCTTACCACACTTAAGGCAGTGAGGATAAGATCCGGCACCGCGAGGATAAACAGGTGCGCCAGACAAACTTCGCCACATACGAAGTTTTGATGGTGGCTCAGGTTCATAATAGTGCCAGTCAACTTTTTGACCAACGTTCTTCTGAACTTTCTTCACCGTCTGACGTGAACTTCCTTTCGATTTTGCAATCGTAGGTTTTTTCACGCCGTAGTGAACCGGGGGTGGAGTCTGATACCGTGGAATGTATACCAACTTCTCAACCGTGACACCATCCAATCGCTTCTCTCCGAACTCAAGTGGAGCCTCACAGCTCACGAGTCCAAAAAGAGAACCCACTAACAACAAAAAATATTTCATAGTGCTGTTGTTTAGTGGTGCCAGCCGTGGTGATGTGGATGCCCTCCACCAGAATTGTTGATCATCACGGGTGGAGGAGGATAATTTCCCCCGCCAAAGTTTCCATAACCGAAACCTCCGTAGCCGTTACCTCCAAAGCCACCGTAGTTGTTACCACCGAAGCCTCCATAGTTCATGGGCATACCAATGAATGGCTGGCTGTACCAAGGTGATGGAAGCTGAGGCCGCATTGGCGAGAGCCAGGTTCTCCGAAGTCCCATGTTGACATAGCTCGAGCGATACCCCGCACGATATGGCAGCGGTCCGTTGTAACGAGCCATTGGGTAAGGATACCCGTAATTCCGATTCACAATACCGTAACCATAGCCGGGGTAATAAGGGGCACAGCTGTTTGTGAAAGTTGCGATACAGATCGCAACCAAGAGGAGTGTAAACGATTTCATAGTCTGATTAGTTTGGTTCGAGTTGACGCTGGCAGAAAAGAAAATTTCCCTGCGAGCGTAAAAATATCCGACAATTTTTTACAGGATATTTTTACGCTCGCAATTTAACAAATCATTTCTGACAAATAGCTTTTCAAAGTACTTTTAACACTAAAATTATATCACAATATTCAAATAAATCAACATATTGGTTTAAAAATGGAGAAGACCCGTAGCCAGTGTTGAAACTAGATACGGGTCCTCGTGAGGTCAATATGAAGGAGAAAACTTACTCCATGGTCAGCTTGTGCCCCCCGGTCGTCGCATCGCGAACGAGCATAAACTTACGCCCGTCCGGCAAAACAACCCCTGTAATGAAGCTGTCCCACAGTGCTTGAGCTTCGGGAGAAGCTTTCTGCACCTGAGATGTTGCGAGTAGCTGAGCTTGCGCTTCTTTGAGTTTGGCCTTGTCGGCCTCCCAAAGCTTGCGCACATCGCCCTCGCTCTGCTTTGCCGCAGCGAGTTCCCTGTCCTTGCTGATCATCTCGGCCGTGTGGCCTTCAGCGAGCTTCGTCAGGTTGTCGAGCCGAGCTTCCATTTCAGTCACCTTTCCCTGGATCAGCTCCAGGACTTTTTTATGCCGCTCTTCTACAGCAGACGCTTCTGCAGTGAGTGTTTCCACTTTTTTCTCAGCAGCGCTCTTCGCAGCTTCCTCCGCCTCGAGTTTGATTGTCTGCTCGGCGTTGGCGGCTGCCATCTGAGTCTCAAACTCAGCCTTGGCAGCAGCGTTCGCCTGTTCGATCGCAGCTGCAGCTTTCTGCTTTTCTTGCTCGATCTCAGCGCTCATCCGCTCTTTCGCCGCCTTGGTGGCATCCGCGAATTTCTGGGTGAGCTCCTTGATCTTTTCCTGTTGAGCGAACGGGATCTGGGCATCGATCGCATCAGCAATCGCATAGTGATCAAGACGGACTTCACCGCCTTTGGTGAATACCGTGTGGTACGCAGTCTGCCATTCCTCCGATTTGTTGTAACAGAGGTAGGCGAATGCAACAGCAGCCGCGAGGACGAGCACAAAGAGGACATTGATGATCGTTGACCCCTTTGCAGTTTTAGGATGGATGATGATGTTCATGACGTGTGGGTGGGTGGGATGGATGTGGGTTTATCGTGATTTGCCGGAGGAGTAGTTCCTATTTGACCGACAAAAAAGAAAACCTCTTAGATTTACTTTTTTGTCGGTCAAATTTTCCTTCATATTTCAAAGTTCAATTCTTATATCATTATATACTGAATTTGACAAAAAGTCAATACTATATAACAGAACAGTCCCCACCTTGCTTGCGCTTGGTGGGGACATGTTGGGTTGAGTTGATCTTCTGAGGTTATTGCGCCTTGGTCCCTGCTGGGATGGTCAGAAGCACGGTTGGTGCTTTTGGTGCCGCAGCGGGTGCTGGAGCAGGTGTCGCTGGAGGCGTTGCTGCAGGTGCTGGAACCACCGGAGCAAGGATGACAGGTGCGACTGCAGGTTCTGGAGGTGAAGCCGGAACCTGAGGAAGACCCTTGCGGAAGTACGATGCCAGTGCGGTAAATGTCGCCGCAGCATTATCGTTCTCAGCAGTATCGTCAGATGTCGCCTTTTTCTCCAGAGCGATCTCGGCACTCTTTTCGAAAGACCAAATGAGCGCTTCGATTCGGTCAGGGTCCTGTTTTCCCCCTTTTTTCAGAATTTCCACAGCAACGCTGAGGCCTTTCTGGGTTTTGGGGTAGCGCTTCATGTGGGCGCTATCGCGAAGCGCGATCGCACGGGCTGCCAAAGCAGGCCGCGGATCAGCACTTTGCGCGAAAGTGGCGATGTTGAAGCAGAAGACAGCAAGGAGGGTGATGAGGATGGTTTTCATAGTCTGATTAGTTTGGAGTGGTGTTGAGTTGCCAATCAAGCCTGTGCTGGATTGGACGAAACGATCTACAACGATGTGTATGCCGTTTCGTCCAATCCAAATTCCTTATTACCTCTATATAACCTTGAAGATTTAACTCTCAAAGAACTATCATTTAACTAGGATAAGTATACACCATAATTACCTAAAAGTCAATACCCCCTCTGCCTAAGTGGCAGAGGGGGTATTTGATCTATTTTGACCTTATTTCTTAAGCTATAATCCCCTTTCGTGCAAGATTATCTCGCTTGAACTTCTCAATCATTTCTCTTTGAGTCATACCGAGCTTGGCAGCCTTCTTCTTCAAGAATACCCAAGCCATGAATGCTGACCAAAGTGTCATACCGAGGATGAAGAGGATCATTTTGAGGTTCTCTCCAACACCCGTGTATGGAATGTCGCTAAGGAATACTCCAGAGGCAAGTGTACCGTTAGTTGGTGTGTTAGTTCCATTTGAAACAAGAGTGATATTACTGTTGTCGTTATTGTTACCAACTACAACCGTTGAACAATCCTCAGTCACAGTATCCCCATTGTCATCTCGGACTCGGACACTCGCATGGTATGTTCCACTATTGTTGAATCGTTTTGTAATCGATTCGTCACTTCCGCTCACATCTCCTCTCCAGTCGATTGTGTATGGTGAATTACCTCCATCAATCTCAACACTGAATGTTACCTTATCTCCCTCCTGTACTCGTGTATCTGATACACGACAGATTGCAGAAAGATCATTGTTATTATTGTTGTTTCGAATATTTACATTACAATCTCGCGTAATTGACTGACCACCTGAAGTGATTCGTACCGTTGCATTCTTTGTACCAGTAGAGTTGTAAGATCTTGAAACACTTGATCCAGCACCTGTTGCATCACCTGACCAAGAGTATGTGTAGTTACCATTTCCACCCGTTGCCGTTGCTCGCCATACCACTGTCTGACCTTCGTTGTATGATCCTGAAGTATCACAAGATCCTGTAAGGTTATTTGTATTTGATGCAACCTCGTTAACATTTGTATTACAATTACCCTGTCCTGCACAAGTATTATCTATATTAGTGTTTGAATAGTTGGTACTGTAGTTACTGTTTGAGTATGCAAGACCATTACTTGAGTATCCACCTCCATATCCTCCGTAACTACCGTAACCTCCATAGCCACCTCCACTGTATCCATATGATGGATAGTAACCAGTTGTTCCGTATCCAGATCCAGATGAGTATCCATATGATGGATAGTAACTAGAGCCGTATGAAGATCCTCCATATGAGTAAGGTTGAGAATATGTATTATCATATCCTGAACCGTAACCATAAGTGTTATCATAACCTGCTCCGTAGTTAGAAGAATTATCATATCCAGCTCCGTAGTCGTATGAGTTATCATAGCCAGCACCGTAATCGTAGCTATTATCGTATCCTGCGCCGTAGTCATATGAGTTATCATAACCTGCTCCATAATCATACGAATTAGCATAGCCAGCTCCGTAGTCGTAACTATTGTCGTAGCCAGCACCGTAATCGTAGCTATTATCGTATCCTGCGCCGTAGTCATATGAATCACCAACATCCGCACTTACCATCGCAGGTATTAGAGCTGTAACAACAAATACTGTTGATACTAGACTATATTTGATTGTTTTTATAATATTTTGCATAAATTTGTTTATTTATTTTTATAGGATAATTATACACCCTTTGACTATTATTGTCAAGTAGTATATTTACATACCCTAAATACCGTTGTTATATAAAGTGTTGGCCTCCTATTGCTAGGAGGCCACAAAACCCTTATTTATAGGGCTATTTCTTCGGAGCCTCAGCCTTTTTTGGCACCCAAACGGTCTTTGGTACCAAGGTGATAGTCTCTGTGCAGTACAGATGATACTCTGCATCATCACCCTCTTTGCCTGGCCAATGCGTGGCAAGAGTGCGATGGCAGTTGTTGCACAAAGCGTCCCATGTGGCAAAAGTAGGATTTGCCGGGGCCGGAGGCGTGTTGCAGGATGACAACGCAAATGTTGCCGTAAAGGTCAGAATTGCAAGGAGCAGTTTCATAGGTGGATAGGATGTAAGGGTAGAATTCGCGGAATTGCGACCTCAATAAAACCACAAAATAGTCTAAAAAGCAATGGTGCCGCAGCTACGCTGCGGCACCATTTAATGTTTTGATTTTATTTAGATATTAGGTATTAGAACTTAGAAATTAAGAATATTTATTCTATAAATATTCCTTCATTCCCTCTTCTACCAATCTTGCATTCACAAATATAGGCATGGTTGATTCACTAGACAGACTTTCAAATGCCACGAGATTCCCTTTTGTATCAAAAAGCAACCACCCTGAGATCGGGGTTGTAGGAGTAAAATCAGTTACAAGTACATTTTTGGTTGTTGTCGAATTTTCATCAAGAGACTTAATCTCCGTCACAATTCCAGTTGAGACCACATCCCCACTTTCCTTGCCCCCTAGAGCAACAATATTGCTTCCAAGCTTTACCCCTCCAACACTTTCCATTGTGAGCGCAGGAATTTTATTTTTTTCTTTTGGATCATACTGCAAGGTGAACACTGCGAAGTTATTTACAATTCCACCCTTCTCAAATTTAAGTGGTATTTCAAGACCTGCACCTGTCACAGCAATAAATTGACTCTCTGGAACGGTCGGTGTTGAGAGTGGTGAAGAGATGATTGCATTTTTTGCCCCTACCGCAAGACCAAGTGCAACAAATTGTTTTGTCTCTCCTACTTTTTCATAGATTCGGACTATGCTTCCTAATTTTTTTTCAGTAATGTCTGCAGGTGACAATTCCACTTCAGTTGAAGTTTTGACTGTTGGAGTACCAACAATGCTTTTGACTGTCGGAATATCTGCCACCTTATCAATAGTTTTTTCGATTACTTGATAAATGGTCTGATCAGGTCCTGAACTACTGTCAGTAAGAGAAACAGTAGCAACACTTGTTGCTACTGCAGTTACAATAGCCACAAGAAGACAAACGAGAATGAGTTGTTGTTTAGTTATTTGTTCCACCCCGTTAGAAGCAGATCGCGATCATCTCGCTTCCACTTAGATTATATTGATAATTTTTTTTCATTATTTTCATATTTATACTTTAGCTTCCTTTTTAATCGTGATCGCGGCTTCTAACGGGGTTCCATTGGAGTAATAATACCTTTTTCAAAATTTTAAGACAATCACCGATCTCGGACTTAGTTGTATATCTTCCCAGACTAAATCGCAACGACGATGCAGCACAAGATCGATCTCCATAGATTCGTTCGATCACATATGAATATGATTCATCACTTGTGTTCATACAGGTCGATGCAGATGAACACGCGATACCATTCTCATCAAGACAAATGACTGCAAATTCTGCATCGATATTTGGAATGCAGACATTTACATTGTTTGGGAGACGATTTTCAAGTGTTCCATTTATTTTTGCACTTGGTATTATTTTTTGAATCTGATTGAAGAAATAGTCTCGAAGTTTCGTGAGCCTCAGCATCTCTTTGTTCATTTCTTTTTTGGCAATACTAAAAGCTTCAGCAAACCCGTGAGCAAGTATCGGAAGCTCTCGCCCTGATCGTAGTCCCTCTTCTTGCCCTCCTCCAAATATAATTGGGTTTATATTTACCCCTCTTCGTTTATACAAAAGACCAACGCCTGCAGGCCCATAGATCTTTGGACTATGATGTGTCAAAAGATCAATTCCAATTTTTTCCATATCGATTGGCACATAAGTGACCGACTGCGCCGCATCGGTATGAAAATACGGAGTACCGAGGATTGTCATCCCAAGTTTTCGTCTTGCGTGTCTCACCTCTTTTACAATCTCTTCAATATCATTTATCGTTCCAATCTCATTATTTGCGTGCATAATTGTCACAAGCATCGTATCCGGTGTTAGGGATTTTCGAATTATTTTGTAAGGCAAGGTCCCGTCTTTTTCTGGCTCAATATATGTCACTTTCACCCCTTTTGATTCGAGGTGTTTGAGAACTTCAAGTACTGATTTATGTTCGATCGATGAAGAAATAATATGCGGGGTCTTCCCTGCTTTTTTGTATTCGTCTTTGAGGGATTCGTAGAGTCCGAGTATGGCAAGATTATTTGACTCAGTTGCGCCCGATGTAAATATGATTTCATCTGACTTTGCGCCGATATTTTCCGCAAGACTTTTTCTTGCATTTTCGTAGATTTTTTTTGCATTTCTCCCCTCTTCATGAAGCGCATTTGGATTGCCAACACAAAGCTTCTCGATCTTTTTCATAGAAAGAGATACCTTCGGATCAACAGGAGTTGATGAAGTATAATCGAGATATATACGCCTCTTTACCTTGCTTTTGGCTTTAGCTTTCATATATATTGTATATTAATCGAAAAATGACAAATGTAAACAAAATCCGAAGCACTAAATCCAAACAACAGTGAATACCCGCGAGGGTGAAAATTCGAAACAAATTCAAAATTAAAATATTAAAAATTTAAAATAATTTTGTTTCGTATTTCGATATTCGAATTTCGTGCTTATTTCATAAGCTTACAGACTTACAATTTTGTCAATTCAATGCTATGATGTCCTCTATTCACCATATTTTATGTCAAAAGACCAATCTCAAAAAAATAGACCTCCAGTAGTTGCCGTGATGGGTCATATTGACCATGGAAAGTCTACTCTTCTCGACTATATCCGAAAGACCAATACAACAGATCGAGAGGCTGGAGGAATCACACAGCGAATGAGTGCGTACAAAGTCAGCCGTAAAAGCGCAGAAGGTAATGATGTTTCAATCACATTTCTTGATACCCCTGGGCACGAAGCGTTCGGAGCTCTTAGATCTCGTGGAGCAAAAGTTGCAGATATCGCAATTCTCGTTGTTGCAGCGGATGAAGGCGCAAAGCCACAAACTATCGAAGCATACAAATGTATCAAAGATGCAGGACTTCCATTCATTATTGCAATGAACAAGATCGACAAGCCAAACGCAAACATTGATCGAACCAAACAAATGTTGGGTGATGCAGAAATTTTCGTTGAAGGTTGGGGCGGAGACATTCCTTCTGTTGGTGTATCTGCGCTCACAGGTGCCGGAGTTCCAGAACTTTTGGATATGGTACTTCTCCTTGCAGATATTACTGACCTCAAAGCTCAAATGGATGGATACGGAGAAGGAGTAATCATCGAAGCACAAAACAGCAAGACAAAAGGAATTGGTGCAACAATCATCATAAAAAATGGAATACTCAAATCCGGATCATTTGTTGTTGCAGGAGATGCGATAGCGCCAACTCGAATCTTTGAAGATTTTCAAGGTAAACCAATAAAAGAAGGAATCCCTAGTGATCCTGTCCGAATCACAGGATTCGACAAACTGCCTCCTGTTGGAGAGATCTGTGTTGGTGTTGCTACCAAAAAGGAAGCAGAGGCGCTTGCAATACAAAATAGAGAGTTTATGGAAAAAATTGATTGCGCAACAACCGTAGGAAGTGAGACAGCAAGCGTTGCCATCCCTATCATCATCAAGGCATCATCAACAGATGTGATTGAAGCGATAATGCATGAGATGAAGAAGATCAAAAACGAACGAGTATGCCTCAAAATTGTTTCAACAGGTATCGGATTTGTCTCAGAGAATGATGTAAAGATTGCAACAACAAAACCTGACAGTGTGATTCTCGGATTTGATACGAAGATCGATAATGGTGCAAAGACTCTCGCAGAAAGAGACAAAATAAACATTCAAACATTTGATATCATCTACAAACTCACAGAATGGCTTGAGGAATATATGAAGACCAAAACTCCAAAAATGAAAGAAGAAGAAATTCACGGAAAAGCAAAGATTCTAAAATGCTTTAGTGTAAACAAAGACAAACAAGTCTTAGGTGCACGAGTAGAAGAAGGAATGATCTCCTTAAACGATGAAGTGAAGATAATAAGACGGGATGTCGAACTTGGACGAGGACGAATTAGACAGCTCCAGCAGTCAAAGACAGAGGCAAAGGAAGTGAAAGAAGGACTCGAATGTGGAACAATGATTGAATCAAAGATCGAACTTGCTCCAGGAGACAAAATTGAAAGTTTTAAAATAGTAGAAAGATAATATGATACCTAAAGACCCAAATAGAGACAAAAAAATAGAAGAGGTCATCAAGAAATGTGCCACAAAATTCCTCCTTGAGGAGGGTTCTAATGCTTCCCTTCTTACAGTCACTAATGTAATCGTTAGTCCAAAATTTGAACAGGCAACAATTTTCTTTACTGCGTTCCCCGAGAATAAGGAAAAAACGGCTTTGGAATTTTTGAAACGAAAACGGGGTGAATTCAAAGAGATCCTCAAAAACGAAACGAGGCTTCAAAGAATTCCATTTGTCGATTTCGAAATCGATATAGGAGAAAAGAACAGACAGAATATTGAAAGAATTTCGAGTGAGGCAAATAGTTAAAACAGGAAATCGATCCTTACGGATCAGTACACCTTTTGGCTAAAATTTTCATGAACTCAATTTTAGACTCAAAAGGTCTTCGAGTCCCGCACGAATGTCTCCCAGACATTCTCCCGGGCACAAATACAAAAAACTGCGAATTTCTTCGCAGTTTTTTGTATTTGTGCCCGGGGCGGGACTCGAACCCGCACGGTCTTGCGACCCGGGGATTTTAAGTCCCCTATGGCTACCATTACATCACCCGGGCAGTCATCTTCTTCAATCGGCCAGATTCTCGACTCTTAGGGTTTTCTGTCACAAATAATTTTCTGCTGAAAATTTTCGCGACCCCGACTCGCGCCATCGCGCTCCGTCCCTGAACTGCTACAAGTGTTCGCAATTCAGCCCTTAGAAAGCAATCCCATTGCTTTCTACCTACCTAAAAAGCTCTGCTTTTTATTGAGGTGTAGGCCGGGCTCGAACCGGCGCATAACAGTTTTGCAGACTGTCGCGTTGACCAACTTCGCCACTACACCAATATTTGGGACTGGAGACAGTTTACAGTTTTTTTGACTTTTTTGCTAGTTTATGGAGTTTTCCTCACAACTCATTACTCACCCCTCATTACTTTTTGTAATTCTTCCCTGACTACAGTTCGATCATCCCAAGGAGATGACGCACCGCCAATAATCATAGACTGTTCTGCCCCTTTACCTGTGATCATAACAACATCACCCTCTCGAGCTAACTTAAGACTTTTTTGAATACCTTCTCGCCTGTCTTCAATGACAAAAAGATTTTCTTCACGGACTTTTCCAGCTGCTTCTGTAGCTTTTGCAATATCTTCGAGGATCGGTACCGCATCGTCTTCATATGGGTCCACATTGGACACTACAGCCACATCTGCAAGGCGCCCTACGATTTCTCCCATAACAGCTCTCTTACCTTTATCACGACCTCCTCCTTCCGCCCCCAATAGAATGATCGATCTTCCATTTTCACCTCGAAGAATATTAGCGGTCTCTGTCGCATATGTCATACTCTGTTTTTCGTGTGCGTAGTCCACAAAGACTCTGAAATTTTGACCCTCTTTTATTTCTTCCATTCTTCCCGGAATAAGATTCAAATGAGCAAGTGCATTTTTTACCCTTTCATGACCTATACCAAAAAGTTTTCCCACAATGATTGCAGGCAATGCATTGTAGACATTAAATGTACCTGGAATTGAAAGAGAATATTTGTGTGTATGTAATTCAAACTCAACCCCATTTTTATTAGGCAAAATGTTCTCTGCTTCGTTTTGACTTTGAAGGTCAATACTAAATGATTCTTTGTTGTCCGCATCAAATCCTAAAAAATACGGCGCGTACTCACTGTCTGCATTTGCGATAATTGTTTTTGGAAACAAATTACCCTTAAACATTTTCTTCTTTGAACTTCCTAAACATGCAAAGAGCTTCCCCTTCATCATTTTATAGTTATCAAATGTCTTATGTGCATCAATATGTTCAGGTGTGAGGTTAGTAAATATCGCAATATCAAATTCAATCCCAATATGTCGAAATTGCTGAATACCCTGAGAAGTTGTCTCAACGATCGCACATTCACACCCACCACTTACCATTCTCCGAAGAAATTTCTGAATCACAAATCTTCCAGGCATTGTCATATGAAAAGGATTTATAATTTCCTCATTACCGATCCTGACATTGGCAGTTGTGATGATGCCTGTCTTTATTCCATTTTGATTAAGTACAGACCAAATAAAGTTGATTGCTGAAGTCTTACCTTTTGTCCCTGTCACACCAATCACAATCATTTTTCTTGATGGTAACCCATATACCAGTGATGCAAGGAGAGCAAAACAATAATGGTAGCAGCCAATCACTTTGTATGGGAGAATTTTTCGAAGCAATGATTTAATTTTTGAGATCATAGATATGTTTTGATCACTTTTCTTATGATGTAAATATAATACCAAAATGGCATTAATACCAGGTCATATAGTTGTCCATGCACTTTGAGTTCTCCTCCAAATTTTTGTTTGAATGTTGTGAGCCCTTGCCACTCTTTATCATTTTTTCCGACAGAAACCGCCCCGAAATTATAATATTCAGCACCCATTGTTTTCGCCTCGATCATCGCCCTATAATGCACCAAATACGGTGCGCAGAGATCCTTGTGTGCATCTGAGGACGCTCCGAATACATAATGCGCAACGTTACCGACCAGAAATATAAAGTGGCTTGCAAGCACCTCACCTCCATACACACCTTCAATCAAAAAGCCTTTACCCGTCTTTTCAACTAATTCAAAATAATTATTGTAGTACGAATCATTATGAATGGAGAATCCATTTCGCTTCGCAGTCTGCTTCATAAGCCGGAGAAAATCAGGAAGTTTTTGTGACAGTTCTTTGGTCACAATATTTATCGTTACACCTTTTTTTTCTGCAAGTCTGACCGAATACCGAGTCTTTGAATGCATTGATCCCAAAATCTCTTCTGGTGTTTTATTGATCTTTGTATACCACTCTGCTCTCGGTTGAAAATATGCACCATGATATGAAGAAGCTGTAGCTTTAGTAAAATAATTTTGAATTTCAACACCACTTTCCCTATTGTCTAAAGTAAAATCTAGACGAACAAAGACGCTCCCTGTATTTATTTTTTTCTTAAGTTCCTTTTTTAGACTTACAAGAATTTCCTTTGAAACAGCAGAAAGTATTGGGCCATATGGCGCGTACCAATACTTGAGCTTTCCAAAAAGAGGAAAAGCAATAAGGAGCATCGCGCCAATATTTTTTCCATCTTCGAGGATAGAAAACATTTTAACTGTTCTTCCCATCTTCTTTTGTATTTCTCCGTAGACAAAAGTCTGGGTAAGAAGCATCTCAAAATCCTTCGTGACCGCTTCCCATTCACCTTCTTCACTTATTTCCTTTAGATGTAACATTATGATGATTATACTATATTTAGTAGGATTTAGAATTACAAATCTTAAAGGCACCTGAGGGTGGTCTGATTACCTTCACACAAACGTGAGTACAGTTAGACCGCGAGTACGCTTGTCGGTTCTTACAGAACCATTATCCAGATTGGAGATTTTGTTTCGTTATCACTCACAAAATTTGTTCAATCTAGTTTCGACTCCAACAGGCAAGTTCCCGCACTTGCTTGGACGCACAAGAATACAAAAAATCACAAGAATATTCTTGTGATTTTTTGTATTCTTGTG
>JAZKAJ010000022.1:0-19124 GCA_040389185.1 Patescibacteria group bacterium
AACTCAAATTAGAGTGTTAATTATTAGCTATTAAATTCACCCGAAAAAATTTGAACCGACGCATTGAGCTTAAAACTCAATGCAAAGAAAATCAAAGATTTTCTATCGGCTCAAACTTTAACGGGTAAAAATTTTATGAAAATGTCTTGCTACAAAAATAAAAGTCTCGGACTTTTGGTGCTCCGACTCTTTGTTGGAGGTATCTTTCTTGTTCACGGTATCCAAAAGTTTATGAATATGGATGGGACTATCCAATTCTTTGCACAGATTGGACTTAATTCTTTCTGGGCATATGTTGTTGCATTCACTGAAACTCTCGGAGGTACAGCTCTCGTGCTTGGACTCTTTGTTCAATACGCATCAGCGCTTCTCTCTATTGTGCTTCTTGTTGCGATCATCATGGTCAAATACAAGTTTGGAGGACCGACTCTTCTTGGTAAATTCGCAGCAGGTGAGGTGGATCTTGCACTTCTCGGTGCCAACCTTGCTCTCGTGTGTGCTGGAGGTGGACGATACGCGCTTTCAAAGTTCTGTAAGTGTCACAAAGAAGGAGGAACTTGCAAAGTGTGTAGTGTGATGGGATGTGAGACAGGGGACTGTGCAGGAAAATGCGAAGGTAACTGTTCAAAGAAATAATATCTAAATTCAAAATGCATCGCACCCTTGGGTGCGATGCATTTTGTTTTGGCTTGAATTTTGGACGTTTTTCACCTAATATACACATTATGCAAAGCGAACACACTATTATCCTTTATTACAAATACACTCCCGTAGAAAACCCCGAAGGGCTTTTGGTATGGCACAAGGCTGTATGTGAATCTCTCGATCTTAAAGGACGAATAATCATTGCCAAAGAGGGCATCAATGGAACTCTGGAAGGCACAACTGCTAGCACTCTCAAATATCGAAAGATGCTTATGGATCTAAGCAAAGACCCGAAGACTAAGGGTATGGGAAATTTTTCTGATATTCAATTTAAAGATAGTGTAGGAACAGGCTCTGCTTTTCCAAAACTCAAAATAAAAGTTCGACCAGAAATTGTATCGCTTCACCTCGGGGACGATGATGTTGATCCGAGACATCTTACGGGCAAACATCTTCCACCTGCAGAACTCAAGAAATGGTACGAGAACAAAGAAGACTTTGTTGTGGTTGATATGCGAAACGATTATGAATTCGACGTGGGACACTTTAAAAACTCAATTAACCCGCAGCTCGAAAACTTTCGAGACCTTCCAAAAAAGCTCGACGAGATTGCAAACATCAAAGACAAAAAAGTACTCACTGTGTGTACTGGGGGAGTACGATGTGAAAAAGCATCAGGATTTCTTTTGAAAAAAGGATTCAAGGATGTCTATCAGCTTGATGGCGGGATGCATAAATATATGGAAGCTTTTCCTGGAGAAGATTTTCTTGGCGCACTCTACACATTCGATGGTCGAGTGGTAATGGATTTTGGAGGCGAGAGAGAGATCGTGGGTAAATGTAAATTCTGTGCGGACAAAACGGAACGGTATGAGAATTGTGCGAGAAGCGAATGTAACGCGCGAATGCTTTGCTGTGAGAAATGTCTCGATGAGAACGGGAAGCCTTGGTGCAGTGAAAATTGCAAAAGTCTCGTCATAAAAAAGGTTGTGGTATAATGTGTATACTATAAATCAGCATAATCATATAATATGGGCCACAATCTAAAACTGACTCCTTTTAAAGATATATTCAAAAGTTCTTGGGTCTTTTATAAATCGAATTGGAAGACTGTGGTTTTACTATTTCTTCCTCTTGAGATAGCGACACTTTTTTGTTTTATTGCTCTTGATCTTATTCCACCAGAGACTGATTTTTTTGTGGCAACTTTTTGTATCGTTGTCTTCAACTTTTGTGGATTTGTTTTTTCAGCATTTAACAAAATAATTACTCTGGATGCACCATACCTTATGGAGCGGATTTCGTTTGGAGAAAACACCCCAAAGGCTGCTGTGTGGTATACATCGCTTGTCAAAAGAATAATCCCAATTTCTCTTGTATTGTTTTTGATTGGAGTGGCGAATTTTGGATTTATTTCTTTAGTGGTGATGATTGCCGGATTACTCTTTGTTTTATTCTCACTTCTCCTTAAATCTTTGTCAGCATATTCTGCGGTGGGTATTGTTCTTGCTGTTGGAGTTACTGTTTCGCTTGCGTATACGGCTCTTCGATACATCATAAAGTTTTTTGTTGGAGGAATGTTTTCTATATATATGTATATTTTTGACAAAAGATTAGGACTCGATGCTGTAGTCTCAAGTTTTTTGCTTACAAGTGGAAGAGAGTTCGGAATCTTTTGGAGATCTGTTGGTATTTGGCTTGTTACTACTATCCCATTTTTCATCCTTGTCTTTCCTATAAACGCGACACTTATTTACCAGAGCTTCAATGCTATCTATTTCCAGGCAATGGTTCTTCATGTGCAGCCAACCATTTCTTCACCTTCAACAACTGTTGCAGTTATTCTTGATATTATGACATCAGTTGCAGGACTGCTCTCTGTAAGTTTCTTTGTGGTGATGAATTATTTTCTCTGGCGAGATGTAAAGGCGACAGCAATGGCTTTTGAAGAAACAAAGTATCAAAAGACTCGTAAATATATAAGATCACTTATTGGATTTGGTGCAGTGCTTTTTGTAGCAGCTTTCGCTATGGCGATTATTTATGGGGCTATGTTTGGGCAATAGAGATTAAAGATCTTATATTATTTTAGCAAATCAAAAAATACACAGGACCATCCTGTGTATTTTTTGAAAAAGAGCCAAAAAATGCTAATATGTCGGAATGGATAACGAAACACGACCAAAAAGTCCTCAGGCTCTGCGTGAGGAGGGAATACTCAAATTTTGGAAGGAAAACAACATATTTGCCAAAACTCTAGAGAAAAAATCGCCAAAAGGTGAGTATGTTTTTTATGAAGGGCCTCCGACTGCCAATGGAAAGCCTGGGATCCACCATGCTATTCCACGAGTTTTCAAAGATGCGTTACCTCGTTACAAAACGATGCAAGGTTTTCATGTGCCTCGAGTAGCTGGGTGGGATACTCATGGACTTCCAGTAGAAATACAAGTTGAAAAAGAACTCGGACTCAAATCAAAAAAAGAAATTGAAAGTTACGGGGTTGTAGAATTCAACAAAAAATGTAAAGAAAGTGTATTTCGACACATTGATGAATTTGAAAAATTTACAGAGCGAATAGGGTACTGGACTGATTTTGGTAGTGCATATTTTACATTCCACAATTCATACATCGAAAGTCTCTGGGGAGTAGTGGGCAAGGTTAACGAACAAAATCTTTTGTATAAGGATTATCGTATTGCTCCATGGTGTGCGCGATGCGGAACAGGACTTTCGTCTCACGAGCTTGCACAAGGATATCAAGATGTAAAAGATCTGTCGGTCACTGCAAAGTTTCATTTGAAGCCAGGACAGAAATGGGGAAATGGATACGAGACAAAAGATACAGCATTTATTCTTGCTTGGACGACGACTCCGTGGACTTTGCCTGGGAATGTTGGTCTTGCCGTGGGAAACGATATTTCTTATACAGCACTTCGAGTTGAAGGAGTTGCCGAGCTTTATATTGTTGCAAGTGAACGAGTGACAACTCTTTTTAAAGATCAAAAAATTGAAATAGTTCATGGTGATATAAAAGGAAGTGACCTTGTTGGTCTTGAATACGAACCACTCTATCCATTTCTTAAGGATGTTATTTCTGGTCCAGAAAAAGAAAAACTTGTAAATGCATTCAAGGTATATCCTGCAGATTTCGTAACGACTACTGACGGTACAGGTGTTGTGCATACTGCGGTTATGTATGGATCAGACGACTTCGTACTTGGTACCAAAGTAAACCTTCCAAAATTCCACACAGTAAATCCAGAAGGAAAATTCATTCCTGGCACAGGCTTTCTCGAAGGTAGATTTGTCAAAGACGAAGATGTGGCTGTTGATATCATAAAAGATTTGGCACACCGAGGTCTTCTCTTTAAAAAAGAAAAATATGAACACTCATATCCACATTGTTGGAGATGTAAAACTCCGCTTATCTACTATGCGCGAGATTCTTGGTATATCGGAATGTCACGCCTTCGCGACAAACTCGTAGCAGAAAATGAAAAAATAAATTGGGAACCAGAATACATCAAAGAGGGAAGATTTGGTGAATGGCTTCGAGAAATCAAAGACTGGGCTATTTCTCGTGAACGATATTGGGGAACTCCGCTTCCTGTTTGGCTCTCTGAAGATGGAAGCGAACGAATAGTTGTTGATGGCCTAAGTACTCTCAAAAAATACGCAAAGAAATCAGGTAATATGTACAAGACAATGCGACACGGTAAGACTGCCAAGAATGATCTTGGTGTCTGGGATTTTGATCCTGCAAGTAACGCGCCACTTTCTGAGGATGGAAAAGAGGTAATCAAAAATGAAATAAAAAAATTAACTGAAGAAGGATTTAAGCCAGACCTTGTTTTTGTATCACCATTTAAGCGAACAGAAGAGACGATGCGATTGGTCTGTGACAGTCTTGGT
Source organism: Patescibacteria group bacterium (assembly GCA_040389185.1). Classification (GTDB taxonomy): domain Bacteria; phylum Patescibacteriota; class Minisyncoccia; order Phycocordibacterales; family CAIRYW01; genus JAQBQZ01. The sequence goes on from JAZKAJ010000022.1 coordinate 4,558, forward strand.
ATCACAAGTGAAAATATTATCGAGGACTCCCGACTCGTTGAGTGGCATGTTGGGGCAGATTGGAACGGAAGACCTATCGAAGAATTCTTCATCAAACTTTATGATGCATATGGAGAGAAATTTCATTACTCTGCTTTTGTTGGTGGTGAGGCGTATGCCGATGTCATTAAAAGAGCGGGAGAATTCATCTATGAGATAGACAAGAAGTATGAAGGTAAAAAAATATTAATCGTATCCCATGCGTCAGTACTCAAGGCTCTCTCTGCTGTGACTGATGTACTCGATTATTCCCGTATTGCAGAATTCCATAATGAATACAAAAAGTACAAGAATGCAGAAGTTCGAGATTTAAATTTCGTACAGCTCCCTCATAACGAAAACTATGAAATAGATCTCCATAAGCCGTTTATTGATGAGATTATGCTTGTAAGCGAAAGTGGTAAAACTCTCCGAAGAACAAAAGAGGTGATGGATGTGTGGTTTGATAGTGGGGCAATGCCATTTGCTCAGATGGGATACAAGAAGGGGGAGAAATCTTTTGATGAATATATCCAAACTCTTCCATATCCTGCTGACTTTATTTCTGAAGCGATCGATCAGACTCGAGGATGGTTCTATACTCTCCACGCTGTTGGAGTACTTATGGGGAGAGGAAATGCATACAAGAATGTGATCTGTCTCGGGCATCTCTTGGACAAAAATGGCAAGAAAATGTCGAAGTCTATCGGCAACGTAGTTGATCCATGGGAGCAGATGGATAAATATGGTATTGATGCGATCCGGCTCTGGATGTATTCAGTGAACCAGCCAGGAGAGAGCAAAAACTATGACGAAAAAACAGTCGATGAAATAAACAAAAAAGTATTTAATCTTGTTTCAAATACATTTACATTCTATGAACTCTACCGAGATAAATCTCTTGAGAGTAATGAAATGCCGCAGACAAAAAATGTTATGGATCTTTGGATATTAGATCAATTGAATAGTTTGGCGGCAAATGTTACTAAGAATATGGATAACTACAAGCTCCTCGAACCAGTTCGCGATATTAAAGAATTTGTTGCGGAACTTTCGACTTGGTATTTGCAACTTTCTCGAGATAGATTCCGAGATGGAGATGTTGGTGCAAAACAGACACTATACTTCGTACTCAAGACTCTTTCAAAACTTTTGGCACCATTTGCACCATTCTTTGCTGAAGATCTGTATTTGAAACTTCGATTAGAAAACGATGCAAAGAGTGTCCATCTTGAGTCATGGCCAGAAGTAATAAAAAAGGAAATGGATGAAAAGCTTATTTCTGATATGCAGAAGACAAGAGAGGTTGTATCTCTTGCCCTCGAGGCACGACAAAGTGCTGGAATCAAAGTTCGACAGCCACTCGCGAATCTCTTTGCTGATAAAAAATATCTTGTTTCTGAAGAATTTGTAGCTCTAATTAAGGACAGACTTAATGTTAAGAATGTTGATTTTAATAAAGAACAGGGTGTGCATATGGATTTAACTATTACTGATTCACTTCGTGAAGAGGGTATTGTTCGCGAGATAATTCGTGCTGTTCAAGAGATGCGAAAGAAAAATGGATTGACCCCTAGTGATTCAATTGTGCTCCATATTGGGGCCAACGAATCTGGTAAAGATGTTTTAGAAAAACCGGAATGGCTCATGATGATTCGAGATACAGTCCTTGCAAAGAATATTGAGGTTAAAACTATAGGAGAAGGGGATAAGATTATGATTGATGATATCGAGTTTACAATCGCGCTTGCATAAATATATATATGAAAAGAGTTATACTAATTCACGGATGGCAAGGACACCCAGGCAATCATTGGAAAAAATGGTTTAAAGGAACTTTGATTGGGAAGGGAATACGAGTCATTGAGCCAGAAATGCCAAACCACTCAAATAAGCCAGTGGATTGGATAAATAAATTAGCAGAAGTTGTAGGTATACCAGATATGGATACTGTTTTGGTTGGACACAGTCTCGGCTGTCCTACTATTATTGGGTATTTAATGTCGCTTCAAGGTGACCAAAAAGTTCGTGGAGCAGTATTAGTGGCAGGATTCTCTTCTCGGTTAGCGCCCCATCCTGACTTAAATGATTTTAATTTTGATAATGCGCTCGTTGCAGAAACCAAAAAGCATTGTGAGAAATTTGTAAGTATTGTTTCTGACAATGACTCTGATGTACCAAATGAAAAAAGTATTGAACTAAATACTCTTGTAGATGGGGAACTAATCATGGAGCACAATAAAGGACACTTTTGTGAAAGTGATGGAGTGACAAAGCTTCAATCTGCACTCGATTCTGTACTTCAGATTCTTGAATGATTTTTGATTCTCGATTTTCATTTTTTGATTTATCTTCTATGCACCACAAATACACAACACTTGGCTTTATTGTGAATACAAGAGGAAGCAAAGAGGCTGATATGTTGTATTCGATCTACACTCAAGATTTTGGGATGGTGTTTGCGAGTGCAACATCAGTGCGTCTCAGTAAATCAAAACTTCGACCACACCTTTTTGTCGGTGTGCTTTTGTCTCTTACTGTTCTTAAGACCAAAACAGGATGGAAGCTCGTTGAGGCAAAACAGGCAGGTGATATGATCTCGCTTAAACACGCAGGATACAAAATATTCGCTCGGATGCTTTCAGTTCTCAAATCTCTCATCCATGGTGAAGAAAAAAATGAATCATTGTTTGAGATTTTGGAAAATATGTATCACCTAATATTAAAAAAAGGAGATCAAGAGATTGAAGAGGGAGTGGAGATGTTGGGGATGATCAAGATATTGGGAGCACTTGGATACGGAACAGATATTGGAATTGCAAAATACATTGACAAAGATTTTGATGACGCAACTTTGGCAGAAATTCAGTTAGAAAAATCTGAAATCATAAAAGAGATCAATAAAGCACTCAAAGCAACAGGGTTTTAAAATCTATCCCGAAAGGATTTTCTATTATATAATTGAGGTTAATGGAAGATTCTGATAAAAGCAAAATAGACAATCTGCGAGAAGCTCTTTATTCTCGTAAAATAAAGATCAGGCCAAACTTTGTTTTGGATTTGAATGGTCATTCGACTGAGGTAAAGGATAATTGGGAAAATGAAAAAAACGATCTCTCTCAAAAAAATGGCTCACTAACCGCAGAAGAGCCACAGAGAAATTTTTCAAAAAAAATTCTTTGGTTGGCTGTAATTTTCTTTTTTATATCTATCTGCATTGCAGGGTATGTATATTTCAAGGGTAGTAATCTTATTGGGTCAAATAATATTCTAATTGATGTTGTGGGTCCAACGACAGTGAGGGCGGGCGAAGAAACAGTGCTCGATGTATCGGTTACAAACAATAACGATACAACGCTTCAGGTAACAGATCTTGTTTTGGAATACCCGCCAGGCACTCGAAGCGCGACTGATGCGGTAACTCCAATGACTCATGATCGTGTCGCTTTTGATGATATCGCACCCCATACTACCGTAAGAAGAACTATCAAGGCGATCCTTTATGGCGAGGAGGGTAAGATGGCTCATATTGATATGACACTTGAGTATCGAATCTCAAGTGCAATGAGTGTATTCAGTAAAGATTCATCATATGAGGTTCTCATTGGTTCGTCGCCGCTTACACTTTCTGTTGATGGTCTTAAAGAAGTGAATGCAAACCAAGAATATGATCTCACTATCAATGTTGTTTCAAACAGTGATGAAGTCGTGAAAGGTGTTATTCTCACATCTGAGCTTCCAACAGGGTATGATGTCACATCTGCGACTCCTCTCCCAGTACCTAAGACAACGGTATGGAATTTAGGAGATATCGAATCAAAAGGCAAAAGAACAATAGTGCTTAAGGGCAAGATGTATGGAGATCATAATGAAGAAAGATATTTTAAAATAAATGTAGGAACGGAGGATGCTAAAGCATTAAATCAAATAAGTGGGGTCATTTCTGCGGTGACGCAACAAGTAACAATAAAAGAACCATTTATTGGAGTTGACCTTTCATTTGACAAAAATGGAGACTCTGCTGCCAATTATGTAGCACAAAGCGCGGCAGCTATCACAAGCAATATTCATCTGGTTAATAATTTGGATGTTCCGATCTACGATGTTGTTGCTGAAGCAAAGATTGTCGATCCAATTGTGCTTTCGGGCAGTCTAAAGCCAACCAATGGTTTTTTTGACTCAAATGCAGGGCTCATGAGATGGAACAAATTCTATGACAAAGATCTTGAAACAATTCTGCCCGGCAATGTTTTTGATCTTGCGTTTACACTTAACACTTTGAAATCATCAATTGGTCAGTCAGTAAATATTATTAATCCAGTTGTGACAACTGATATCACGGTGAGGGCAAAAAGAAGGCTTGAATCAGGAGTGCCAGAAGATATTATTTCAACTGTTCATAAAGTGATTAAGGTTGCTACCGATGCTCATTTTTCTTCTCAGATTACGCATAATACTGGACCAATAGAAAACGAAGGAGAAATCCCTCCAAAGGTTGGACAGAAAACAGAATATACAGTGACATGGGCAGTTACAAATACATTTAATGAAATTGATGGAGCGACAGTCACCGCAACTTTGCCTGACTATGTAACTTGGAATAATATTGTTGTAGGCGTTGGTGAAAATGTAACTTACAATCCAGTTTCAAGAGCTGTTACTTGGAACCTGGGTACTGTCCACACGCAGTCTGGTGGCAAGGTTGCGCTTCGACAGGTATCTTTCCAGATTGGATTTATACCAAGTCAAAGCCAGGTCAAAACTGCACCCAACCTTGTAAATGTTGCCAATTTCGCGGCTCGTGATACATTTACTGGCACAACAATTTCAGGTGAAAATGAGGCATTGACTACCGAATTGCCAACAGATCCACTTTATGGATACGATGATTCACAGGTAAATCCTTAATTCTATAAACATATAACAAACAACATGCAAAATGATATGGAAAAAATAATAAGTCTCTGCAAACGCCGTGGATTCATATTCCAGGGTTCTGAGATTTATGGGGGACTTGCAGGTACTTGGGACTATGGACCACTCGGTGTGGCACTCAAGAATAATATCCAGAACCTCTGGTGGAAGAGGTTTGTTCTCGATCGAGAAGATATGTATGGGATCGATGCCTCAATCCTTATGAACCAGAATGTGTGGAAAGCTTCGGGGCATGTTGCGACATTTGCAGATCCTCTCACTGAAGATATTAAAACAAAAAAAAGATATCGTGTAGATCATCTGCTTGAGACATTAGGATATGAAGCGAGCAAGATGACCGATAAAGAAATGGACGCGCTCATAAAAGAAAAGGGGATTAAAAGCCCTGACGGGAATCCTTTGGGAGATGTTGTTCGATTCAATATGATGTTCAAAACTCATATTGGTGCTGCAGAAGACGAAAGTGCAGTGTCATATCTTCGTCCAGAAACTGCACAGGGTATGTTTGTGAATTTTAAAAATGTTTTGGATACATTTCATCCAAAGCTCCCTTTTGGTATGGCGCAGATTGGTAAAGCATTTCGAAACGAAATTGCGCCGAGAGATTTTATATTCCGCGTGAGAGAGCTTGAACAGATGGAGATTGAGTATTTTGTAAAACCAGATAATTGGAGAGAATCTTTTGATTATTTCTTTAATGAACAGATGGAATTTCTTAAAACAGATCTAGGTCTCAATGCTTCAAAGATACATAAAGTAGAAGTTCCAGAAACTGATCGTGCTCACTATTCAAAACACAGTGTTGATACTGAGTTTGATTTTCCGATAGGACAGAAGGAGCTCTTGGGACTTGCTTATCGAACAGATTTTGATTTAAAAGCACATACTGAGGCCTCAACAGTTGATTTATCATATTTTGATGAAGAAACAAAAGAACGATTTATTCCACATGTGATCGAGCCGACATTTGGAGTCGGACGAGCATTGCTTGCGGTATTATCTGATGCATATACCGAAGACAATCTCGGAGGAGAAGTGCGAACATTCCTCAAACTTTCTCCAAAAGTCGCGCCATATCTTGTGGCTGTTTCTCCACTTCTCAAAAATAAACCAGAACTCATGACAAAGGCGAGAGAGGTGTACAATGCGATGCGAAAAGTATTTCCAGGACGAGTGATATTTGATGATAATGGAAACATTGGAAAACGATACCGACGACAAGATGAAATCGGAACACCATACTGTGTCGTAATTGACTTCGATACAATCGAAAAGAATACGGGCATTACTATTCGACATCGTGATACAGGAGAGCAGGAGAGAAAGAGTGTTGAGGAAGTAATTGAATATATAAAAGAGAATATTTAAAGATTTCAGCAGTAGCTGGTACCCGAGAGGGTGAAGAATTTAAGCACTGTGGCTACGCCACAGTGCTTTACTTTTATCTGAAACCTTGTAATCTAACTTTCAGAACAAGCTCGAAGGTGAGCTTCAATCCACATTCAACAAATCCAAATTGGTATTCTTATGAACCCTCCCATCACTTCTGACGGATTTAATGTTATGTCACCCGATCCACGAGGATTTGGCACTTGGCTCTGCAATCATTTTGGGGGTTCAAACATGCATGACGACCCAGAAAATTGCCAGTCAGTAAAAGTTGATATACCTAATATTGGCACTGTCACCATACAGCTTAGTCGATCCGTGGTTCTTACAAATTGTATTCGTTTCAGTATAGCTGGACCTATGGTCGGTGAAATTAAACGACAGATGTTTGATGTTGGGGCCACTGTGACCGCGCATGGTGACGGCTACACTTATTTCCATATCGTCGAAGATAGTATTCCTCTCGGCTACATTAGGATCGCACATCAAAGCTGAGATCATTGGTCGACGCACTTTTTCTTGCCGCTCTTGCTTCACAGCAAGGCGGTTTTTTATTTAACCTGCCTTTATGTTAGAATCACTTTATGACACATACAAAAACAACACTAAAAAACGGATTACGAGTTATTACGGTTCCTCTTAAAAACACAGAGACTGTTACTGCAATGGTACTTGTTTCTGCAGGAAGCGATTATGAGACAAAAGACATCAATGGACTTTCACATTTCTTGGAGCACATGTGTTTTCAGGGGACAGCGAAGCGACCGAACACTGGAGATGTCTCACGAGAACTCGATGAGCTCGGTGCACAATCAAACGCATTTACTTCAAAAGAATATACGGGATATTGGGCAAAAGCACATTCAAAAAACCTTCCAAAACTTATAGATATTATTTCTGATATTTATCAGAATCCAATCTTCACAGAAGATGCGATTCAAAGAGAGAAAGGTGTGGTAATCGAGGAGATGAAAATGTATGAGGACTTGCCACAAGCAAAAGTAGGGGAGGTATTTGAAGAACTACTTTATGGTACCGACCAGCCAGCAGGATGGCCGATTATTGGACGAGAACAAATCGTTCGGAATCTCACTCAAAAGGATCTAATTGATTATCGTTCGAAACACTATGTTGCAAAGGGAACAGTGGTTGTTGTTGCTGGGAAAATAAACGAAGCAAAGACTGTAAAAATGGTAGCTGACGCATTCAAAGATATTTCAAAAGCGAAGAAAGACAAAAAAACAAAGACGGTAGAAATGCAAAAAACTCCTCAGATAAAAATTCACTACAAAGAAACTGATCAGGCACATATCATCATTGGATTTCGTGCATTTCCGCTTGGACACAAAGATCTTCACAAAGTAGGAATGCTTGAAAGTGTTTTGGGACATGGGATGAGTTCACGACTATTCCGCAAAATGAGAGATGAGCTCGGGCTTTGTTATTATGTGCGAGCAGGACACGATGCATCACTTGATCGCGGATATTTTGCTATAGCATCAGGAGTAGCAAAGGATCGAGTCAAAGAAGCAATCGTTGCAATCCTTGCAGAATGCAGAAAGATGAAAGAGGAACTTGTAGGAGAGACAGAACTCAAAAAGGCAAAAGAGCTTCGAACAAGCGGGCTTTATCTCGGACTCGAAACATCAGATCAGTACGCAGACTTTTATGCATTTCCAGAGCTACTCGATCAAAAGACTCGAACCCCAGAACAAAAAGCGAAGATTATTGAGAGTGTGAAAGCGAAAGATATCATGCAGGCAGCAAAAGAGATATTTAAAAACGAAGGAATGAATCTCTCGATTGTGGGACCTTACAAAGATGCGAGTGAGTTTGAAGAAATATTTAAAATCTAAATATTAAAATGAATATTGAACGCCCTAAATCAAAACAGCCGATACCTAATGATGCCAAAAAAGTTTTCAAAGGGGTATTGTTTGATGTATATCAATGGGAACAAGAATTGTTTGATGGTACAAAGAAAACTTTTGAGAAAATAAAAAGACCAGATACTGTGGTTGTGTTTGCTGTCTTAGATGATGGAAAAATACTTCTCACAAAACAAGAACAGCCGGGTAAAGATTCTTTTATTGGTGGTACTGGTGGGAGAGTGGATGATGGGGAAGATGCGCTTTCTGCAGCAAAGCGAGAACTTTTGGAAGAAAGTGGTTATGAAGCGGACGAATTTATTCTCTGGAATGCACAACACCCTCAAAGCAAGATTGATCGGGTGGTCTATACATTTGTTGCAAAAGGTTTGAAAAAAGTTGCAGATCTCGATTTGGATGGAGGTGAAAAAATCAACGGGATACCAGTAAATTTTGATGAATTTCTTGAAATCGCAACTACTGATCCAACTTTTATAGAAAAAGAGATGATTCCAGAATTTTTTGAAGCAAAGCTCAATTCTGCCAAGAAGGCTGAGTTGCTTGAATTATTTAAGCCTATAAATATTTAAGATGAAGCCAGAAATACCGCCTTGTTTTTATAGATTAAGTGTTAAAGCATTGATTCTTGATGAAACAAGAACAAAGTTTTTCGTGATTCAAAGACAGGATGGTAAGTGGGAGTTGGCTGGAGGAGGATTAGAATGGAATGAAAATCCAATTGATTGTCTGCTTCGTGAGATTAAAGAGGAAACACAATTGACTGTGGTCTCCAGCAATTCAAAACCTTCGTATTTTATAACTGCGATTGCTAACACTAGAGATTTCTATATTTCAAATATTATTTATGAGGTTAAGTTGATTGATTTAAATTTTGTTCCATCGAGTGAATGTGTCGCGGTGCGATTTGTTTCTTTGGAAGAAGTCTCAGGTCTAGATGTTATGCCTACACTCGCTGAATTTGCAAAAGTATTTGATCCAAACAATCATAAGGAATAAATACAACTCAAACTCCTCCCAGCCTCCTTACAGGAGCAGTATACCTTTTGGATTGAGTACAATCTCAAAAAGGTCTTGCGAAGCTTCAAGTGTTCGCTTCTCACCCCTTTATCCAAAGGGGAGGGGAAATGCGGGTGCATTTGAATTTATACTATATACCATATACTATATACTCCATACTATTTATGCTATTCTTACCCCATGGGATTTGAGAACAAAACTATCGAAATATCAGCAGGAACTATCGTCAAAACAGGTATACTTTTGATAGCTTTTTGGATGGTCTATCTTCTTCGTGATTCTATACTTGCAGTTGTTGCGGCTATTGTCATTGCTTCAGCAATTGATCCAGGGGTTAGATGGTTTGAGAGGAGAAAGGTTCCACGAGTGGTAGGAGTTATTGCGATCTATCTTGCAGGTTTTGCACTTGTAGGATTCATTCTCTTTTTTATCATCCCAACATTCCTCTCTGAAACATCAAACCTTGTTTCTAATATTCCAACTTATATTGATCAGATCAACAATGCGATTCCACTTTTGGATCAGAGTATTCTCGAAGGTTATTCGCCAATCATTAAACAGATTGCAGACACGATTTCAAATGCAAGTTATGTTCAAAATTTGACTACTGGAGGAGTAACGGCTGCGAGTGTGCCGATTGACTCTGCAAAGGTGTTTCAAGGTGTCATCAGTTTCATATTGATCGTCGTTTTGTCATTCTATTTTTCTGTAACACGAGACGGTATTACACACTTTCTTCGAATCGTGACACCGATCAAAAGCGAGGAATATGTTATTAGTCTTTGGACAAGGACGAAGAATAAGATCGGTGCATGGATGCAAGGCCAGATCTTTCTAGGCGCACTTGTGGGATCAATAATCTTTTTGCTCCTTTCTGTGCTTCATGTAAAGCACGCTTTACCCCTTGGATTTCTTGCGGGTGTACTCGAGATCATTCCAGTATTCGGCCCGACACTGGCTGCAGTTCCTGCGGTAATGTTCGCACTTTTGGATGGGGGAGCAGGACTTGGATTCGCAGTACTTCTCGTCTATGTCATTGTGCAACAATTTGAAAACCATATCTTCTATCCGCTCGTGGTTCGAAAGATGGTGGGCATTCCTCCTATTCTTGTTATCATTTCTCTTGTCGTTGGATACGAACTTGCAGGATTCCTCGGGATTCTTCTTTCGGTACCTCTCTCGGTGCTTTTGGTTGAGCTCGTCGAAGATCTCGACAAGAAAAAGACTCTCGAGAAGTCTCGATAATTCCCAAATTCCCAGAACCTAATTTATGTCAAAGAATTTTTACATTACCACAACTCTTCCATACGTAAACGCCGAGGCTCATATGGGGCACGCACTCGAATTTGTGCGTGCTGATGTTATTGCACGTATAAAGAAACTCCAAGGGTTTGATGTCTTTTTTAATACAGGCACTGACGAACATGGTCAAAAAATATTTACTGCAGCAGAGAAAGCGGGACAGGATGTTCAGTCATATGTAGATTTTTATGCAGATAAATTCAAAACCCTTTTGCCGCTTCTTGGCATGTCCGAGGACATACATTTTATTCGGACAACAGACAAAAATCATGAGGCCGCTGCCCAAGAGTTTTGGAAAAAAGTAGATCAAAATGGTTTTATCTATAAAAAGAATTATAAAAGTAAATATTGTGTAGGCTGTGAGCTTGAAAAAACTGATTCAGAACTCGTGAATGGCAAATGTTCTATACATCCAAATCTCGAAATTGAAATAATCGAAGAGGAAAATTATTTCTTTAAATTTTCTGAATTTGGAGATAAGTTGCTCGACCTTTATAAAACAGGTAAACATAGAATCGTACCAGGCTTTAGAGTAAATGAAGTCGAGGAGTTTATCAAAAGAGGGCTTGAAGATTTTTCTATATCACGCCTTCGATCAAAGATGCAATGGGGGATTTCTGTACCAGGAGATGAGACTCACGTTATGTATGTCTGGTTTGATGCACTTGTGAACTATATTTCAACTTTGGGATGGCCGAATGAAGAAGGGGATTTCAAAAAATATTGGCTTGAAGGAACACCGACTCAGTATTGTGGTAAAGATAATATTCGATTCCAGTCAGTCATGTGGCAAGCGATGCTTCTTGCTGCAGGAATTCCACCGACTCACACTGTGGTTGTTGATGGTTTTGTGACGGGGAACGGAGGACTGAAGATGTCAAAATCTTTAGGTAATGTTGTTAATCCTGTGGATATCATAAACGAATACGGGACAGATGCACTTCGATACTTTGTACTTCGAGAATTATCTCCTTTTGAGGACAGTCCTTTTACTGTAGAGAGATTCAAGGAGGCATATAATGCAAATCTTGCTAACGGTATAGGAAACCTCACAAGTCGAATTATGAAAATGGCGGAGACAAATCTTCTAGGACCTGTAACTATAGAGGACGACACAATCCCAGAAGAATATTTTAAATTCTTTGAAACATTTGAAATAAATAAAGCGATGGATTTTGTTTGGTTAAAAATAGGGGAACTCGATACTATCATCCAACAGACAGAACCATTTAAACTTATAAAAGTGGATAAAGAGAAGGGCTTAGAAATAATTATAGATCTCGTAAAGAAACTCCATACAATCGCTCGAATGCTGAATCCTTTGATGACTGATGCTTCAAACAAGATTAAAGCTTGTGTTAAGGCAAACAAAACGCCTGAAGCTCCAATATTTTTAAGAAAATAGATGAATGAAAAAATAGAGAAATTAAAGGACTTTATTATAAAGGCATCATCGGATGAGGGTTTTGTCCATCATATATGGTTTGTGGGTCGACATTTAAATATTGTAGAAAAGATTGCACTTGAAATATGTGAAAAATATCCCGGAGTTGATATAGACCTGGTCAGGGGAATGGTGTGGATACATGATTATCCAAAAATGGTAGATAGAGAAAGACAACATGATCTTCCTTTTGCAGAAGAAATAATCAGACCACTTCTTAAGTCTCTTGAATTTGATACATTGTATATTGATAGGTTGATCGGACATCATAATATCTTCGAGTCAAAAATGACCACTGATCTAAGCTTGGCTCCGATTGAAGTGAGAATCGTCTCTTCGGCGGATGGAGCATCACATATGTTCGCGAATTTCTTTTCTATCTATTGGAAGGAAAATGCGGAGAAAGATCTTAATTATCTCTCACAATCTAATGGACGTAAAATAAGAAAGGATTGGGAAAGAAAGATTGTAATTCCAGAGGTGAAAGAGGCGCTGAGGGCAAGATATGAAATTTTGTCAGATCAGGAATTCTATTTAAAAGATAGATTCTTAAATCTTTAAACTATATGAACCAAATCGATACTATCAATCAAAATTTAAAACTTCACTCACGTGTATTTACGATGTTCGTGCGAACACAGGATGTAAATTTCTGGATCCTTTTCGCATTCATTCCAACATTCATCGGTGCGCGACTTATGGTGTATCATTTTCCAGACCTCTTCTTGCTTGTGCGAGGTGTACATGTTCATCATCTAACCTACGGTATATTTCTCCTCGCAATCGCAGGAATTCTAGCAATAAATTTTACAACTCAAAGACATAAAGTTGCCGCAGCACTTATTTACGGTATCGGACTCGCACTTTCATTTGATGAGTTTGGTATGTGGTTACATTTACAAGACAACTATTGGATACGACAGTCATATGATGCGATCATAATTATTTCTACCGTCCTTTTTAGTCTTGTATATCTTCCGTCAATAATTAAAAGTATTGCAGGGTTTTATAAACATGTGCGAGAAAGAAAATAAATGAAATGAATAATTTTAAATACATAGACAACCATTCGCACTTAAACCTCAATGCCTTTAAGGATGATTATAAAGAGGTGATAGGGAGGGCGACAGATGCAGGGGTTCAAATAATAAATGTTGGCACTCAGCGAGACACATCAAAACGCGCAGTCGAGATTGCAGAAGAGTGCGGATGCTACGCAATAGTGGGACTTCACCCTGTACACACGAGTAAATCCTTTCATGACATTCAGGAATTAGGTGAAGGTGGGCAGGAATTCACTTCTCGAGGAGAAGCGTTTGATTTTGAATACTACAAGACACTTGCACTGAATCCAAAGGTGGTAGGGATAGGTGAGTGCGGTCTCGATTATTTCCGTACCGAAGAAAATACAAAAGAGATTCAGATGCATGCGTTTGAAGAACAGATTAAACTTGCGATAGAAGTCGACAAACCCCTTATGCTTCATATTCGTGATAATGGCAAAGTGGAGGCATATCAAGATGCGATAGATATAATTAAAAAATATAAAGCAGAACATCCAAATCTTCGTGGAGATGTGCATTTCTTTGCGGGCAACATTGATATTGTTGATCAATTTCTCGAACTCGGATTTACTTTTTCTTTTACTGGTGCGATCACGTACGGGCACAATTATGATGAGGTCATCAAACATATTCCACTCGATCGAATTCTTTCTGAGACAGATTGCCCATTTGTTGCTCCGATTCCATATCGAGGGAAGAGGAATGAACCTGCTTATGTGGCAGAGGTGGTTAAAAAGATTGCCGAGATAAAAGGATTGTCAGTAGATGAAGTTGCTCCACAGCTCCTAGAGAATTCAAAAAAACTTTTTAGAATATAATTTTGGGAACGATGAAAGCCGGCTTTGCTTTACGCATGCCGGCTTTTTCTTGCTTCCTCTAACCTTGGAAGCTGTCCTGACCAAATCACATTTTAACAACTAACATTCCAAATTGTATCTGCAAAACTAAACCATAAACTTAAGTAAAACTACTTACGTTCGGGTAAGGGGTACCATTCTTTACGGTAACCCTGACGTAATCTTGTTGCATACTCTTCGATCACCCGATCAGGATGATCCATTGCAAATAATGCCTTTTCTCGTTCGTTGGATGTGAGAGCTTTGTCATACTCTGCTTCCAACTTACGAACCTTTTCTCTTTCTTTTAAAATTATATCTCTGTACTCTCGTTTTTCCTTATCGGTCAGAGGGCACAGTCTCATCGTGTAATACGTCCTTTGCTTCATTGTGTTGGGCCGTGTTTGTTGTTTATTCACGGTTTTAAATCCTCAAAATGAGTGCTTAAAACCGTGAATAATATGTGATTTCAAAGTACCTAAACTTGTAACATTATAGCACAATATATACCTATTTGTCAATATACCGTAAAACGCTCAGACGCTCATTGATTTTAAGCCATTTTCATGGTATCTTCTACCAGTCCCTTATTTAGAGGGATTTTATTATTAAATATATAAAACATATGACAAAAGAGTCATCCAAGGACAGTGCAAAGGTCTACGAAATAGGC
>JAZKAJ010000023.1:0-19628 GCA_040389185.1 Patescibacteria group bacterium
AGAGGATCACTCTTCCTTCAATATTTCTCGCAGCTCGTCCAATGATCTGAATGAGCGATGTTTCTGATCGAAGGAAACCTTCTTTGTCAGCATCCAAAATTCCAATCATTGCAACCTCAGGAAGATCTAATCCTTCTCGAAGAAGGTTTACTCCTACGAGCACATCGAATTTTCCTTTTCGGAATTCTGTAAGAATCTGGATTCGATCCAAGGTCATAATATCACTGTGCAGAAATTCTGCTTTGATTTTCTTCTCTTTCAAAAATTCTGAGAGATCTTCTGCCATTTTCTTGGTGAGCGTTGTTGCGATCACTCTCCAGCCTTTTGCAATCACTTTTTCCGCCTCTTCAATAAAGTCGCGTATCTGGCCTTTGTAAGCTCCGTTTTCTGTCACAGGTTTTACTACAATAACAGGATCGATAAGTCCTGTCGGTCGAATCACCTGCTCAGCAATATTTTCACTATGCTCTTTTTCAAACTTGCCTGGTGTAGCTGTGGTATAGATCGTCTGCCCTACCCGCTCTTCAAATTCATCAAATTTGAGTGGTCTGTTGTCTGCAGCAGACGGAAGACGAAATCCGAAGTCAATAAGATTTTTCTTTCGCGATGCATCGCCTGCATACATTCCTCCAATCTGTGAGACAGTCACATGCGACTCATCGATGATAGTTAGGAAATCTGGAGTACCATCAGCTTTGTGTGGAAAATATGAAAGCAATGTTTCTGGAGCTTCACCTGCTTTTTTGTCAGAGAAATGTCTTGAGTAGTTTTCGATTCCATTACAATATCCAACCTCTCGGATTAGTGCGAGGTCGTATTGTGTTCGCCTCTTTAGTCTTTCTGCTTCGAGATTCTTCCCTTCTTTTTTGAGTTCTTCAAGGCGTACATCGAGTTCTGCTTTGATACTTTCTACCGCTCTTTTTTGCCCCGCTTCGTCGGTAATAAAATGCTTTGCTGGAAAGAGAAAGAATACATCGAGCTCTTCAATAATTCCCCTTGTCACTGCATCAACTTTGAATATTCGAAATATTTCATCCCCTTTGAAATCAATCTTGAATATTACTCGTTCACTGACCGGCATTATCTCAACTGTGTTTCCAAGTGCGCGGAATTGTCCAGGCGAAAGATCTGCCGTTGTTCGTTCAAAATGTACATCAACAAATTTCCTCACCAAGTCATTTCGACTTATTTTTTGACCGACATTTACTTTCACATTTACTTTTTGATATTCCTTTGGAGAACCGAGACCGTAGATACAAGAAACTGATGAGACAATGATCACATCTTTTCGAGTAAGAAGTGCCTGTGTTGTCGCATGTCGAAGTCGCTCGATCTCTTCATTGATCTGAGCCTCCTTTTCGATATATGTATCCGATGCACTCATGTATGCTTCTGGC
This sequence comes from Patescibacteria group bacterium, assembly GCA_040389185.1. Taxonomy (GTDB): domain Bacteria; phylum Patescibacteriota; class Minisyncoccia; order Phycocordibacterales; family CAIRYW01; genus JAQBQZ01. Next base: position 1,398 of record JAZKAJ010000023.1, read on the forward strand.
TGATAGTAGTCGTAATACGAGACGAAATAGTGCACAGCATTCTCTGGGAAGAATTCTCGATACTCCTGTGCAAGCTGGGCTGCGAGAGTTTTGTTATGAGCAATCACAAGAGTTGGCTTGCCAATATTTTGAATGATACTAGCGGCTGTATAGGTCTTGCCAGAGCCCGTAACTCCGAAGAGTGTCTGGTGCTTCAAGCCCTTTTTGATACCGTCTGTGAGGGATTTTATGGCCCTTGGCTGGTCCCCAGCCGGAGAGTATTTGCTTTTTATTTTGAATAGATTTTCTGACATAGAGAGCACATTATATAACAAAAAAAGCACCTTGCCTACAGACTAATTTAAAGTGTGAGGCAAGGTGCGTAGAAAGAACAGTTACATTTGGGCTTTGAAAACCCTTCTCATTTTACTTCTTGGTTTGCTCGTATCAGCCTCAAGGTGAATACTGACAATTCCAAATGAGATTTTAATCTTCTCAAAAGGTATTCCCGGAAACTCTTTTCGAGCCCTAGCAACGAGCGTTGCAAAATCTTTGACTCCGTCGATGTGGTAGATAGTGATTGATTTCATAATGATTAGGTTTCGAACATTCAACTTAAATGCTCGCGTCCATAATCATTAATTTAAAAAATATAAATAATTACAAAAGCCAACATTCAAGCGTGAATATTTCTTGGTCTGCTTTTTGGTTGTGTAATTGTAATGATTCATTTGTAACAAATTCTTGTCTGGAAGTTTCATAAAATGGTGGCGCGAGGGGTTGGGTCCTCGCGCCGTATTGAGTAGAACACACTACTCTTTCTTACAGGCACCAGCTGGTGCCTGTGCTTCTGCCTGCTCCCATACGGTCAAATCGTCGAACGTAAGTCGTGCATCCACAAGATGGGGATGCAATGTCGAACTTTCGAGGAGGGGTGTGTTGTCAGTCATGTCTGGGTGGGGTGGGTTTAGTAACGAAAGAACAGGTACAGGCAAAAATTTGAACCTTCCTTACATGGCTCGCATTCAATGCTTTCCATGTCTAGATTTCGAATTTCTGCCTTTACAATTTCCAATACATTCAAAAGTGGTATTGGTTCACTTGAAGTAAATATCATACCAGATGAAGGCATAGTATTTACCGTGTAGGCCGGCGTAGCATGAAGATTGGGTAATAGTATGTGCGCACATCCAAATTGATCCAAAATCTCAGCGGACTTAATTGACCTTATTAAGTCTCCTAGTGTGGGTCGCGTTAGATTCATAACAAAAAAGAGTCCTGAGCGGTTTTGCTTCAGGACTCGATTTTGGTGTGAATTTCTTTGGAGATTAACAACAAAATCGAACCCGGAAGCTTGCGCTCGAATCGGCCTTGGCTAGGTTCTTAATTGTTGTTGATACGAATATCATGTTTATTATCATATATGAGAATAAAATAAATGCAAATTCAGTAGTTGTGGAAATTATTTTGAATATTCTTCAATGAAGCTCTTTTTGAAGCTTTCATAATTCCCTTCCAGAATTGAATTACGAATATTACGAACGAGATTTACTAGGAAATGCACATTATGAATTGAGGTAAGAGTATTTGAAAGTAATTCATCGCTATGAAAAAGATGCGCGATATAGGCTCGTGTATATATAGTACAAGTCTCACATCCACACCCCTCTTCGAGCGGTCCGAAATCTTCACGGAATTTCGTATTTGTAATATTTATCTTTCCATTCTTTGTGAGAATGCTTCCATTTCGCGCATTGCGAGTCGGCATTACGCAATCGAATGTGTCACAGCCCGCTTCTACACCATCGAAGAGATCGAGCGGCTCTCCAATACCCAAAAGGTGTCTTGGTTTATCTTTTGGCAAAATGTTGTTTACAATATTCACCACGGCACCAATATCATTTTTGTTATACGATCCGCCAATTGCGAATCCGTCGAAATCTAAGCTTGAAATATATTCAGCACTCTCCTTTCGAAGATCTGGAAACTTCCCTCCCTGCACCACTCCGTAGAGTGCTTGGGTTTCTGCATTTGGTTTTGACTTGTGATATTCCACACATCGCTTTGCCCATCTATGGGTTCGCTCGAGTGCTTCTTTTTGGTATTCAATTGGATCATTCGGACTTGTTGGTTCATCGAAGGCTATAATAATATCCGCCCCAATATTATGTTGAATCTCAATTGATTTTTCAGGAGTCAAAAAGTGATCACTTCCATCAATATGAGATCGGAATGCAACACCATCTTCACCAATTGTTGCATATGGAGCTTTTTCCATTCTTTTGTTCTCCTCATTCTCTCCACCTTCGTCCGTGAATTTTGAAATATTTTTGCCAAATGCCTTTCCAAGTGAAAAAACCTGGAATCCACCAGAGTCAGTCATTGTGGGTTTGGACCAGTTAGCAAATTTATTAAGTCCTCCAGCCTTTTTGAGTATCTCGCTACCGGGCTTCAAATAGAGGTGGTATGTATTTGCGAGCAGTACTTCAGGATTAATATCATTTAATTGTTTGCTTGTGAGAGCCTTCACTGTCGCTTTGGTTCCCACCACTGCAAAAGATGGAGTTTGGATATCACCATGAGGAGTATGAATAACACCGACTCTCGCGAGAGAGTCGGTGGATTCTTTTAGAATTTCAAAGCTGATTGGTGATTTCATTTTATTTACTTTAGAACAAAATCGTTTTCATTGATATTACTTCTTTGCCGGATGAATCTCAACACACTCGATGTCGAAGATAAGTGTACTATTTGCTGGAATAAGCCCACCTCCAACATCTTGATTACCGTACCCCATAGCTGGTGGAATAGTAAGTCTTCGTTTTTCACCTACTTTGATACCCTGGAGACCCTTTTCCCAACCCTGTATCACTCGCCCTTCTCCAATAGTCACTGGGAATGGCTGACCTCGTTTGTATGAGTTGTCGAATTCCTTACCATCAGCAAGAGTACCGACATAGTTTACAACTACAGTATCTCCGATCACTGCTGGAGTACCTGTTCCTTCTGTTAATACTTCAATTTTTAGATCATTCATAGTGATATCTGTTTTAACTTTACCAAAAAAACCAAATGTATAAATAATAATCCCAATAACAACAGCCACAACAATGATTGTAGCTATAACTCCCAAAATATTGTATGTATGTTCTTGTTTTGACATATCGGACATTATAACAAAATATGCTAAACTATCCAACTATGAAACAAGACTTAACAGAAGGAAATATTACAAAACACATAAAAACGATCGCAATTCCAGCATCAATCGGATTCTTCTTTAACACCATGTTTAATGTGGTGGATACATATTTTGGCGGTAAGCTTGGTGACTCTGCGCTTGCAGGACTTTCAGCCTCATTCCCAGCATTTTTTATAATCATTGCCGCATCAACTGGCATTGCCACAGCCACAACAACACTTGTTGCCAATCAATTGGGCAAAAAAGATGAAGCCAAAGCAAAGGAGTATTATATTCAAGGTATTTTCATGGGTATTATTTCTGCCATTGTTCTCACCATTATTGGACTCATATTCTCAAAACCACTACTTGAACTAATGAATCTGCCCACGGACGCAATGAATTATGCGATGGATTTTTTGAATATGATTTTCCTCGGAACAATTTTTTTTATTCTTGCGAGTATCTTGAATGCATATCTTAATGCACAAGGTAACACAAAAATATTTCGAAATCTTCTTATTATTGCTTTCCTTTTAAATACATTTCTTGATCCTTGGTTTATGTACGGTGGATTTGGAATTCCAAAAATGGGAATTCAAGGTATTGCACTCGCAACAGTATTAACACAAATCATCGAGTGTATCTACCTTTTGTACTATATTAAAACAAGAGGAATATTAAGTGGGAATGTTAGAAAATTTGTTCTCAATTTTTCTATTGTTAAACAAATTTTTGCGCAAGCGGTTCCATCAAGTCTCAATATGATGAACATCGCCATTGGGTCATTTATTATCAACTTCTTCATTGCAATATTCGGCTCTGATGCCATTGCAGGATATGGGGTTGCTATTCGAATAGAACAAATCGCACTCATTCCAACAATTGGACTCAACATCGCAGCACTTTCAATTATTGGGCAGAACAACGGTGCACACAAATTTGATCGTATTCAAGAAACAATCAGAAAAGCCATCAAACTTGGGCTTTATGCACTCCTGTTCTCAGTTGTTGTTATTGTACTATTTGGGCGAGATATTATTGAACAATTCTCACCAAGTCAAAACATTTCGGATATTGGAATGAACTACCTTTATGTGTCACTCTTTATATTTATGGCGTATGTGATTTCATTTGTTTCCGCATCAGCACTTCAGGGAATCAAATATCCAAATAGAGCACTCTGGACTGGAGTACTCCGACAAATTATTTTACCCCTCATCGTCTTCCCTATTGTCATTTACAAACTAAGCGAAGGGCTCGAAGGAGTATGGATTTCACTTCTCATTATTAACTGGATAGGAGCAATCCTCTCATTTATTATTGCAGAACAGAGTATCAAACACCGAGAAAAACAGCATCATCATGAACACAAAGTCCTAATATAAAAAAGTGTCCAGCAATTTTTATTGCCGGACACCGCAGTTAACACAAACCAGACAAATTCTGATACCGCCAAATCACTCCTTCAATAATTTCCTTACTACATTTCTTTTGGATTAGGAGACGACGAACCGTTTCCATATCCTGTAGATTGTGTGCAGAGAATTTGTAGTGTGAGAGTAGTTCAGTAAAAATATTTAGCGACTCAATACCCAGACTTCGCTTTTCATCACGATCATTGAACCATCCATTCATTATTGCAGTCCTCCTTCACTTCCCCATCCTCTAGCCCACCAATACTGTTTAGGTTGATCATTTTTTTCTTCGATTCCAATTTCTCGATGTGATAGTGATGTAAATTTTTCTCTTAGTTTCTGCCTTAAACATTCCGGGCAAGATATATTTAAATCTCCAGCAGAAAGCATTTGAACCAGTTTATCAATTTCGTCTTCACTCATGATTATGTTTCCTTCTTTTCATTTGGTTGTTGAATGTACATTTACCTCCCTGTTTCTTACGCAGGGAGGTTTGCAGACACAGATCTAAAAACCACCTTGCATAAAATCAAGATGATTGCAGCAGCAATTCAAAGCCGCTTGTGAACTAAATTTGTTTAGTTTTGAAGAAAGATTAAACATATCAGTATACTAGTATGATGGTAATATAAAGTCAATCAATTTATCCACAGTGTACTAGTATGATGATACATAGTGTGGTATAATAAAGGAATGGAAAAATCAAACAATAAAATCAATAAATGGCTTGAGGAATACGAGAAAGGTAAGATGGCTGAAGATGCTCTCTTGGCAAAAGTAATAAACCAATTCAGCGAAGCTGAGCTCCCTTATCTATTCTCAAGTATCTTTACAAAAGATGAGATGAAGACATTCGTCCACCGATTCCTTATTGTTAAAAAAATAAAAGAAGACATCTCTCAGCATGAAATTGCCCATAAGCTTAAAGTTGGTGTTGCGACAGTAACACGTGGAGCAAAAGAAATCCAAAAAGGTAAATTTAAATTTTTATAATATAAAAAGTCCGACAACTTTTGGTTGCCGGAACTCTATTAATACAAACAGGAAGATCAATCACTCCAGAATGTCCTGAGGACTCTCGCGCATGAGCGTTTATCGTCAAGCCTACCAGTAGCGATAGCGTTCTTCTTGCACGCAAGATAATCCTCTTTGACCATCAGATGCCCAGAGAAAGGTGCGACCTCAAGCGCATCATCGAGATTGCCGGCTTCGATAGCCATTTTGAAAAGAAATTCATATCCGAGGACACGAGCCTCTTTGGCGTCGTCCTTTTTCAATTTTGTTGAAGGGAAAACTCCAGTTATCAGGTCCCGTCCAAGGAACCATTCGTTATTCTTGAGCGCTTTTAGGAATTTCTTCCAGGCCTTTTTTTGATTTTTGGCGCCCGGAGCCACGGTAACAGGAATTGATTTGAGTTTCATGATTTAAGAGATGTTTGAAATTACATTGTGCCAAAGAAGATACTATTTGATTGGCATGTAATGTCAACAACTATTTACTCTTCAAAAAGTCAAAACATTTCTTAGCAAATCTTTTTTTCATGAGTGACATACCCAGATGTCCACCTTTGGAGACGAACCAAAGCTTGGAATGTGTTTTGTCAATAAAAGGCAGGACCGCTTTGACTGATACGATATTGTCATCTTTGGCTTGAATAATGAGACATTTTGCTCCGTCTATTTTATCTATCTCTGTTGTTGGATTATAAAGTTCCCCCTTTTCAATTTTGTTCCAACCATTTTTGACGATCCGATAACTATTTCCAAATGCATCTGCTATCAATTGAGATGCAAGCGAGATCGGCTCAACAGTATCATCCATTGTTCGCCAATCTAGAACCGAACAAAAGCAAATCACTTTCTTAACTCGCGAATCTTTAGAATTCAAAAGTCCCGCAGGACCGCCAAAACTAGAACCAATAATATATACCTCCGGATTCTCTATTTTAAACAAAGTTCCATTCCACAAATCTTTAAAACCATTAGGTAATTCATCCATTATGTCTTTGATATCAAAATGGGGAGACTTGGTGAACATCTGTCCCCCACTCTCCCAGCTTCCGCGATATCTCGGGACAAAAACTGAAAAGCCTTTTGCTGTATAAAACTCAAATAATTCAGAATATTTTTCTTTTGCTGGATAGGTTGGCATTCCTCCACAAATGATCATTACTTTATTTGTCATCTTTTTTGGTACAACAAATTCAGCAATTATTTCCCCTTTAAATTTTGTTCTGTAAACCTGCATATTTTATTTATTCATCGCATCATTCACTCTCTTAATTGCAATCATATAACACGCTGTTCGCATATCGGTATTGTTGTCCTGCATCATCTTGTAACTCGCATCAAATGCACTTTCCATTTTTGTTTTGAGTTTATTTAATACATCTTCTTTAGTCCATTTTTCATTGTGCATATTTTGATACCACTCAAAATATGATCCTGTCACTCCCGCACTGTTTGAGAGGATATCAGGCACAAACAAAATTCCTTTCTTGTGAAGTATCTCATCAGCTTCAGGAGTCAGAGGTCCGTTTGCCATCTCGATGATATATCGCGCTTTTATTTTTTCGGCATTATCCTTTGTGATTACGTTTTCAAGTGCACTCGGCACAAGCACAGTTACAGGGAGTTCGAGTAATTCTTCGTTGGTTATAAACTTCACACTAGGCATTCCAATCAAAGTCTTATTTGTCTCCTTAAACTTTAATACAGCATCAACATCAAGTCCGTTTTCGTTGTAGACCGCGGTCTTCGAATCACTAAGTGCCACCACCTTAAATCCCTTTTGTTCTGCAAAAATAGCAAAATACTGTCCGACATTTCCAATACCCTGAATTGCAACAGTTGTTTCTTTTGGGTTCAATTGTTTTTCTTCCGCCAATTTTTCAAGCACAACAACACCCCCAAATCCTGTCGCTTCTGTTCTCCCTTCGCTTCCCCCCTTCCCCAAAGTTTTTCCCGTAAATGTCGCAAGTTGCTTTGACCCAACGATCTTTGAATATTCATCTACCATCCAATCCATTATTTCTCCTGTCGTGTACATATCTGGCGCAGGCACATCCTTTTCAGACCCTATCACATCTGCGATTGACCGAACAAATGATCGTGAAAGATTTTCGAGTTCTGTTTTTGAAAGTGTCTTTGTATCGACAATCACCCCACCTTTTCCTCCACCGAATGGAATATCTGCAACAGCACATTTCCACGTCATCCAACTTGAGAGTGCCTTAACCTCTGATTCATTTACATCAGGACTAAATCGAATACCGCCCTTGTATGGACCGCGAGCATTATTATGTTGTGAACGAAATCCTATAAATGTATTAATACCCCCATTGTCCATCTTTACAGGAAAAGAAACTTTGACCACTCTTTGCGGTTCTAAAATTCTATCCAATTCTGCAATACCTAGTCCAAGTTTAATTCCCGCATTTTTAATCTGAGTTACAGAGCTCTCAAATGGATCGTTTGTCATAAATATTTTTGTTATTTGATAAATTATTCTATCACCTCTTATGTTTAGGATGCATCATTTACAAAATTCATAAATGTGTCGAGTTATGATTTTATTTCCAACAAGCGAGGAGTGCGTGGACGAGTACTCTCGTACACAGCATCCGAGTCGAAGTTGGAATATGGACCGATAATCCTATGACTTAGCGCCGAAAAAACATGGATGGAACACCTCTTATCATTGCCTCATAATCTATACCGAAAGGTCCTTTATTTTAAAATTAAATGTATCGTTCATCAGAAAATTAAATATACCAATGAATCCTGATGTAATAATACGTGCTTCAAGAATATTTAGTTGCGTAAAATTAACAAGAACATACATTATACTTAAAGTTAAGATGACTCCAAGTGAGACAATCCCGAGAAAATATTCATACCCCTTCTTCACACCCCGTGAAGTCCCCTTAAACACAAAATGTCTTGATGCAAAGTAATTGATCGTGACACCGACCAAAAATGCAAAAAGTGTTGCGATCAAATAATACACACCCGCAACATCCGTCAAAAACCATAAAATCGAAAAATCTATAATAAAGGTTGAGACACCAATTGCTGAGTATTTGAGAAATCTTTTGAGTTTTTTATTCATACAGGTAGTCAATAATAGATATGTGATATAATCATAGCATTAAAAACAACGATCATAGGATATGAATCCCGTTAGAGATCTATCCATTAACTGAAGAAACCTTGGATAAATATTAACTAACTAGTATGATACATTACTGTATTACAATAAACTACGGAAGCGCTTAGAAAGAAACATACAATGATTACACAAAATAATACTTTAATAATTAATTTACATAGCGATAGCGTTAATAGCGCTTCCTATCTCTAACGGGATGAACATTCATCCGCTTTTTGTCCATTTCCCTATCGCTCTCCTGATGCTTTATAGTATCTTGGAACTAATTAAGGTCAAAAACATTGAAGAAAAATTCAACCTTCTTTACACAAAATCCATTTTACTTTTTGCAGGTATGATTGGTGGATTCGTGGCGCTTCAAACAGGAGATATCGCATCTCACCTACTTCCACGAGATGAGAGGACAAGTATTCTCCATTTTCACGAGATGTTTGCACAAATGAGTATTTTTCTGTATGGAATTCTTGCGTTTGGATATATTCTAAAATTCATTGAACCATACCTCACATCAACAAACTTTAAATTTAATTGGTTAGTCACTGATCTTCGGATTATTATTCTTTCTCCAATTGTTTCGATTAGCCTTTCAATTCTAGGTTTTATTACTCTTACGATTACAGGCGGTCTTGGCGGGATCCTTGTTTATGGACCTAATGTTGATTTTGTAACAACTTTTCTTTATACGATATTCAAGATCTAGAAAACCCGAAGTCCAAAAGTTAATATAAAATATTTTTTAAAATGCAATTTTATATTGTACTTTTGCGTATTCATCGCCACCCTAACGTATTTATCGATCAAGACTGATATTTTTATATTAAAATATTTATGCTAATCTAAACTGATAAATGGAACAAACTGACTCAGAAATCATAAAAAAATACCTTAGTGGTGATAAAGAATCTCTAGACAAAATCATCGATAAATATCTTGCTCATGTATATAATTTTGTAAGAAGGCTTTACAACAACGAGTCTGACGCGACAGATATTACACAAGAAGTATTCATCAAGGTCTGGAAAAATATTCACAAATATAACCCGGCCCAAAACTTCAAAACATGGCTTTTTACAATTGCCCGAAACACCACGGTGGACTGGATGCGAAAAAAGAAAGTCTATGTATTTTCAGATCTTGAGAATGGAGAGGAGGATGAAAGTTTTGCAGATAGACTGGTTGATATTGAGCCGCTCCCCGAAGATATTTTCTCACAAAAAGAGCTTAAAAATAATCTCGAAAAACTACTCACCACATTACATCCCGATCAAAAAAGCGTTATAATGCTTCATATTTCTGAAGATATGACATTTGACGAAATATCAAAAGTCCTCAAAAAGCCTTTAAATACAATCAAAAGCCATTATCGAAGGGGTTTAGAGAAACTTCGAAAAAACATAGTAAATGCACCAAATTTAAAAGATTAATCGTATAAACCAACATGAAAGATATTGAAACAGTTATAAAAAATATTGACACCTACATTGTCCCGGAAGGCCTAGGCAGATCAATAGTTGCAAGAATTCAAATTCTTGAACACAAAAGATCAAAACAAAGAATGTTTTTCTTTGGAATTTTTTCTATTGCCTCTTTTGCAGGACTTCTTGTATCATTTAAAGCACTTTGGACAAATCTTCAAACATCTGGAACTTACGAATATATTTCACTTATTATTTCAAGTCCCAGTGACGCAACAACAATCTGGAAAGAAATATCATTTTCAATACTTGAATCGATTCCTTTTATTACCCTTTCAATTTTTCTCACCCTTATAATCACTTTTATTATTAGCAGTCTAAAAACTGTCGAAAGTATTGATTCAAAATTAATAACAGCATAAATACTATATGGAACTAAAAACTTTAAAAGAAAAGATGTCACAAGTAAGCAAGTCTAAATATTTTAATCAATCTCTTATTGCTATAGGACTTGTTATATGGACAGGGCTTATCCTTCAGCTTGGTATGTTCATTGGATATCAAAAAGCTTCTTATTTCTTTAAATATGGAGATAATTACTATAAAAATTTAAGAGGTGGCAGACCGATGCCAATGGGATTAAATGATGATGATCTCCCCCGAAGCCACGGTGCAATAGGGAGAGTAATACAGGTGACTCTTCCGACTTTTATTGTTGAAGACGAAGATGGAATGGAAAAAATAATTTCAACAAATGATAGAACGATCGTCAGAAATGTTGAGATGCTTGCAAGTACATCAAAAATATCTCAAAACGATATGGTTGTGGTCGTCGGATCGCCTAACGAAAAATCGGTGATCGAGGCAAAACTTATTAGAATCCTCCCTCCTCTTGATGTAGATAGCGATAACCAATAATTAATATGAGTAACTTTTTTTCAAAAATTAAACCGAGCAATATTAAAAATTATGTAATCGCCCACAAAATCAAATCCGTTATTATTTTTATCGTTGTATTTCTCGTCCTTTATTACTCATATTCCAAGCTGTTCGCTTCAAATACAACGGAGACAAAATACACAGTAGAAAAAGTAGCAAAGACAACTATTATTTCAACAATATCTGGTAGTGGACAAGTATCCGCCTCAAACCAAGTAGACCTTAAGGCCAAAGCTTCTGGCAAGCTCGGAGCGATCAATGTAAAGACGGGAGATTTTGTCAAAGCTGGTACAGTAATTGCACAAGTAGATTCAAGGGACGCACAAATGGCGCTTGAAAGCGCGCAAATATCATATGCAAAGGCCACAGAACAAGCGGATCAGCTTACGCTTCTACAAGCACAAAATGGAGTTTCAAGTGCAACAGAAGATAACAAGAAAGCTTATAGCGATGCTTTTAGTGATTTAGAATCTGAATCAGCAAACATCGGTGATACTCTAAACTCACTTGATTCAATGCTCAATTCAAATTCTGGATATCTCAATGACTCAAATACGTTTTCAATGGGACAAACGATTAGAGATTCAAAGAAAATCGTTGATCAAAGTTATTGGGTTGCAAAAAATGATTTTGATAAAACATCAGATGATCTAAAAACACTTACAAGAACAAGTGATAAAGCAGACATCGTTCGGGTGCTCTCTGAAACAGAAACATCACTTCGATATTTGTCACAGGCACTAAAAGATGCAAAAACAACAATCAACCTTATAAAGGAAGAAGCAAGTTTCAAAAATGATACAAGTAGCGGTACAACAGCATCGGCTGATGCAGACTCATTAACTTCAACCACAAATTCGGGACTTAATACAATAGTTCAAGCAGAAAAAACTATTACCGACTCTGAAAGAGCTATAGTAGAAAAACAAACAAGTCTTGCAAATGTTGTTGATGGTGCCGACCCTCTCGATATAAAATCTGCAGAGCTAAGTCTTCGTGAAAAACAATATGCTTATGAAGACACATTCATACGAGCACCATTTGATGGTGTCTTGGCAAAGCTTGATGTTAAATCAAATGATGACATAAGCTCTGGAACAAGTGTTGGAACATTCATTACGAATCAAAAAGTTACAGACATTTCCTTAAACGAAGTAGATATTTCAAAGATCAAGACGGGACAAAAAGCAACACTTACGTTTGATGCGATAGACGGGCTCACTATCGCAGGAGAAGTGCTTGAGGTTGATCTTGTGGGGACTGTCTCTCAAGGCGTTGTCTCTTACAATGTAAAAATTGGACTTGATACTGATGATGATCGAATAAAATCTGGAATGAGTGCAAATGCATCGATCATCACAGATGTTGAACAAGACATTATTGCAGTTCCATCAAGCGCAATCAAAACTTCTGGAAACAATAGTTATGTTGAGTCTCTCGGAAAGGTATTGAATGATACAGAACTTGGTACACCCATTACCTCCACAGGAGCACTTACTCAAATACCGGTTACAACAGGTGTCTCTGACGATACAATGACAGAAATTAAAGAAGGATTAAATGAGGGTGATCAAATCATTACAAAGACAACAACAGGTACAGCAACTAAAACAAGCACAACAGCACCTAGTCTTCTAAGTGGTATTGGTGGTCGAGCTGCAGGTGGAGGAGCTGGACGAACAGCAAGTGGAGCAGGATTCGCTCGATAAACATATGATCGAAATAAAAAATATTACTAAAACATATTCAAGTGGTGGTGAGAATGCTTTTCAAGCCCTAAGAGGAGTAAGTTTTACGATCAAAACGGGTGAATTTGTTGCTATCATGGGTCCATCTGGTTCTGGAAAATCTACACTTATGCATATCTTAGGAGCTCTCGATACACCAACCAGTGGAACTTATCATCTCGATGGTGATGATGTATCTTCCCTTTCCGATGATAAACTAGCAGAGATCAGACGAGACAAGATCGGATTTGTATTCCAATCATTTAATCTCCTGCCCCGAACGACTGTGATGCGAAATGTAATGCTTCCGCTTATTTACAAAGAAGTCGAAGAGACAGAAAGAATAAAAAAGGCGAGCGAATCATTACTCTCTTCTGGACTTAACGAATCCCATTTTCACCATCTTTCCAATCAGCTTTCAGGAGGCCAGATACAACGAGTAGCTATCGCTCGGGCACTTGTGAATGATCCAAAGATGATACTTGCGGATGAACCAACAGGAAATCTTGATTCAAAAACTGGAGAAATCGTGCTTGGAACATTCCAAAAACTTAACAAAGATCACGGAAGAACAATCGTGCTTATTACCCATGAACAAGATGTTGCCGAGCATGCGGATAGAATTATTTTTATCAAAGATGGGATGATTCTTTCAGACAAGGAAAATCCTCATAAGAGAATAATTAAGCATAACGAATAAAGATGACAACAAATGACATATTGCACGAAACATATTCTTCCCTCTCAGCAAACAAAGTTCGCTCAGGACTTACAATGCTTGGAATTGTGATCGGTATTAGTTCTGTGATCGCAATGATATCTATCGGACAAGGTGCCCAAAGCTCGATTCAATCGAGTATTCAGGCAATCGGAGCAAACCTTATTATGGTGACTCCAGGAGCCCAGCGAGGTCAAGGATTCCAAGTAAGCACTGGAAGAGGTGCTGCAAAGACGCTCACCCAAGAAGATTCTGATGCAATACTTTCTACCATTACTGCAGCAAAAGCGGTGGCACCAGAACTTTCCGCACGTTATCAAGTCACGAGCAAAGGCAAGAACACAAACACTTCGATCGTTGGTGCTACCGCAACGTATCCAGGAGTACGAAATTTAGAAATCGATTCTGGAAGTTTTATTTCTGATGGTAATAACAAAGCATTATCAAAAGTTGCAGTGCTTGGTCCCACCACAAGAGATGATCTCTTTGGAGTAGATGCAGATGCAATAGGACAATCAATCAAAATAAAAGGGATTGAATTCAAGGTAATAGGTATCACAAAAGCAAAAGGAGGGTCAGGATTCGGCAGTCAAGATGATATGATATTCATTCCTCTTTCTAGTGCACAAAAATTTCTTGCAGGAGACAGCTATGTCACTACGATCAGTGTTCAAGCGCCCGATTCTGATTCAATGACAGACATTCAAAATGAAATCACCGACCTCCTTCTCACTCGCCACAAGATCAAAGATCCCACTCTCGCAGACTTCAGTACCCTAAACCAAGCAGACATTGTTGCAACCGCCTCATCTGTCACAGGGACATTTACTATCCTCTTGGGAGCAGTGGCAAGCATTTCACTTCTCGTAGGAGGAATTGGTATTATGAATATGATGCTCACAACCGTAACCGAAAGAACTCGTGAGATTGGACTTCGAAAAGCGATCGGCGCAAAAAAGAAAGACATAAATACTCAATTCTTAATTGAAGCAATCGCACTTACATTCATAGGCGGTCTTATCGGTGTCATACTTGGCTGGAGCATATCTTTCTTTGTCTCATATTTTGGAATTCTCCAAACAACCATATCTTATCCTTCAATACTTTTAGCATTCGGAGTATCTGCGGGCATTGGAATAGTATTTGGTTACTATCCTGCTCGAAGAGCATCAGAGCTTAATCCTATTGAAGCTTTGAGGTACGAATAAAAAAATTATTAGTTAAATTAATTTATAAAAAATGAATAAAAAGAAAAAGAAAATTTATATTATTTCTTCCGTAGTTGTTGCAATCATACTCTTCTATGGGGGTATGAAATATGGTGAGAGTTCACAAACCAAATCTCAGTTTGGTAATTTTCAAGCTGGAGCACGAGCATCTGGTGGACGGACAATCTTTGCAGGTGGAATGGGTGGAATGACATTGGGAGATATTGTAAGTATAGATAACGGAAGCCTTACGCTTAAAACCAGAGACGGGAGTTCAAAAGTAGTTTTGATCGGAAGCAGCACTCCAGTTACAAAAAGTGTCCAAGGACAAATCACCGATCTCAAAGCAGGAGACAGTGTCGTGATTGCAGGTAAAGCAAATTCAGATGGAAGTATTGCAGCATCAGAAATTCAAGAAAGAAGTAAATAACACATAAATCAAAAACCCCGGAAGCGTAGCTTCCGGGGTTTTTGATTTTATTACTTTAATACAGTTGTTGTTGTGGTATTGGTGTCTCCTGTAATTACTTCAAAATTCGTTCTTCCGATTAGTCTTTTATCTTCTGTCAAAATATTTACACGCCAAGTTCCATCTTCGATATATTGTTTAAACGAATAAAGCCTATAACCACCTTGTCTGCCACCCTTTATAGGCACCGTCACATTACTCTCTGTTACCCATTCCCCTTTCTCACTATCATATTTTTGCCAGTTATGGATGACATTCAAATTCAAATCTACCGGTGAATACACCGAAGAAAACACATACACAGGCTCACCCGCCATTCTATGAAATACTTCCTTTGAATTGAAGAAATCAAACAATGAATTACTATTTTCAGATTGCATCATATAATTTCCATCCGTCTGTCTCTTTAGGTTGTGATAGACACCGACATCTTTAAGTATAAGTGGAAGAGGAGGTATCACATTCAAAAAATAAAATGCATTGATAAGCACAAGCATTGTCAGATAATATGCTATTCGCCGATTTCTATTGATCTTAATATGCTCCTTTTTATAAAGGCTGATGATCCACACAAAAAAGCCGAAAACAAAAACTGCTATTACAGTACTTAAAACAAAAACTGAAGAACTAATACTCTTTAAGACTGTTGGAACTACAAGAATAAAGTATGAAAGCAAAGCAAAGAAATAAACTCCGAGACTAAAACTTAAGCTCAAATAATACTTCTTGAAATATTCATTTCCAAGAAAATAAGCGGCTAAAAGCACCAGAAATGGCCAACTTGATTCTAAGGTTGCACTTCGAACATAAAATACTACATAGGCACTGAAAATACCTCCGAGACAAAACTGGAGACAAAATGCAAGCCAAAAGTGCATTCGAGCATTATATAGATTGTGTTTTTTTGATTCATTAATATGTATGAGCACTATACAAAGTCCTGAGATTGCAACATAAGTAGTAATAACAAGCATATCATTCAAACTATCAACACGCCCCAAGAAAATATTATCTAAAATAAATCCAAGTATTAAAGCCACGACAGAAATCCGCCCTTCGTATTTTTCATACCAAGTTTCGACAGATTTAGGATTGAAGAGTTTTTTAATTTTACTTAAAAACATTCACCTAATAATATCTCAAATTCCAATTATCTGGTAGCTCGTCCGAAGAGCATGGAAATAAGAGAAAGAACAATAGAAAACCCTAATGCTGACCAGAATGATGCAACATAAAATCCTGGTACAATACCTGATGCAAGCATAATGAGAAGCGCATTAATGACAAATGAGAAGAGACCAAGGGTCAAAATATTGATTGGAAGAGTAAGAATAAATACAAGCGGCCTAATAAAGATATTAATAAGCGCTAAGACAACAGCTAAAACAATCGCACCAACCAAAGTCACCTCTACTCCAGGTAAAAGATATGCGCTTATAATGATAGCCATTGTTGCAACTAACCAGTGTGTGAAATTCATCCCGTTTGAGATAGGAAGTGCTTTTTACACACTCACCATCGATTATTTTTTATAAATAATTATATTTTCGTACCAAAATATAATTCTTGTCGAACACTTCCGAAGTTAATTATGACATTATATATTACAATCCCTTACTTTAAATCTAAACCTTATACCTTTGATTAACTGAGCAATCTCGAACGGGATTCATAACCTCGATTAAAGTTTATACATATCTCTAGCCATCGCTTCCACCTTTTTATTAAGCTCCGCAATCGTCTCGTGATTTGCTCTCACCTCAGCTTCTAATCTATTTCTTTCCTTAATCATATTCTTAAAACTAAAATAATCACTAACAATCTCTGGAAGCGACAAAAGAAGATTCACTATCATTCCTGAGATAATTGCGACCATGAGAATAATTGCAAGTGACGAATGTATTTGCCAAAAGAGAAATGTCACTGTAATAGCAACTGTGTTTTGTAGGGCAAATATCACCGCCACTGCACCTAGTAATATACCGATAATTATAAATATAATCATAAAATTGTTTATTGTGTTTAATCATATTAGATGACGTCGTTAAAGCGACTATATTACACAGCAAAATATGATTATTTTAGGAGTTCAGCGTACTTGGCAACCACTTTTTCAAGCTTTGGGTTGATCACTACCTCACAATATGGTTGCCCCGGATTATTAGCAAAATAATCTTTATGGTAATCCTCAGCGACAAAAAACTTTTGAAGAGGTTCGAGTTCTGTTGCTACAGGCTTACCCATTTCATTTGAACTATTGATATCATCAATGAATTTCTGACAAATACTCTTTTGTTCATTTGTAGTATAGAAAATAACTGACCGGTATTGTGTACCCACATCGTTTCCTTGCCTGTTGACCGTAGTAGGATCATGACTACCAAAAAACACAGTAAGAATATCATCAAGCTTTATAATTTCCTCGTCATATTGAATTTCAACCACCTCAGCATGGCCCGTATTGCCGCTACAGACTGATTCATAAGTAGGATTTGGTGTTGTACCTCCTGCATAGCCCGGGAGTACCGAAATCACACCTTTAAGCATTTTAAATACAGCTTCTGTGCACCAGAAGCACCCTCCGCCGAGTACTATAGTTTCTTTTGACATAGTATAATTATATCCTAAAAGCTAACAAAAAACACAATGAATATTATTTTCTATTCTAAGACGGGATGCCCTTGGGGAGATGAAGTAAGAAATCTATTAACATCAAAAAATATCGCATTTGAGGAACGTGAAATGAATTCTCATCCAGAATTCAAAGAAGAATGCATATCAAAATCTGGGCAATCAAAATGCCCCACCCTTGATATCGATGGATTCATACTTGCAGATACAGATGCGAAGTCCGTTGAAGAATACTTGAATAGTAAAAAATAATATCTACATTTCTAATATAAAATAATTAATTTAATTTATTTTTATTTTTTAAAAGTATTTCTAAATTGTTTAAAATATCTTTTTCTTTTTTTTCTCTTTCTTCAATATTAATCATTGATAATGC
>JAZKAJ010000024.1:0-4154 GCA_040389185.1 Patescibacteria group bacterium
CTCATTCAGATCATTGGACGAGCTGCGAGAAATATTGAAGGAAGAGTGATCCTCTATGCCGATCATATGACAAAGTCACTCGACTATGCGATTAGTGAGACTGCGCGAAGACGAAAGATTCAGATGGAATATAACGAAAAGAATGGGATTACTCCAAAGACAATTCTCAAAAGTATCAAAGATATTACAGAGACGATTCAGTCAGAAAGAAAGAAAACTATTAGCGATCTTTTGCTTTTGGATAACAAGCTGTTTGAAAAAGATCCAAAGAAATTTATCAAAGAAAAAGAAAAGCAGATGGATGAGGCGGTCAAAGAATTAGATTTTGAAACTGCAGCACTTCTTCGTGATGAGATCAAAGAGTTAATTGAAAAATTTACCCCTTTAGAAAATCATAAGAAATCCCGAAGTAAAAAAGCTTAAGATGTGTTTTCGGTAGCATTGAGTTATTGAGGTATGAGATTTACATTTTGTAATCGGGGGCAGGTCTAGAGATTGAAGGATTCAAAAATTTAAAACCAAAAAAGAAATCTAAAAAATAAAGTCTTCAGATTTCCATCTGAAGACGATTAGGTAATTGCTCCTTGCTTTTTCTTCCAAGGTTCGCCTGGGCGCCGTATCCAGGTCACTCCACAATCGTGACACTTTGCCACATGCAGGTTGCCCTCCTCGGGGTAGATGTCTACATCGATCCTTCGTTTACAACGACAATGTGTATGGCGTTTTTTAATGTGGCGAAAATGGAAGAGTAGAACGAGTAGGGCAGCAGAAGGAACTACCCATTTAATGAAAAAATCGAATTGATTCATATTATTGAGTGGGTGTTTTTTAATATCAAATCAATAATAGTTGTATCTGTCAAATAAAATAAAAAATCCCTAGCCAGCAAATGGTTTCGGGAGATGTTGGAGTAGGGATTGAGAAAATCAATCTTTTACTTTCAGAAGACGCCAAGTATGAATGGCTGTATCTGCTCCTAGGTTGTAGCTCACATAATCAGCGAGCCAAACTGCTTCGATCTTTTCTTTGATTTCTCGTCTTCGGGCTGCCCCTTCGTCTGAGAGGCGCTCAAGTGCAGTCACTTTCAAAGGAAGATTAGCAGCACTCAATGCTGAAATTCCGACTTCAGCTCTAACATTGTTACAGATCATTGTAACTGTCTCTGCAACTTTTAAGGATTGGAGAAACTCGGCGATCGTTTTAACTTTTGCTGGTGTGTGCATGTGTAATAAGGGCTGTTCAGTCATTATATAATCAATATAATTAAGATTTGTCAATGTATCAAAATCTTGCTATAATGTATCGCTAACCAAAACTTGTCCCGTCAGAAATTTGGACAAGCTGGCAAAGGGGTAAAAGGTAAGGAGTATAGATAAATTCAGATATTTTAAGTAAATAATTAATTTCTATCGGGATGCATAAACACATCAAAAAACTAGATAAGGGTGAGGAAAAAATCGTTGTTAAGGGTGCTCGAACACACAACCTCAAGAACATCACAGTTGAAATGCCTCGAAACAAAATGATTGCGGTCACAGGTCTTTCTGGATCTGGGAAGTCTTCTTTTGCATTCGACACAGTCTTTGCGGAAGGTCAGAGACGATATGTCGAATCTCTTTCTTCATATGCGCGACAATTTCTTCGGCAGATGCAGAAGCCTGATGTTGATGAGATCACGGGTCTTTCTCCAGCAATTTCAATTGATCAAAAATCTCGTTCAAACAACCCTCGATCAACAGTGGCAACTATCACAGAAATTTATGACTACCTTCGAATTCTTTTTGCTCGAATAGGGAAGCCTCACTGTCTTGAATGTGGCCGAGAAATCAAAAAACTTTCTAAAGAAGAAATCTTTGAAACTATTTTAAATACTGTAAATCATATCGATGATTCAAAAAATTCTAAGAAAGTAATGGGTGTTGAAGTGGGAACACAGACATTCCAGATCTATTCTCCAATCGTTGTTGGACGAAAAGGGGAGTACTACCAGATGCTCTACGATCTTCTCGGCAAAGGCTTTGAGAAGGTAATGATCGATGGGGTAGAGAAGAGTCTTCGAGAAAGAATAGAGCTTTCAAAAACAAAAAAACACGATATTGACGTTCTCGTTGATGAATTTTATTTTTCAGAATTAAAGGAGGGGACAGCAAGTTTTAAAGAAAGACTTTCGGAAGCAATAGAGCGAGCACTCACAGAATCTGATGGACTTCTCCGAATTAAAACTCCAACAGACTCTCATCTTATCTCTTCAAAGTTTATGTGTCCTTACGATGGATTCTCATATCCTGAAGTTGAGCCGCGACTTTTCTCATTCAACTCACCGTACGGTGCATGTCCAGAATGTAATGGACTAGGTACAAGAGAATTCTTTGTTAACGAACCTTGTAAAGTCTGTAATGGTGATCGTCTTCGACCAGAAGCACTCAATGTGTTTATTGGAGACAACAAACTTAATATTGTGAAGACTGTGGGAATGTCTATTAAAGTTGCGACAGAATTTTTTGATGGTCTTGAGCTCTCAGAAAAAGAACAAGAAATTTCAAAAGTAGTAATCAAAGAAATTCAGGCACGACTTAAATTTATGGTGAATGTTGGTATCGAATATCTAACTCTCGACAGACGTGCAAATACACTTTCAGGAGGGGAGGCACAGCGAATTCGACTCGCTTCCCAGCTTGGTAGTGGACTTGTAGGTGCGCTCTATGTTCTTGATGAGCCTACTATTGGTCTCCACCAGCGAGATAACGACAGACTTATCAAAACCCTTCTACATCTTCGAGATTTGGGAAATACTATCCTTGTAGTAGAACACGATGAGGATACGATGTTCGCCTCTGACTTTATTGTCGACATTGGTCCTGGTGCTGGAGTGCATGGAGGAAATGTTGTGGTCTCAGGATATCTCGATGAACTTTTGACTGCAAAGAAAAACGATTCTGAATCGCTGACACTTTCATATCTTCGTGAAGAATCAAAAGTTGAAATTCCAGATGAACGACGAACCCAAGATAAAGGGGCGATCAAAATCGCAGGAGGAAAAATATTTAACATCAAAAACTTGAATGTGGATATTCCACTTGGACGACTCGTCACTGTGACAGGTGTATCTGGTTCTGGTAAATCTTCTTTTGTGTATGAGATCATTCACAAGAATCTCCAGGCTCGACTCGAACGAAAACATCGAACAGCTGCGACTTATAACTGCGCATCATTTACTGGTACTGAATACGTAGGACGAACTATTCTTATCGACCAATCTCCGATTGGACGAACTCCACGATCAAACCCTGCAACATACACTGGCTCTTGGACTCATATTCGAGATCTCTTTGCTGCGACATCTGAAGCTCGTGTGCGTGGATGGGGAGCGGGAAGATTTTCTTTCAACAGAAAAGGTGGACGATGTGAGACTTGCGAAGGTAACGGAATGATTGAAGTTGAAATGCACTTTTTGCCAACTGTCTATGTGACTTGTGATGTATGCAATGGTAAAAGATTCATGAAAGAGACTTTGGAAATAAAATACAAAAAGAAAAGTATCTATGATGTACTCGAGATGACTATCGAAGAAGCACTCGAATTCTTTAATGACATTCCTGCGGTCTACGACAGACTATATACATTGAATGATGTAGGACTTGGATACATCAAACTCGGACAAAGTGCGACAACTCTTTCTGGTGGTGAAGCTCAGCGAGTAAAGATCTCTGCTGAGCTTTATCGAACACATACTCAAAAAACAATTTATCTCCTCGACGAGCCGACTGTAGGACTCCACTACGAAGATGTTAAGAAGCTTATCGAGATACTCCAGACTTTGGTTAACAAAGGTAATACTGTCGTCGTCATCGAACACAATATGGATCTCATTAAATGCTCTGACTATATTATAGATATCGGTCCTGATGGAGGTGATGGGGGCGGGCAGTTGGTAGCCAAAGGAACTCCTGAAGAAGTCGCAAATAATTCAAAAAGTTACACGGGCAAGTATTTGAAGAAAGTACTAAAGTAAATCAAAAATCAAGATTAGGAATTAAATTCTTAAATAAATAATTAAATCTTGAAATACACCCGCCGATTTTATTCGGCGGGTGTATTCTTTATAGTCTTATTTCATAAGGGGAAGAAGATAGATACATGTCGCACAATATATC
>JAZKAJ010000025.1:0-30377 GCA_040389185.1 Patescibacteria group bacterium
CTTTGATCCAAAGGAACAGAAAATGGCTTTGGTATTCGGAGCGAAGAAAGAATAATAAATTCAAAAATAAAATCCCCGGTAACAACCGGGGATTTTATTTATTTGATTTCGTCATCTTTCAATAAAGTGAGTTGATATTTCTTTGCATTCAATGCCTCATTAATTCTCAATAAGTTTTCCCCCATCTCTTCAACAAGTCCTAACTGGGTAATTTTTTTTATATCCCCGTCATCGAGCTCACTCATACCTTCATATATTATTCGCTCATCTTCAAAATCCGAAGCTGCTGCATTTTGCAATCTTTCCAAATGACCAATCTCTTTTTGGATTGATTGAACATTTTCCGGTTCTCTAAAATTAGATTCCAAAATTTTTAAAGTTTCTTCATACTCCATACACCGTTTTTAATTAAAATCTGTCATTCCCTTCTGTAGACTATCCGTCACAATGACTTCAAGCGCCTCACACACTTTCTTCCCCACTTTTTTTATAATATCTAATTCTGGTTTTTTGAAAACGCCCACAATAAAATCAAGCATTTTTTCATGATCAGGTTTCTTGAGCTTGCCCGTTGGAGTTGTTGGACAGATTCCAATTCGCACTCGTGCGAACGCTTCACTCTTCACACTTCGAACAATTGATTCAATCCCCTTATGCCCTCCACTTCCACGGTTAAATACAATCTTCATACTTCCGAGTGGCAAATCAAGATCATCCTGAATGACAATTAGCTTCTCGAGTTTCTTTGGACTACCTTGGAGGTCTTTAACACTAATCCCAGACTTGTTCATGAATGTCTGCGGTTTTACCAAAAGAACTTTTTCGTCTCCCACCTCAACTTTTGAAATTAATGCGTCTCTCGTATTATCTTTTTTCCAATCACTTCCTTCATTTTTTTTTGCAAACTGATCAAGGATGATCATCCCGGCATTGTGTCGAGTGTTTTCATATTCTTTTTCTGGATTTCCGAGTCCAACTATTATATAGCCCATAAATAAAGTTAATTAATCAAGTAACAAGTAAACAAGTTGCCAAGTAAAACCGAAGCCTTAACATTCCCAAAATACATATTGATTTGAATAAATTTAAAACTCGTTTTGGATAAAAGTTTTAGAGAGTTTCGGAGCGGGTAGCTCCAAACTTCAGGATTTTTTAAGCTTCAAAAAATCCGTACCCTTACAACTTTTACCAAAATAAGATTTTTAAATCTTATTCAACATTAAAATGTTAAAACCGCCTTGCGTCAATAAGCACTTATATAATATCATTGTGTTACTAATGGAACAAATAGAACAAGAAAAGAAAAAAGGTATTCTGAGAGATTTTTTTGAAGCGTTTGTTATTGCACTTTTGATAGCATTACCTATCAAATATTTTGTTGCATCTCCTTTTATTGTTCGACAGACTTCTATGTTTCCTACTTTCAAAGATGGTGACTATCTCATTGTCGACAAACTTTCTTACAAACTCGAAGCACCAAAAAGAGGTGACGTCATTGTGTTCAAGCCACCGTTTGATGACAAAACATATTTCATCAAAAGAATCATAGGGCTTCCAGGAGAAACGGTAATTGTCGATAACGCTGGCATTACGATCAAAAACGCCGAACACCCTCAAGGATTCAAGCTCAATGAACCATATGTATCTTCATCAAGAGATAACGCAGTGACGACAGTTCTCGATAATGATAATTATTTTGTTATGGGTGATAACCGACAAGTAAGCTCGGATTCTCGAAATTGGGGGCCTCTCCCTAAAGAAGATATTAGCGGGAGAGCACTCTTCAGACTTTTCCCTTTAAGCAGTATTGACTATATGCCAGGAAAAGCAGAGGAAAAATAGGATCTAGGAATATTGATTTAAGAATCAATGCAATGAAAAAAAATTCTAAGTCTAAAAAGAAACTAACCAACCCAAAAATGAAACAAGCTTCAAAGAAGGCTCCTGATAAAAAATTGGATGATAAAAAAGTTATCGAAAAAGAGCCAGCACAGATATCTCCCGAGTTCGAAATGGCAGAATGTGCAGCAAAGCACTTTGGATTTATAAAGCTCCCTGAAGTTGAAGTGGAGAAAAGCGATCTTCTAGGTGCCAAAAAATTCAGCGAATCGCATCTTGCAATCGTAAAGCCGTGGACAGAAGACTGCGATAGATATCAAGGATTTCTCGAAGAAAAGATCGCAATCATGCGAAACTATATTGAGAAAAAGTGGTCCAATCTTGCCATGCCACTTTTGGGCTACTACATAGGACCAGTCAAAGGTAATCCGCACCTCAAAAGAAACACAGACAACAAGACATTCAATCTTGAGATCATTGGGGCACAAAAGGCTATCGCAGAAGCGATGATCATCGAGACCGCATTTGTGATTCTTAAAGAAAGATACCCGGGAGAAGAAATGTTTGTTGAAATTAACTCTATCGGAGACAAAGAATCAATGGCGAGATTTGCAAAAGAACTTCAGAATTATGTACGCAAAGAAATAAACAAACTTCCCGCAGAATTCCGTCCAGAAATTAAAAAAGATGTATTCAATCTCTTTAATTTGAAGAGCTCGAAAGCATTTGAGTTTGTTGAGAATGCACCAAAACCAATGTCATTCCTGTCCGATACAAGTCGAACACATTTCAAAGAAGTGTTGGAATTTCTCGAGTCACTCAATATTCCTTATGAAATAAATCACAAGCTCATTGGTAGCCGAAGCTACTGCTCAGAAACAATCTTTGAGATCAGG
The DNA here is from genome assembly GCA_040389185.1 of Patescibacteria group bacterium. GTDB lineage: Bacteria > Patescibacteriota > Minisyncoccia > Phycocordibacterales > CAIRYW01 > JAQBQZ01. The sequence goes on from JAZKAJ010000025.1 coordinate 2,736, forward strand.
AGTCAAAAGGAAGTCTTTGCAATTGGAGAAAGATACAATGGACTCGCTAAAAAAGTCTGGGGCAAAAAGGATGTCCCGGCAATTGGCGTCACCCTACATATTCACCCTCACTATGTTCAAAACCTTAAAAAGAAAGCCGTAAAAGAAGAGCAACCTAAGTTCTATTTCATTCAATTTGGTGACACCGCAAAGAAAAGAAGTCTCACAATCATCGAATCACTCCGTAAGGCTAAGATCCCTGTGCATCAGTCTCTCTCAAAGGACAAGCTCTCAGTCCAGCTTACTCAAGCAGAAAAGCTCAATATCCCCTACATCATTATGATGGGTCAAAAAGAAGCCATTGAAAATACTGTAGTGGTGCGACATATGATGACTCGCGCTCAAGATACGGTAGAAATTGATCTTTTAGTGAGCCATATAAAAGGGCTAAGATAAGTAAACAAGTATCCAAGTAACAAATAACCAGACAAAATGCATCGCGGCTACGCTGCGATGCATTTTAAATCTTTTTGAGACTTGCTCACTTGGAAACTTGCCGCCTTCCACATAATGAATCCAATCCAAAACCCCAGAAAAACCTATATTATATAACATTTGCAGAGTTTAAGGACTTATGTTAGTATGTGGGAATGTCAACAAACGTAGCAGTAGAAAAAAACGCAACAGAAAACAACGTAAACCTTATTAGACGGTTCACAAAACGCGTGCAAGAAAGCGGTATTGTGAAGCGAGTTCGAGGCATGCGATATGAAGAAAGAGCTCGTTCACACTACGTGAGCAAGAAAAAGACTCTTGAAGTTATCAAAAGACGAGCCGAAAGAGAAAGACTTCTCAAACTCGGAAAGATCTCACTACTGCCAAAGAAACGAAAAAAATAATCTAAATATAAAAGTCCTATAAATCACATATTTATAGGACTTTTATATTTGCGACAACAAGTGTAATACCCTATAATCCACAGATGGACACAAGCATCACATACAAAACAAAATCAAAGTCTCTAAAAATTGATGAAACACTCTTTAAAAAAATGAAGGACGCTGTTTTAGGTAAAAAATACGAACTTTCTGTTGTATTTATAGGTCCAAAAGAAATGCAAAAAATAAATCTCTCATACCGAAATAAAGATTATGCGACAGACATATTAAGCTTCCCTCTTTCAGAAACTTCTGGAGAAATATTTATTTGTAAGCAAAAAGCAGACCAAAAATCAAAAGAATACGACCGAGAAAAAAATAATTTTCTCTACTTTTTATTTATACACGGACTCGTGCATTTGAAAGGATTCGAACATGGTAGTAGAATGGATATAGAAGAAGAAAAATTCCGAAAGAAATTCGGCATTTAGTAAAAAGTGATTAGGAGAAAGTTAAAAGCAAAATGCTTTTATATTAGTATTTAATTCTTTTCACTTTTCACTTTCTACTTTTCACCAACATCATGTCTCAAAAAATCTCAGTCGGTATAGATATCGGAAGCTCAACTATTAAAGTAATAGTTGTTGAATCCCTACGCGAAGATAAATCAAAGCCTCGAGTTATAGGTGTTGGTTATGCTGAATCTGATGGTCTCCGACATGGATATATCACATCTCCTGAAGATGCTGCCAAAGCTCTCCGTCGAGCGATTCACGAAGCTCAAAAAACTTCTGGATATAAAATCGAGAAAGCATATTTTGGTATAGGATGTGCAGGGCTTGAAGGAGTCGTGGGTAGTTCTATTCTTGAACTAGGCACAAAAGAAACAGTGGTGACAACAAGCGACATTGAACAAGCACTTGAGCTCTGTCAGAATGAATTGAACAGCACAGTGACAAGAAACCGAGAAGTTCTCCACGCTATCCCCCTTAGTTTCAAAATTGATGGTAAGCAAATCTTTGGAAAACCCCAAGGAATGTCAGGACTTAGTCTCGAAGTCAAAGCAATCTTTATCACAGCACTCTCACAACACTTAAACAGCCTTTTGGAAACGGCTCGCTTAGCAGGTATCGGAATTGAAGACATTGTCGCCTCTCCTATCGCCTCAAGCATTACCCTTCTCTCAAAATCACAGCAAGTGGCAGGGTGTGGACTTCTCATTGTCGGAAGCGAATCAGTATCTTTAAGTATCTTTGAAAATGGAGTACCAATCTCTGTTGAGGTCTCACCGCTTGGAAGTCGTGATATCACAAATGATCTCGCTTTAGGATTTAAAGTATCTCTTGAAGAAGCGGAACGAATTAAAATGTCCCGTCCTGAAAGTCTCCCATATCCTCGAAGAAAACTAGAAGAAATCGTAAAGGCACGACTCGAAGATACGTGTGATTTTGTTCATGCTACTTTGAAAAAAATTGGGAAAAATGGATTATTGCCTGCCGGAATCTTAATTACTGGCGGAGGAGCAATGAGTGTGTACATCGAAGAGCTTGTAAAAGAAAAATTAAAACTTCCAGCAAAGAAAATTGGAATAAAATTTGATGGCGAAACAAAATTCCCTTTGAATGATGCAACATGGTCTATTGCCTACGGACTTGGAATGATTGGAATAGAGCGAGGTGGAGAATCTGGTGGAGATTTTAACTTTGGGGGCACATTTATCAAGTCAGCACGACACGGATTCGTAAGATCTCTCAAAAAACTAGGCAAACTTATAAAACGCATACTTCCATAGGAAAAGTTATAAATATCCTTGTAAAATAAGGTTGGATTCGGAAACAAGAGCCCCATAGTGTCAACACTATTGTTTTTAGCCTTTGTTTGCTATGATAACGCCATAGGAAGTAAGTAAGCATAATCTATAAAACCTTTATATGGCACAAATAAAACCAGAAGTAGAAACATTCGCACGAATCAAAGTAATCGGAATCGGAGGATCGGGAAAAAATGCCTTGAACCACATGATTAACGCCAAAGTAAAAGGTGTTGACTTTATTTCTGTAAATACCGATGCTCAAGATCTTCATAATTCACTTGCAAGAAAGAAAATTCATATTGGAAAAAATCTTACAAAAGGTCTTGGTGCAGGAATGAATCCAGAAATTGGAAAGCGTGCAGCAGAAGAAACAAAAGAAGAAATTCAAGAAGCGATCAAAGGTGCTGACATGGTATTTATCGCAGGAGGAGAAGGAGGAGGAACAGGAACAGGTGCAGCTCCAGTTGTTGCAAAGACAGCAAAAGAACTTGGGACTCTTACAATCGCAGTTGTTACTCGACCATTCTCATTTGAAGGACAACAACGAGTAAAGCTTGCCGAAGCAGGAATCGATGAGCTCCGAAAAGCCGTAGACGCAATCATTATTATCCCAAACGACAGACTTCTTGCAACAGTTTCAAAAGACACAACAGCACGACAAGCTTTCACAATGTGTGACGAGATCTTGAAACAGGCAGTTGAAGGTATTTCAGACCTTATTACTACTCCCGGAGTTATCGGTAACATCGACTTTGCTGATATTCGAGCAGTTCTCGAGAATGCTGGCAGTGCACTTATGGGTGTAGGAACAGCAACAGGAGACAATAGAGCAGTGGACGCTGCACGATCTGCAATCAACTCCCCTCTCCTTGATGTTTCAATCACGGGAGCAAAAGGCGTGCTCTTCTCTATCGCAGGTGGAGACGATCTCACAATGTTTGAGATTCAGGATGCAGCAAAACTCATTACTGATTCCGTAGATCCAAACGCAAAGATTATCTTTGGAACAGTTCACGATGAAAAACTCAAAAAAGGTGAAGTTCGAGTAACAGTTGTTGCTGCAGGATTCCCAAGTGAAGCTCCGAAGAAATCTCTCTTTGAAGGAAAGATCTTCAACAGTGTTACACCATCTCAGACAACATCAGAACCAAAAGTAGAGATGCCAAGTAAAGCGACAGAAGCTCCAACTACAACCGCAAAACCTGCAGACGAAGAAGATGAAGACGATTGGGGTTCAGTACCAGCGTTTCTAAGACGAAGTAAGCTTAAATAAAGATACACAAAACCAAAAACACAAATGACGCCTCGGGCGTCATTTGTGTTTTACATCCCCCATTAATTAAAGTAAAATTATACGACTATGAACAATACACAATATGAACTTATTATTATCGGTGGTGGCCCTGCAGGAGTGGCTGCCGGAGTCTATGCTGCCCGTAAACGAATCAAAACACTTCTTCTTACCTATTCATTCGAAAGTCAGAGTGTCGTGTCAGAAAAGATCGAAAACTGGATTGGAACTGTTGCTATCTCAGGTTCTGATTTTGCCAAAAATATGGAAGCTCATCTCAGGGCATATGCCGGAGAAAGTGTTGAAATAAAAACGGGAGACAAAGTCAAAACACTTCGCAGAATCGAAGGTGGCTTTGAAGTAGAAATGGAAAAGGGAGAAAAATTCACAACCAAAACTACTCTTATCACATCAGGAAGCGTTAGACGAAAACTTGATGCAAAAGGCGCTGACATCTATGAACACAAAGGACTTACCTACTGTGCGACTTGCGATGGACCACTTTACGACGGACAAGATGTACTCGTGATTGGTGGAGGCAATGCCGCATTTGAAACGACAGCTCAGCTCGCCGCATACTGCAAATCTGTAACAATCATCAATCGAGGTGATGCATTCCGAGCCGATCCTGTAACGGTTGAGAAAGTACTCGCAAAGCCAAATGTGACAGCTATCAAAAATGCGATCTCACTTGAAGTAAAAGGTGATAAATTTGTAAATGGGTTCGTTTATAAAGATGCAAACACTGGGGAAGAAAAAACTCTTGATGTGTCAGGAATCTTCGTTGAGATTGGACTTATTGCCAATACAGAATATGCCGCTGGAGTTGTAGACAGAAACCCTGTCGGACAAATCATCGTTAACCCTCGAACCCAAGAAAGTTCAGTCAAAGGTATATGGTCTGCCGGAGATTGTACAGATGGACTCTATCACCAAAACAACATCGCTGCGGGTGATGCGGTCAAAGCCCTTGAAGACATCTACAATTATCTCCACACAAAATAAACAAATGACTGATTCTACCAAAAATTTTGAAGGATTGAAGGAATTTCCAGTAGAATTATTTTATGATTGTGTAGATAAAAACGATTTTGAAAGTTTTTTCAAATTTATTGATGAAAATATTAAATATCAAAGGCAGGATTATAAAACTGGCACATACATTGATATAATTGGCACGCAAGATTTTGAGGATTTCTATCGCAACAAAAGATCTCTTGTTGGAAAACATCATATAGAAAACATCGAAAGCTCAGCTGATGGTAATACAATTGTAGTTAGGGGTATGTTTAAAGAGATTGATAAAGACGTTGAAATAGAATTATCTTTCGTAGATACCTGGATCATTAAAGATAGAAAAGTTATTGAAAGAAAATCTGATATATACAAAATATGAAGTATATTTTCAAAAATCTTCTAAATAAATACAAAAAACTTTTTGCCGAAAGGGATTATGTTATTAGGGTGTTGGCTTATTTGGTTTTTTTTATCATAAGCATTTTTGCTACCTACCTCTCTATTTCTTATATTGATCAGTACTACACTGGTTACACAATTCCGGATATTATTCTCGATAATATCCCAACCCTTAATTTAGCTTACTTATTTTTTCAAGGTGCGTTTGTCTTTGGAATTACTACAATAGCAATCTTTACCCTCTTTCCAGAATATATTCCATTTGGACTCGCAACAGGAGCACTTTTTTTTACAACCAGATCAGGATTTATGATTTTGACACATCTTTCTGCTCCATTCATTGCACACTACAGTTTTGTTGAAGACGAAACTCAACAAGCTGTATTTACACTAAGTTCAGGTAACGATCAATTCTTTTCAGGTCACACAGGATTCCCGTTTCTACTCGCACTCATCTTTTGGAAACATAAACGTCTCAGATATTTCTTTTTGATTTGTTCAGTTATTGCAGCAGCTGTAGTGCTCTTAGGGCACTTCCACTACTCTATCGATGTATTCTCTGCATACTTTATTACTTATGGAATATTTGTTATAGCCCAACATACATTCAAAAAAGAGCAGCAGCTGATATAGCTTTTCAACCCATTTTTATTTTTCTAATAAGTGGCATAAGAAGTGGCTTATACATATCAGATTCGATTGATATTGATAATGCATTTCTCCTTGTTTTTTGGTCTATAAATTCAAGAGGTGCACCTTCGATGATAGCCAGGGGACACGTCTCGTCTGCCTCCCCCATCAAAAACACCGCAGCAGTTGCAAGACAGTCCGCATTATTGGTACGAGAAAATTGCATCTTTCGCCCAAAAATATCTGGCCGTCCGCGATAATCTCGAATTCCCTTGAAACCTGCAAATCCCGTTGTTACACCTATTACTCCCGCACGGAGCGGAAATGTTCTGCTGTCAGTAATTATTATTCCAAGATTTTTAATCTTATAAATTTTCTTTAATTTTTGGTGTAATTCATTAGCCACCTTAAAACTATCTCGAGGTAGCAACACAAGTTTGCCATTAGCATTCGAAGCATCAATACCCGCACCCGCCATAAGCATTCCATCCTTCAGGGTTAAATTTACGATTTTTGTTTTAATGACCGCTTTTGATTCCTTTCTCATTATTGCATCTTTTTCCTTCTTGTTTGCCACAACAACTGTTCTCCCCTCTGCTAGTGCCACAATCTTTGAAGTAATTACTAATACAGAATTTTTCTTTAATTTATTTATATGAGTTTTGATGAATGAAATAAGATCTTCATTCTCATTAAAGATCCTTGTCTTTATTGGTTTTACGATCATGGAAGTTTAATTAGTTACTTCTTTATCTGCCTTAAGCCACTTTATATAGAGATAAGAAAGCGGTGTATAAAGTATTCCCATAAGAATCTTGTATCCCCACCATGCAAGTCCAGAAAATATTATTGTGTGCCATGAATAAATACCTGCGAATGCCACAATCATAAATACGGCCGAGTCCAAGAACTGCGACCAAATATTTGAGAGATTAGAAGTCAGCCAGAATTTCTGTCCCCCAGTTTTTGATTTAAAATACAAGAACGAAAGTACATCCTGATATTCACCGATAATGTATGCGAGCATTGATGCGAGAGTAATACGTGCCGAAATTCCAAAGATTGTGTTGTAAGAATCTTTAACCCAAAGAGCATCAACAGACCATGGGGTAAATTCTCCGAACAATGAATACAGCAGAAATACAACGAGAGACAAGAATCCAGATAATACGAAACTTTTTGCCATCTTAGCTCCGTACACCTGACCTATAACATCAGTCGTAATATAAACAAACGGAAAGAAAAGAATGGAGACAGAAAGATGGGTGCCCCACAGAAACGGCATGAGCTTGAGTCCTAAAGTATTAGATGCGAAGAGTGATGTTAAATAAAAAGTGAGTGCAATAGTTATTTTTTGATTCATTTTAGTTGTTTAAATAGAAAATAAGGCACGGTAAAATACCGCACAAAGACCAACGAGAGTCGTCTTATTTAAACATTGACCAACTATAAATTGTTTTAGAGTTGATCATAAAATTAAAAAATTATTTTTCCTTTACTAGATCTACCACCTCATCAACAGTATCTACGATTGTGATAAGTCCCAAATCAGATGCGCGGGTAAAATAATCAAGCTTTGCCGGTGAATCCACAAGCCATTCTTTAAGTCCTGCCCAGAATTGCTTGCCCACACAAATGATAGGCACACTATCCACTGTTCCAATCTCCATCAAAAGCAAATATTCAAAAAGTTCGTTCAACGTTGAGAATCCTCCAGGATAGAAAACGAGCGCTTCACTTTTGATAGAAAGCAGAAATCGTCTTGCAAAAAGATATTCAAAAGAAAACGAATGCGTATAGAGTGAATCAACGAGATAGTCAGGCTTCAAGAGCGCAGCATGAAACCCTACTGATTGAGTTTGTGATTCGTTGGCACCAAGACTTGCTGCATAAGAAAATCCAGAATCTCCACCTGTAAGTACTACATACCCCATAGCCCCCAACCTTTTTGCAGTGTTCAAACAATGCTCAAAAAGAGGCTCTTCTCTTTTGGCCTTATGTGATCCAAAAAATGTTGCGATCGGCTTTTGAATGTTATTCAGAATATCCAGACCCACAGTCATCTCGCGACTGATCTCTGCTGATAATTTCGCAGTATCCTCAAAATATTTTTTGTTTTTTACGAGTCGAGACATATATATTTTATTATTTAAAACTAAAGTAGAGACCAAAATCTCTCATCTCACCAAAATAGTATACCCTTTACATAAAATTCCACCAAGCAGACACCTCTTTGCAGAGCGTTACTTTTTTCGATTTTTTGTTTTTCCATAGAGGAGCCCGAAAACTACCCCTAAAACAATTGGAACTATAAATTGTGTAACAAACAAGATATTGCTTCCAAGTTCGTTAGGTCTTTCACCCCACCAATCCAGACGTTGGAGTAATTTCACTCTAAACAAATCCTCCAACATCATTAAATATATTCTCATCCATTCTGGAAATGCGAATATATTTTCTGTAGACAAAAATAGATAGTAAACTACATACAAGACTACGAATAATATTCCAAGTAATCCACCTCGTAGCCAATATTTTTTAGTATTAGTATCTTTCATGTATTTATGTATTATTTTGTGGGCGGTGAGGAACTCGAATCCACGACCCCGAGAACGTCAATCCCGTGCTCTACCAACTGAGCTAACCGCCCCTATATTTCAATACTTTACCACACAATTAATGGGTCTACAAAATTTTGCCAAATTCTGAAAAAATGTTATATTACTATTCACATTTAGCCTAGGCTATATGTACGGCCCTATCGTCTATCGGTTAGGACATCACGTTTTCAATGTGAGAAGCGGGGTTCGACTCCCCGTAGGGTCATAGACAGGGTTGAAACGGTTTTCAAGAGCTTGAAATCCTTTTTTAACCTTATATTTCAACGTATTTTCGGATAGTGAAAGTTCGGAAAAGATTATCTTAATGATAGCTTCCTTTTCCTGTGGATTAGCGTGAAAGTAATACAGATAAACATTTTTTAAGAGTTCGGAAAGTTTTACAACATCCTTGATTGTCTCGCTCATAGCTAAATCTGATGCTTGTTCTGCGTTGCACAAATTAGACAGCTCAAATTGAAGACGAGCATCTTCAGCTACGAGTGCTTCAGGTGTATATACTCCCGCTTTAAGAAGTGTGAGACGATTAGCATTTAGGTATGCCAAGTCCTCTCGGAGTTTCTTTTTCTTGCGTTCAGTAGCTTCTAGCTGATTAAATCGTTTTGTTTCCAAGAGAGCAATGTCCGTGCCAGTGCGTGCATCCAAATCCTCTAGCTCTTTATCAGTAAATGAGAGCTTAACAATAAGTTTTCCAACCTCACTCGTAATAAAATCAAAATTGAAACTTCTATTTTTGTTTATACAATCTTTAGTGCACTTTGCACCGTAATACATAATTCCTTTTTTAGGATATGGAGTATAGATACGCTTACAAATATCACAACGAACTATACGTCTTAATGGATGGTCAAGTAGGTCCGCATAATGAGCACTCTTATTATTCTTTCGCAGTTGTATTTGGACCTCATCAAACAATTCCTGTCTAACAATTGGCTCGTGGCTGATGCTATCTACCCAAGTTCCGTCATTACCTATAACTTTACCTGCATAAAACGGGTTGTTTAATATCTTGTGAATACTATTGTATTGTGGGGGTCTGCAAATAGCATCAATTTTAAGACGGACATCATCGTCTTCTTCGGCTAGCGTTTCTTCTTCAGTTCTACGACGACGAAAAGGTGGCATAGTAAAACCTTGCTCAATAGCCCAACGTGCAAGGTCTGCCAAACTCCATTCTCCAGTCGCATACATTTCAAAAAGTTTCTTGATGATAGGTGCTCTTACTGGGTCAAATGGCTTATGGTCCATATTACCTTCATTAAGATAACCAACTGGTGCTTTGTATGTGCAAATACCTTGCTCCCGTTTATGGCGTTTTCCTATGGTTACTTTCTCACTCGTAACTCGTGAATAGTGCTCGGCAAACATTCCGTCAATATCCATATGCAGTTCTCCTGAACTTGTCTTGTCGTAAGTAGACAGTGTAAAACGAATATCCACGCCCATTTTCATCAATTTGCGTATGACATTATCATCGTTTTTATTTCTACTCGCCCTATCCCAACAAAGAATAATTACTCCTTTGAAATATCCTTTACTCAACCAATTAGCGAGGCGATAAAACTTTGGGCGTTCAACACGGTATTGAATAGTATTATCTCCTCCAAAACTCAACTCGCCATTTTCTTTGAACCCAGAGTGTCTCTCTGAAACAATGCCGTCAGATGCAAATCCTTCAATGGTAAGCTTTGCTATAGGTAACTTTTCACGAAAAGCAAAACGCACATTTTCTGATTTTTGATATTTTATAGAGTTTTTCTGGTTTTCAAGGTCATCAGTGCTACGACGATTATAAACAAGATAGTCATCACGATATTTACCGCTCTCTATATCCTTCATTATTTTTTCTTCAGATAGATTTATTGCCTTCATCTTAATACTCAATTATATCAGGTTTCTTTATTATTCTCCCTTCACTAATGACATACCCTTCTGCCAAAAGACGCCTATGTATTTTTCTCAAAACTATACCCAAATCACCAAGTGCCTCAATGGTTTCTTTGGAAAAAACGTCTTGATTATCGTAAACCACACGATACTCTTTTGACTCATCAAAATTACTACGAGAATTAGACATAGCATTAGTCATCAAGAAGTGTCTTCTCGTCCCTTTCGTATCGTTGGAGATTTAAAACAGACTGCTTATAAAGTTTACTCAATCTATTCTGTTTTTTGGTGGATACTTTTTTCCACGTTTTTCTTTTTGTCTTTTTCTCTAATGCCGTAATCTTCTTTTCAAGATTAAAAAATTGGAATAAGGGGAAAAGTTTATAGCGAGGACTTATTTTCTTTGAAGAATATGTGAGATTATAACAATGCCGACAAGCAAAATAATCACCGTCTTTATATAGAACGCCAACACGCCTTTGGCAATTTATACCCTTGCAACGAGCGGGACACTCAAACCAGAAGCGGTATTTTCCGAAATAACAAGGTGTTTTTACTAGAGATACTTTATAATCAAAATCTTTCTTTTCACCAGAGTCAGTATCGGTCTGACTATAGTGAAATCGCACATTAGCATCTTCATTGAGGTTAACTTCACATCCTATATGTCCTTTATTTCCGTTTTCGCCCCAAGAAATTGTTATGCTCTTATGGTCTCGGTCCTTCATATTATGAAGAAGCCACCACACTTCAATTTTCTTTAGGTTGTCAGCTTCTGTTTTACTCATATTATTCAGAAGCGTTTTTACCAAACGAACCCATACCTTGAATATCAATATCAAGAACTCCAGGTAGAGATGGCTTTTCACCATTCCTTTTTGCTTGTAATCTTTCAAGCTCGTGCAATGCACGAAATACACTCCGCTCAATCGTAGTTTCGTAACGAAGAATGTTTTCTACGCTTTTATTGTTCAGCATATCCCTAATACCTTTTCGCTCTGCTTGTTCTTCACTTTCAGGCATCATATTAAACATCTCGTAATCATTCTGATGCCATTCCATCGTCTCTCGCTCAACATAAATAGCTCTTCGTAACCTCCAAAAACCAGAGATGATACGGTCAACAAGTATCTCCTCCATAGGACCTTCTGGCTCAAGTTGATTTTTTATTGCTGTGCCGAAATCAATAAGGATTTGGTCATCTTCACCACAAACAAGGACCTCCCGAGTGAGCAACCCGTGCTTCAAGGCATTGAATTTTGAGACAGATTTGCCTTCAGGAGTTTTTGGTCCGCCTTTGCTATTATTTTTTGTTTCTTCTTCAGTCATTGTGATTAAAAAGGTTCTTGCTTTGGTAAACTATTCCAAGCTTTAGTTAGGTCGTCTTCAATGTTCACATCATTCACATTGTTCACATCTTCACCACGAATATCTGCATCAGTGATGCCGTATCTTTCTTTCCAAAAGTTCAACCTCTCTCGGTTTCTTTCCAAATTAAGTATGAAGCCACGACGAGTTTTGTATGGCTTCAATTGCATCTTTGAGCGTAAATACCACCCAATTTTTCTTGGTGTAAGTTTGTCATCAAGTTCAAATACATCCTGGTTAACGTAATCAGCTATTTCTCCGACAGTAATTTCTTTCTTACTTGTATCGTGTTCAAACTTCAAAATAGCAAAAAGGATATCTGACTCTCTTGTTAGACCTCTGTCTGCCACAAGTTCAACGTTGTATTTCTGCACAAATTCTTTGAGAGATTGCTTCATTTCCTCTGACTCAATAATGGTCATAAGAGGAGAAATAATCTGGTTTAATCTAGGGTGCACTCCTTTAATCGGTATGTCCTCAAATACAAGCTCCTTATGATAATTTTTAAAACGCCACATAAGAAGTTTATTTCTTATCTCTTTTGCCTCCTCCCAAAATTCCTCGCTTAAGCGTCTTGGAATATCATCACGCAAATTTCCACGCCCCATTTCTTCTACGAGAAAACGGCTCTCCAAAGCTTTATCACTAAATGTCTCCCTGGTGGCAACCACTTTTGGTGAGAAAACATCAAATGCTCTCATTTCCATTAGCTCCTTGCCCTGCATCCTCAAAACAGACCCGCCCTTCTGATAACCCATATTGAGTATCTTGATGATATCAGTGGTCATATCGCTGAACCGCAAGTCCGCTTCATCAAGCACGAGAGTGCCCCTAATTTCGTCCAGGATGCGAAAAATAGGGGCTGTGGTGGTTGCACCACCTGTAAATATAGGGCGATAGCAGATTGAGCCAATTGTCTGTAGAAACCTACTTTTCCCACTCCCAAAATCTCCTATAGCCCGAAGATAGGGCACTTCGTGAAAACGGTCATAAACCCAACTAAAGAGAACGTAATACGAAGCAATCTGTTCATACATTGGAGAGATGTCTAGATATTTATGAATGAACGATTGAATGTGTTTTATTAACTCTGCATCAGTGCCATATTCAATAGGTTCGGACGGCAATAGAACTACACCTTTCCTCACAATATCGTTTCTTGCATCAAGTGGGAAAAATTCTTCATCACCTTTTTTGAAGGTTTCAGAAAATTCAACTTCACCATTTTTGTAGATTGCGAAACGAGTAGTTTCTTGTTTCTGGTCATAGATGGTTTCCACGATTTGGTCCTCAAAAACCAATGATGCTTTTCGTTGTTGTTTATTATTTTGACTCATATTCATTTTAAAAATTATTTGAATAAATCTGTTGCTTTATTTCCTTAATTGCACTGGCGAATAACCTTGGATTTACAGAAGCTTTATTTTGAAAAAACTCCTCAACTAACTCCTGCAGTTCCACGGAGTTTTCAAATGCAAAAATAGAACGCTTTGGGTCGTCCTTGTCTATACCGACTAGATTTATATTCTTCGCGAAAAGAAAACAGCAAAGATAAAAATCGCTTGACCTAAAATACCTCTCATCTGTTTTTATTTTCATATTCATAAAAAATAATTACGGTTAATTAACCGTATAATCCCAAAATATGAAATAATCCAGAATGGACGCTATTTTCGCTTTTTTGCTGTCCCTATACCTAGAAGCTCTTTGTAACGTTTTAAACCAGTTCCTATATCCTCCAAAGTAAGAAATTTTTTCTTAAACTTTTCTAACGCCAGGAGCTTGATAGCTTTGTATGTTTTCTTGTCTTTAAAGTGCCAATCATAAATTTGAGACCACATATCTATATTTTCAGGACCGACCTGCCTTATTGTGCCGTAGTCATAAAGTTTTTCTTGATAATCCTCTAAATTTAATTTAAACAACGCACTTTTAAAATCCTCAATATTCGTATCTGAAAACACCTCCACGAACAATCTTTTTCGTCCTGTGTTTGGGTCAGTAGAAAGGTCCAATTTTGGAGTGTCTTTACTTACAGGAAAATGCTTCGGCTGACCTTTAAGAACAAGAGTGTCGTGCACAAAAGCTTCATAGTAAGTAGGAATGGCAAGACGAGTCATTATATTTTCAATATCGTATTCAAACTTAAAGCTCGGATTTTTTAAAGAGACCTCAAAATCATACCTATCAATATCAGACATTAAGATTTTTCCTTTTGCCCACAATATCCTTTTAACTGACATTTCTTTTTGCATCCTTTTGAAACTGTCGCTTTGGAGAAATTTATTTGTAGGTTTTACTACAAATTCTTCATACCACCTTTGAAAATTGTTCTGATTTGAAAAACCATCTTTAGGTAAGTCCCATCCGCTTCTAAATTTTTCAATCCAACCATTTTTCTCTAATCTATAGTAAATAACCTTCGCATCTAGTGCTTCCTTGGGAAAATATATTGTGTATTTGTTTTCATCTAACATATTCATTTTCATTTACATTCAGTCAAAAAGCACAAGTGAACGTGTGAATGTTGTGAACGTCTATGATGCCTCTAATCCTTTCATTTTTGCTCAAAAACTGCAATAATTGAGCTACAACTAAATATTCGCAGACCTAACCCCTTTTGAAAGTTTTTTCAGAAGGATATGGTCAAAATCCTTCCCAGTAAAGAACTCCTCGTCAGAGTTCCTGGGAAGGTCGTGTGAGGAAACTTGCACGTTGGGGCGAAAGCTCCAAGCTTCTGGCGGGGAGCTTTTTGTTGCCCGCCAAAACCCTTCCCAGGTTATGAATACAAAATTTAAAAAGTTTTTGAAGATAGTTGGTATCAGTGTTTTTCTCTTTGTTATTTTTATAGTGGTGGTAGCTTCACTAGGAAGCGGAAGCTCTCCAAGCCCTGTTGTTGAGAGTCAGACAGAAGTAGCATCATCAACAATCTCACTAGTTGCAACCACTACCGCTACAACCTCCGCAAAAAGCGTGCAGAAAGTAGCAAGCATTGTTTCAACCAGTCAGAAAGCAGGAGCGTCATATCTTTACCCAGACCCGAAGCTCACACCTGGTGCAGTATTTCCAGTGGATGCTTCTGTAATTTGTGTATCGGGCTATACAGCAAAAGTGCGTGATGTGTCAGTTGCTACGAAGAAGCAAGTGTATGCTGAATACGGCGTCAGCTACCCTCAACCTACAGGAGCAAACGAGGTTGACCATTTTATACCGTTAGAAATTGGTGGCTCAAATGACATAAAAAATCTTTGGCTAGAACCCGCTAATCCTACTCCTGGCTTTCATCAAAAAGATGTTTATGAAAACTACGCTCACAAGCAGGTCTGCGATGGAGAAATCACACTAACGGAAGCCCAAAAGAGAATGGCTGACGATTGGTATAAATACTATTTAGAAATTCCAAAGACCTCTACAAAAAGCACTCCTAAAACTACTACGGTTGTTCCAAATCAAACGACGCCTGTTCAAACAAGCAATAATTCTTCCGTAGATACTAGTGGTCCAGAAGTTAAAAAAAGTAGTTCTGGTATCTGCCACGAAAAAGGAAGTCAGTATTATGACAAAACGCAGGATTTCACTCCCTACACTTCACTAGATGCTTGTTTAGCGAGTGGCGGAAGGTTACCTAAATAATAAGGCAATTTTTCTCCTTTCTTGCTATAATCATCTTCATATAAATATGAATATAAAATGAATTTCTCTTTAAATTCTTACATAAAATACTGCCTAGGATATTTGAGCTTGACCAGACCAAACGGTTTCAATAAAGGGACTTCATTAGATATAAAACTACCTCAAAAATATTTCTCTTTAAGCAATCTGATAAATGGCGATACGGACGGGAGTTTAAGTGAGATTGTAAATTTAGATTGTTACTACAACACTGACCCAAAAGATATCTCGGATAAAATTGCCGAAAAATATAAAGAAGAAAAAGCTCTTGCACTACAGATAGAAGAAATATACAGCAAAGCAAAAAATGACACTTTTACAAAAGAAACAATATTGCGTTTTGGTCGCTTTGATTTTGAGGTATTGGAAGAACCGATTATAGAAACAGAGGATGCAGAAGTCATACAGGCAACACTAGATATAAAAGAAGAGCCAAAGCTTGTTTCAAAACAATTTTACTTATTTTCTCTACCCGTCAGAGTTGAAAAAGACAAAGATAAAAATGTAGACAAATACTCAATCATCCCAGTTGATTTTGAAGTGCGTCTAAACCTTCCACCTCTCTACGAAATATTTAGAACTTATAAAAAAGAGGATTTGGTCTATGAGTTTCTAAATGACTACACACAATTGGAAAGTGAAGGAAGCTTCTCTATACCTATTTCTGATGAAAAAGTTTTTGTGGATTTATGGCATATTCTGAAAGCAAAATTGAGATTAACAGAAGCTGTTTTTAATGAAAGTTCATTTACACTTGACGACTTAAGATTAACGCTTGCTCCCAGAGCAAACTTTTTTCTAGTTGAGGATTTAACAAAACTTTCAAAAGAAAAAGAAGAGCTTTTGGAGGGAACATCTTTGTCAGGTTGGTTTTCAGAAGAGGGCTTAAATGTTAACTCGGAAGTATGTGAAGAAAAAACTTTATACTTTCCATTTCCATACGATAAATTTCAAAGAGCGACGACTTCTCTCTTGGGTAACAAAGCTTCAATAATTCAAGGTCCACCAGGAACAGGAAAATCTGAAACAATTTCTAATATAATTTCACACCTAGCGGTCAACAAGAATAAAGTATTGTTTGTCAGTCAAAAGCCCCAGGCACTACGGGTTGTAAAAGATAAACTTAAAACACTTGAAGTGCCCTTACTCTTTGGGTATATACCTAGCGTTAAATTTGAGCAATCACAGGACGAGGAAAGCGATACGATATCATCTCAATTGACATCTCTGGACACTTACGATGCTTACAAAGGCATAGTTGAAGCTTCTGACCTCAACAGCTTTACACAAAGTAGCGATATGTTTTTTGACAAGAGGAATAGTATTATCTCGCTTGAGAGAGACGTGTTTCAACTTGAAGAGCAAAAGAAGGGTTATGTATTTTTAGAACAGTTACCTACTTTGAACGAGGAAAAAATATTGACTGACCTTACTGAAGATTTATACAAATCCTACAAGGCGATATTGGGCAATATACTTTCTAACAAAAGAACTATTACTGATTTAGAAAATATTTCTACGAAATATTCATTTGATAAGAGTTTGTTTTCTGACAATACATTTTCAAATTTAATAAAGACGGTTTTATCTGATGTTAAAAAGACGGGTTTTGATAGGTCTTTTAAGATTGGAAGATATATAAATAATTTAAGCAGAAAGATACGACTTAAGTCGCATCTCGGTCAATTACCCAAAGAAATTTATGATGAAATAGACAATATCCTAAAGAAAGATATATCAAGGCATATAGCTACAAAAGAACTTGAGCAGTTGCTTGGTTATTGTTCATACTGGGAAGCACTTATTGAAAATGAGAGATTGGAAAAATCTCTACGGGAGATAGAGAGCAATTTAGATATCTCAAAAGAGAGTTTTGAGTTGTTGTCCAATTTCTTAAAAGATAAATCTCTAACTATTACAGAACTTGTAGCAAAGTTGTCTGAACGTAAAACACTTAAGAACAACCAAAGAAATATGATTGGTGAGATTTCAAGATTGAAGAAGGAGGTTACTCAAAAAAATCACTTAACAAGAAAAGATATTGTTGCACAGTATCTATCTTCAATCGTTAAAAACAATATCAAAAATAATGTCTCCCAAGTTAAAATATATAGAAAACTTCAAGAATTACAGAGAGCATTTAAAAAGTCAAAGAAAGCATTTAAAACTTTTGATAAGCTGAAAAATGATGCCACTAACTTTGAAACGATATTGAATATTGTGCCTGTCTGGGTTATGGACCTTGATGATGCGAGTCGTCTTATACCATTAGTTTCTAACCTCTTTGATTACGTTCTTTTTGATGAAGCTTCTCAATGTAATATTGCTTATACAATTCCATCAATGTATCGGGCAAAGAAAGCTTTGTTTGTGGGCGACCCAGAACAGATGAGAGACAGCACTGTGATGTTTAAATCAAACCAAGCTTTTGACCAACTCGCTAGCCGTTACAAAGTGCCAGAAAGTTTGCAAATCAAACCAACTGGAACAGCCGTGCAGTCCGTATTGGATATTGCAAAGACCAGATTTGGTATTCCAAAAATACTTCAATATCACTATCGTTCCCCGATGGAGCTAATTGGTTTTAGTAACAAATATTTCTATGAGCCAAAAGGAAAACGTCTAATTGCTTTAAACAATAAATACTTAACTTACAAAGACACAAACAGAATAATGTTGGTTCACAACATTGAGTGTAGCGGTATTGGAGAAGTTAGCGACAATACAAATAACGCCGAAGCTCTAAAAGCTTTGGAATTGTATTTGGATATGCTTAAAGACCCTAAATATGAAAACAAAAGTTTTGCAATACTCACATTCTTTAACGACCAGGCGGAGCTAATAAGAAAAGTATTTGAGGATAATAAAATCAAGGAGAGTGATAAGTTAAAGATTGCGATTATTGAGGGTATTCAAGGAGACGAAAAGGATATTGTTATATATTCATTCGTCATAAGAGACCCGTCGCAGAAAAGACAATACACCCCACTTACAGGAGAAACGGGAGATATAAGGGCGGATGTTAATGCAGGTAGAGTGAATGTGGCATTTTCTAGAGCTAAATTACAGGTCCATTGCATTTTGAGTATGCCTATAGAGAACATCCCTTCTGGTATTTGGATAAAAAGATATCTGGAATATGTAAGGGACAATGGCGAAGTGTCAGCTTCAAAACTAGCCCTCAAGAAATTTGATAGTTATTTTGAAGAAGAGTTTTACAACCTTCTTAAGAAGAAAGTGGGCAAAGGATATACAATTCAAAACCAAGTAGAGAGTTGTGGTTTTAAAATTGATTTTGTTCTAACCAACACAAGCACTGGTAAGCAATTGGCGATTGAGTGTGATGGACCAACACACTTTAAAGACCACATAGACGAAGCTTATGGTATTTATGTTGATAGTGATATACAAAGACAATGCGTGTTAGAAAGTGCAGGATGGACATTTTTTAGAATTGGTTATTCAGAGTGGATAGAAAGCGAGGAAAACAAAGAGACAATACTTAAAAACATTAAAGCAACTATTTAAGTATGTTCCAATTACCTATTGAAAATGATGAGGAACTGTTGAAAAAATATGGTCTCGCTTCTGCCTTATTGGCTAGCACCGATTATCTTCTCGGTGAGATGGTTCGTTTAAATGGTGGCTTATTTAAAGCGAACCAAGATTTAGTTAACGCACTGTTAGACAAGAAAACATTTGGATTTAAGGTTGGTCTGGCGAAGCATTTAATAGAAGATAAGGAATTGATAGAGAAATTTAAAAAAGCAGTAGAGGATAGAAATATACTAGCTCACGGCGTAAGTGTGGAACAAAATGGAGAATTTAAACTAATGTCGTCAAACGCTTTCCACGACCTTAACACTCAAACTTTAGATGAAATAATCGCCAGAACAAGAGAACTCTCTGGGAGTATTTATGCTGAAATAAAGAAAAATTTTAATATCGCTCAATAAAATCTAAAGATATGGCTAAACTAATTATTTTTTGCTTGGTTGTCGGTGCTGTAATTTTTCTTGTTGAAATTTTGCGAAGTAAAGACAATAAAGAACCAAAGTATTTCTACAAACAAAAGAATTTCTTTATGTCTCGGGCAGAGCACGAGTGCTATGATGCCCTTGTTTTGGCTGTAGGAGAAAAATATCACATCTTTCCACAAGTTCATTTGCCATCAATTATAGATAACAAGGTGGTAGGTCAAAATTGGAAAGGGGCTTTTAGGCATATCAGCCAAAAATCTGTGGACTTTGTTTTGTGCGACAAATCATACATATCGCCCAAATTAGCTATAGAACTTGATGATAGAACTCACGAACGGCAAGACCGTAAAGACCGAGACGGTGAAGTGGAGAGGATGCTTAAAAATGCAGGATTACCACTTTTAAGATTACAAAATCAAGGAAAGTTTAATCCAAAAGAGCTTTCGGATAAAATAAATGAATGTTTGCAGATTGTGAATGTGTGAATATCGTGAACTTGTAAGGAACAGGTATTACAAAACAAGCTAATTTTTGACAGTAAACTCCAAATCTCTGATAGCCATTGTGATATAATCTCTCTCAATCCAAAGTTCGGAAAGCCATACTTTGGGGTCATAAAAAGGAGCGAAGCGAGTGCTTTGACCCTAAGAAAAGTCTGGGAGACTTTTCGGCGGGGAGGCGAAAACCTTTTGAGCCTAAAATTGATTTTAAGAAAATTTTAGCCAAAAGGTGTACTGAAACTGTAAGTTTCGAATCTCCCCTCTAGTTACATAAAATAATAAACAATTATTATGAATCACTGGGGCAAATCCATATCAATTGACCTATACGAATGTAATCCAACCTATATCCGTAGCGAAAAGAAAATAAAACAATTCGTATCTGAATTGGCAAATCTACTTAATGTAAAACTTTTCGGTGAGTGCACAGTTGTCCATTTTGGCGAACGAGATGAAATTGCAGGATACTCTATGACACAACTCATTGAAACTTCACTTTTCTCGGGACATTTTGCAAATAAGACAAACACCGCATATTTAGATATATTTTCTTGTTCCAATTATGATGAAGATGCGGCTGTAAATTTTTCAAAAGAATTTTTCCAAGCGAAATCCGTGATCACCAATACTCAATATAGAAAATAACATGAACATGACATCTGACTTAACACTTCTTGGTACAGGTAAATTTGGCAAATGTCTGATAGCATCAAGAGATATTAAAAAAGACGAACTCATAGCATCATTTGATGGTGAAATATACGAAGCAGAATCTTGCAACAAACTTCCGAAAGATATTGCCGATCACGCCATTCAGTTTGAGGAACACAAATGGCGCGACTCAGCAGGTCTCGCCCGATTTATTAATCATTCATGTTTACCAAATTGTGGAACAAGAGACTTTTTCGATATTGTCGCCATGCAAGACATACAAAAAGGAGAAGAACTAACATGGGACTATGCGATGACAGAAGACAGCGATTGGAGAATGAGGTGCGAATGCGGGTCTCAGAATTGTCGAAAAATTATAGGTGCATTTTCATTACTCGATAATGATACTCGTGAAAAATATAGAGGTTATATAAGTCTATGGTTAGTAAATAAATACAATCTCTAAAATGAAAATCCTCTCAATCGAAACCAGTTGCGACCCCGAAGCACATTTGAGTACAAATCTGCAGGGGCACGAAGTGCCAATCTTTTACTTTTCTTTTAACTTATCTATTGTATGAGAATCTTATCTATAGAAACTTCTTGCGACGAAACAGCCATCTCCCTCCTCTCTATTTCAAAAAACAAAATAGAGGTCTTGGGCGATGCACTCGCATCACAAGCAAAACTCCACGAAGAATACGGAGGCGTCTTCCCTAATCTTGCCCGAAGAGAACACCAAAAGAATTCGATTCCCTTACTCATTAAAGTACTTAAAGAGTCTAAAAGTCTTAAAGTCTTAAAGTCAAAAGACGAAAGCAAACTAAACAAACTCAAAGAAATCCTTGTTCGAGAACCAGAACTTCTTGAACATATGACAAATCACATTTTCAACATTAAGGCTCCAAAAATTGATCTCATTGCCGTTACAAAAGGCCCTGGACTCGAACCAGCACTTTGGGTGGGTATTAGTTTTGCTAAAGCATTGAGTGAACTTTGGGGTATTCCAATGATTGGAGTGAATCATATGGAGGGGCACATAGCATCCATTTTGTTGCCACAAAACGGAAGTCAAAAGTCAAAAGTAAAAAGTAAAAAACTAAATGCAACACAGGTTCTATTCCCCGCTCTCTCGCTTCTTGTGAGTGGTGGGCACACAGAGCTCGTACTCGTCAAAGATTGGGGTAAATATAAAGTAGTGGGCCAGACAAAAGATGATGCTGTTGGTGAAGCTTTCGACAAAGCTGCACGAATATTAGGGCTTCCATACCCTGGCGGACCACAGATTTCAGCACTCGCAGAAACAATTCGAAACAAAGAAAATAAAAGCATAGAAATAAAACTTCCTCGCCCAATGATGCACACAAAAGATTTTGATTTCTCATTTTCAGGACTCAAAACCGCTGTGCTTTATATGGTTCGAGATATTCCGGAAATGACCAATGAAATTAAAACAGAGATTGCAAAAGAATTTGAAGATGCGTGTGTTGAAGTGCTCATCCACAAAACCAAAAAAGCTATAGAACATTTCAAAGTCAAAGCACTCATCGTTGGAGGTGGTGTAAGTGCTAACAAGCACTTGAGGAGTAATCTTCAAACAATGGCAAATGAAATAGGAATCGATCTCCATATTCCTGACAAAGCACTCTCAACTGATAACGCGATTATGATCGCAATAGCAGGATATCTAAATGTATACAAAAAGAAAAAGATAGTGAGTCAAAAAAATATTAGAGCTGAAGGACATTTGAGGTTCTAAATAAAAAAAGTGGCCTAATAAATTAGACCACCACGCCAAAGTAATTTCACCTTGTAATTATAGAGACAAGCATACCGCACAATCTCATAATCTTTGCCGCCATAAAAAAAAGTGCTATTTTCGTGCATAACTCGCGCAATAAGAAACACAATACTTTTCACTGGGGCTCCAGGATGATGCTCTAGATACAGCTTTGCTGCGATAGGTGTGAATAAAAATATATCCCCTACACGCAGTTTAGACATGCGGATTAAAGGACATTTTCTCATGCACTCTTTATACCCATTTTTTTGAAAAAAATCAATTAAAACCCGAACACTAAATTTTAAAATTCATACTATCCAAATTTAGTGAGCGGGTAAATGCTCGTATTTTAGACCTTTTAAATATAGTATTTTCCTGCTAAAATGCCCTCAATGGATAATAAATTTCTAAAACCGTACAGCCCTGCCGAAACTGAGGGTCGAATCTACAAACTCTGGGAAGAGAGCGGTTTTTTCAATCCTGATGTTTGCATAGAAAAAGGTGTGACAGGCAAAGATGCAAAACCTTACACAATTATCATGCCTCCACCTAACGCCAACGGTCGCCTACATGCTGGACACGGACTTACTATCACCCTTCAGGACATATTCATCCGATTTGCTCGAATGCAAGGTAAAAGAGCACTCTGGGTGCCAGGTGCTGACCATGCAGGATTTGAAACACAGATCGTATATGAAAAGAAACTCGAAAAAGAAGGTCGTTCACGATTTGAAATGAAGAGTAAGGATCTCTACAAAGAAATTTTTGATTTTACAATCGAAAACAAAAAGTTTATGGAAGACGATGTTCGTCGAATCGGTGCATCTTGTGATTGGTCACGAGAGAAATTCACTCTCGATACTGATGTAGTAAAGACTGTACAGGAAACTTTCCGCAAGATGTTCAAAGACGATCTCATCTATCGTGGCAAACGAATTGTAAACTGGTGTGCAAAACATCAGACTTCCCTTTCAGAAGTTGAAACGGAATTCAAAGAAAAGAAAGAAGCTTTCTATTATTTCAAATATGGACCATTCACTATTGCCACTTCTCGACCAGAAACAAAGTTTGGAGACAAATATGTAGTAATGCACCCAGAAGATACACGATATGAAGAATTCAAACACGGACAAAAGATTGATCTTGAATGGATTAACGGTCCAATTACTGCCACAGTCATCAAAGATGAGTCTGTCGACATGGAATTTGGTACTGGAGTAATGACTATTACCCCATGGCACGATGCTGTAGACTTTGATATTGCAAAACGACACAATCTCGATATGGAACAAGTGATTGACTGGAAAGGTAAGCTCCTCCCTATTGCTGGAGAATTTGCAGGGCTCCATATCAGCAAAGCTCGACCACTCATTGTTGAAAAACTTAAATCAAAAGGACTTCTCGCAAAGATAGATGAAAACTATGTTCACAATATAAAATGTTGTTACAAATGCGAGACACAGATTGAACCTCAGGTAAAAGACCAATGGTTTGTTAAAATGGCACCCTTAGGCAAATTGGCCCTCACTGCAATTGAGAAGAAAGAAATCTCATTCATGCCTGAAAACTTCGAAAAGATATTTACGTACTGGATGGAAAATACAATCGACTGGAACATCTCTCGACAGATTGTTTGGGGAATACCTATTCCTGCAAAAGTATGCGACAAATGCAATAAAGGATTTTTAGACACTGACAATGTAATAGAATGTCCTGATTGTAAAACAAATCTTGTTACAGACACTGACACATTCGACACCTGGTTCTCTTCTGGTCAGTGGCCGCTTTTAGCACTTGGATATCCAGAAACAAAAGACCTCAATATCTATCATCCAACACAAGTAATGGAAACGGGACGGGATTTGATATTCAAGTGGATTCCAAGAATGGTTATCTTTTCACTCTATCTTAAAAACCAAGTACCATTTGAAAAGGTATACCTTCACGGAATGGTAAACGATGCCAAAGGTCAAAAGATGTCAAAATCAAAAGGTAATGTTATAAGTCCTGTCGAACTCATCGAAAAATATAGTGCCGACGCGCTCCGTATCGGACTAGTTGTAGGAAACACTCCGGGAACAGATCTCTCACTTTCAGATGACAAGATTAAGGGGTATAGAAATTTTGGAAACAAACTCTGGAACATCACTCGATTTATCTTGACATCAAAAGATGAACTCAAAACTGAAATTGATTATAAATTCTGCACCCCTACCCCAAAGGATCTTGAACTCATCAAAGAGCAGCAAGAATTTATAAAGACAATTACAGCAGAGCTTGAAGAATACAAGATTCATATCGTTGCAGAAAAAATCTATCATTATATCTGGAGTAACCTCGCAGATGTAATTCTTGAAGAAAGTAAAACAATATTTAAAGATGGGACAGATGAAGAAAAGACATCGCGAATTCAATTCCTTCTCCATACACTCGAAAACATGCTCAAAATCCTGCACCCTTTTATGCCCTTTGTAACAGAAGAGATTTGGCAAACCATTAAAACAGACGGTTCGATGCTCATGGTACAAAAGTGGCCAGGAAAATAGTATTTGGTATGTAGTATATTGTATATAGCAAAATGCACGGCATCAAAAGGGTGTCGTGCATTTTTTTGTATTTCATACTATATACAAAATACGATATACTAGATACTATCTATGAAATACGCAGTTCTACTTAGTTTTATTGGTGGTATCATTCCAGCAGTCTTATGGCTCCAATTCTGGCTTCGTGAAGCCAAACACCGCGAACCTCGCCGACTTATTGTAGGCACCTTTGTTCTTGGAATGCTTTCTGTCTTCGTCGCAGGATTCCTCGAAAAAAGCGTGAGTATATATGTGCTCGAATACACAACACTTTCATTTTTTATCTGGGCTTTCATTGAAGAATTGCTAAAATATTTAGGTGCAAACATCGTAGCTTTGAAAACTAGATTTGTCGACGAAGCGATAGATCCAATGATCTATATGGTCACGAGTGCACTTGGATTTGCAGCCGCAGAAAATATCTTGTTTCTTTTTGAACCTCTTGCAAATGGAGAGATAGGCAAAAGTATAATGACGCTCTCCTTTAGATTTGTGGGTGCGACCCTTCTTCACATCATTGCATCTGGCTCTATTGGTATTGCAATAGGATTTGTATTTTACAAATCAAAAACCGTACAAAAAATTGCAACAATCGTAGGAATTATTATCGCAACAATATTGCACACAGCATTCAATAGTTTTATAATAATAGGCGAACAGCATACGATCTGGGTATTTTGTGCGTTGTGGCTAGGACTCATAGGAGTAATATTTATACTCGAGAAAATTAAGAACATTAAAAAAATTAAAATATAATCAAAATGAGCAAAGAAAAAGGATTTTTCAAACGGCTAAAGGGAGCGCTTTCTCCCGAAGAAAAAGATACGGAACTTTTTGATTCAGAAGTGGAGACTGAAAGCCCAAAACTCAGTTGGAAAGATGATGATGACGCTGACGGTGAGCTTTCAGTTGATGTATACGAGACTACAACAAACATCATTATTAAAGCAATTATTGCAGGAGTTAAAAAGGAGGATCTCGATATCTCACTTTCGCGAGACATGGTATCGATCAAAGGCAGTCGAGTATCAGAAAGTAACATTGACGATGGAGACTATTTTCATAAAGAACTTTATTGGGGTGGATTCGCACGAACAATTCTTCTTCCTCAAGAAGTCGATATTGAAAAAGCTGAAGCATTTGAAGATAAGGGAATGCTCACGCTCAAACTTCCAAAGATAGACAAAGGACGACAAGCAAAGATACGAGTTAAATCAATATAAGTAAATACCTAAATAATGAAAAACCAAACAAAAATGATCGTCGGATCAGTACTTGTACTACTCCTCGTGATCGCTGTATATACTATTTTTCAAAATAAATCAGCTGATGTTTTAACCCTTGAACAAAACAATGATTCAGATATGGGGTCACAAAATACAGCACCGGAAATGATAGGTAGTTCGACTACTCCAGCACAACAAAACCCTACAGTACCGCCAGCAGTCACAACAACAAGCACCGCAGGATCAGCTGCTCCAGCTACACTGACATACAAAGGTCAATTCTTCCCTTTTGAGTTTTCATATCCTGCAGATTTTAGACTGCCAAAGAATCCAGCACCAAGCACAAAAGACCAGGAATCAAAAACCTACAGCTTTAATAGCTTGGCAATAAACGGAGGTATAGGGGGTTATGTCAGTTTTTATGTAACCAAAGGTAATGATGACGCTCTGAAAGAACTCGCAACAACATATCCCGACAAATACAATAAAGTGACGATAAACGGTAACATTTTTTACAAGTATGTTGACGTGGTCCCAAGTAATGGTTATAAGGTAGAGTACACAACATTTAAAAATGAAACCAAGTATAGATTTTCTCTCATTGTTGTAAATGGTGATAAAAAGCAGTTAGATATCGGTACCTATAAACCAGAATTTGATATGTTTGACACAATTATTAAAAGCTTAAAAATAAATTAATATGGAACAAAATAAAAAACAAAATCAGTGGATGATATTTATTGGTGTAATACTTCTTCTTGCAGGAGTATATGGTATCGCAAGAACAAGTATTAATTTGTTTGCTTTTGATAAATATCCACAAGAAGGCGTATATCCCGCTTTTCCATTCTTTCAATCAACATCATACGCACCAGCACCTTATTATGGCCGTGAGGGTGATTGTATAGCTAACTACAGTATTACCTATCCTATTTATGACTCTACTGGCAAAATTGTAAAACAAACACCAGAAGAAAAAGCTGACGCTCAAAAACAGCAGGATCTACAGAAAGAAAATTGTCTTCAGGGCATTGCGGAAGCCAGAGATCGAGCAAAAATAAATGACATTAGCCAATCGCTTCTCATGCTCTTTCTAGGAGCTGGAGTACTGGCGGCAAGGAGGATATTTAAGTAGGAAGACAAATTCAAAACTGCGCCCTGGGGCGTAGTTTTTTTATTGGGTGCCGAGAGCCAGAATTTCGACCTCGACTAAATTATGCTACCTGCATAATTTGTCTGGTCACCGCCTCGCCTGTTTTGCGAGCTCGCAAAACATGGCTCCGGCGTTCGAATCTGGACGGAAAGTGTACTGACACTTTCCTCTCTCGGCACAAAAAATGAAAAACTCAGACGTTGGACGTCTGA
>JAZKAJ010000026.1:0-10505 GCA_040389185.1 Patescibacteria group bacterium
TTGTATTTTATTGAATACTTGTCTACTTGTTATTGGATACTTTCTATAGTTCTATGGTTCTACTTAATGCACAATACCCACATTCCTTGTCATCGCATTTCTTATCTAAGAATTCAAACGAATAGATTGATTGAAGCGTCTCATCAAGAATATTCTCTATTTCCTTTTTATCAGTCTCGGTAAGTGCAAAACTTTCTGAGAGCATCTTGCCACTATCATCAGGCACAAGGAATGTCAGTGTTCCTGATCCAACGATTGATTGAGGAAGAGAGTTTTCGATAAGGAATTTATAAAACCTAAGCTGTCTCCATTCATTTCCTGTATCAGATTTTGTAAGTCCTTTGATAGCATTTGCTGTCATTCGTTTCTTGGTCTTAAAGTCGATTACCTTAAACATCCCATCAACTTCCCTCGCAAGATCAATCTTCCCCGTGATTGGCACCTCAAAAACTTTTGTTTTGTACACAAATGAAAAGCCTTTTTCAATATGAGCTTTTTCATTCTCAGCAAAAGGTATGAACGCTACTTTATATGCTTTTATATATTCATTTGCCTTTTCAAGTGCGAGCGGAAGTTCGCTTTCTGAAAACGGTTCAGCCAAAACACTTCTCTCTATCACATCTTGAAGATCTGTTCGCTCTGGATTCTGGTGAAATAGTTTGAGTGCATTGTGACAAGCATTTCCAAGATTCGTATGGAATTCTGGAGCATCAGGAATAAGGAGGAGATTTCTGAAGAAATATTTCCACGGACAATCCAAAAAGTTATTCAAAGCAGAAACAGAAAAAGTTCTCTCAAGAAATACATCTCTAAATATTTTTATTTTTTCTTGTTTTGGAATTCTAATTGTCTTTAGAAGATCGGTTTTGTATAGTTCACCCTCCTTTCGAGTCACAAATTCAGGATCGATCTCTACGAGAAGTTCTGCGGGAGCAGATTCACCACCCTTGGCATCACTTAATGAATATGAGATCGTGACACATTCTCGCGCACGCGTGATCGCTACATAGAGAAGCCTTCTCTCTTCCTCGAGCTCAGAATCAATACCAATTCCCGGGATCGCAAGGAGATCTCCTCGCTTACCTGAGCCTCCAAATTTCTTTGCAGTCACATCAAGGATGTATACATGATCATATTCAAGCCCTTTTGATCTATGAACAGAGAGCAGTTCAACTGTCGCTTTCTTTTCGATTGATTCTGACAGAGTTGCGAGACGATGCTTCTCTAGAAAATTTAAGTGTGTGACAAGATCCTCAAGTTTTGCCGCCCTCTTTTTGACCACAAGCTTTCGAGCTTCATCAAAGACCGATCGAAATACTTCAAATGATTCTTGTGAAGCATTCCCATACATTTCTTCTCGGATCTCTTTGAGCATCTCAGTAAGTTCTGTTTTCTTGGCTTTCGTTATAAATTCTTTTATTATTCCATCATCATTTTTCAAGATTAGTTCCGCAGCATCAACCCTTTCTTTTCTTGCATCTCCTGCAAGCTTCAAGACATCTGTAATTGGTTTTGAGAAATATCCCATATAGAGAGCTTCAAGAAGATTGCCTTGATAAGGATTAACAAGTGCCTCAAAAAGCGAGAGAAGCTTTCGATATTCAAAGCTTTCAAAGAGAGATCTTTCGCCTGCAATTCGATAGCTTACCCCTTCTGCATCAAGAAATGGTGCAAGGTCATGAAGTGTCTGATTGTGTCGTGTAATGACTGCTACAGAGCCTTTGAGAGCCTTTATGTGCTTTGCAGTAGCTGCAAGTTCGTTCTCGTATTCAGGATATTCCACAACCTCAATTTCTTTCTCAGGATGTGGTACGTTAGCAGAAAGTTTTTGATGACTTCTCCCATCATGAGAAATGAGACTATGACTTCCCTCGAGAATTGTCTTCTGAGAACGGTAGTTCTGTTCGAGAGTAATCTTCTTAGCACCTTTGAATTCATCTGCAAAATTATAGAAGTGTTCAAGCGATGCGCCTTGGAATCTAAAGATGGATTGTTTATCATCCCCCACCACAAAAATATTTGGAGGATCGATTTCTTTATCATCTTTAAATAATTTTAAGATTTCGTTTTGTGAACCGTTGGCATCTTGGTGTTCGTCCGCTAGAACAAATTGGAATCTCTCGCGCACTTCTGACCGCATCACTGAGTTTTCTTTGAGCGCCTTAATGAGTTCAAGTATCGCATCATCAAAGTCATAAAGCTTTCGCTTCTCAAGCTCCTTTTCATATTCTTCGTACAAAACTGCGAATTCATCGAGTCTTTCTTTATGCTCGTTTTTATCCAAAATTTTCTTGAGCTCAAGACTATCAATAAGCTCCCTTTTAAGATCAGAGATTCGTCCCGATATTTTTGAAATAGTTACTCCAAAATCAGAAACTCGAAGTTCTCTAAAACTTTTTTTCGAAAGAATGTATTCGATCACTTCGATCTTGTCTGCATCGCTTGCAGGAATCCGTTCACCAATCTTTTTGAAATTTTCGGGATAGAGTCCACGGATGTAGTTTGCAAAACCATGGAATGTAAAAATATTTACCTGGAAACTCGTATCCCCTATGAGCTCTCGAAGTTTCTCTCGCATCGCTCGTGCACCTGATTCTGTGAATGTAAGTGCCAAGACCTCATCAGGCTTTGCATTTCCAATCTTTAGGATGTTTGCAATACGAAGTGTTAAGACCGTAGTCTTTCCTGTTCCAGGCCCAGCGATCACCATCAAAGGTCCGTAGATCGTATCTACAGCCTCCTTTTGGCCTTTGTTTAGGCCTTTATATTTCTGATCGAAATTAGTAATAGATGTCATGGAAACATTATACCAAAAGAATATATTTAGACATATTTTATTATAAAAAATAGCGCCGTCCGAAATGAATCGAGACGACGCCGAGAAAATAGATCCAAAAAGTTACACACGAATGCCAGCAAACCAATTGCGATAAGCTCTTAGAAGACCGCCGGTTGGGCAACGACTAATGCAATATTTCTCCTTAGAGAATGAGAGAGAATACCGAGTACCTCCAATTCTCCAATAGGTATGATTTGTTTTATCTTTAGAGAAATCGGGATAGTGTGCATTAACTGCGCATAACGAATATCCGTCGGCCGGTATCAAACCAAGTTTTTTGTATGCTGCATCAATACCTGTGTGAGTAACATATCTTAGCCCCCAAGAACAGAAATGATCCTCTTCAGCTCGAAAGAAAACTACCTCGGTCTCTGCGTTTCCACCTCTAGGCATCTGATCTATGACCCTTTTGTAAGCCGAGACATTTTCTGGAGATGGACCATAAGGACTACGGTCAAAAGAATGACGTGTAGAAAGTATAGTTTCTTCCCATGTGCAATTACGATTAACCGGAATACGAAAAGCGATACAATCGCTAGTTTCAAGAATAATACTCATAGCAATAGATTTGTTGTTAAGTGTTTTAAAGTGCAATTATTTGTGATTTATAGCACTTTCTTAATGTTTTAACAATGCTTCATCAATAATAATCAAACACCCCTCAGTCCCCTCTTTATCCAAAGAGGGGAAGAAATACAAAATGCATCGCAATCTTTGGTTGCGATGCATTTATACATAATACTTAATACCTATACTTTATACTTATTCCTAATAGTTTCTAAGCCTACTCACCCGGCACTAAAATTTGGGTACAAATCTTAGTGCTCGGGCAAGCCTTCTCATTAATAATTTCTTAAGCGAGAAACTTTTTCGTGCCCTCGAATCTTGTCGAGCGCCTTCGCTTCGATCTGTCGAATTCGTTCTCGCGTTACTCCGAAGGTCTTCCCTACTTCTTCGAGCGTGTGCTGAATACCATCCATAAGACCATGTCGCATTTCGAGAATTCGTCGCTCTTTTTCTGAAAGATCATTTAGGATTTCTCGTACCTGGTCTCCAAGAATTTTTTGTGAAGTATCTTGATCAGGAGAAGGAATCTTTTCATCTGCGATAAAGTCTCCGAATGTTGTCTTATCATCCCCATCATCTCCTACAGGAGTGTCGAGCGATACTGTTGCCTGGTCGATCTTTTCGATCTGATATACCTTGTCTACATCAAGCCCCATCTCAACTGCGATCTCGTCAGGCATTGGATCTCGTCCCAAGTCTTGTGAAAGTCGTCGTACTACCTGCTTGTATTTTGCGATTGTTTCAACCATGTGTACTGGCACTCGGATCGTGCGAGACTGGTCTGCGAGTGCTCGAGTAATAGACTGTCTAATCCACCATGTCGCATATGTTGAAAATTTATACCCTTTTGTCCAATCGAATTTATCTACAGCCTTGAAGAGTCCTAAGTTTCCTTCTTGAATAAGGTCCAAAAGTGTAAGGTCTGCCGATCGTCCAACATATTTCTTTGCGATAGAAACCACAAGTCGAAGGTTTGCTTTTGCAAGAAGGTTTTTTGCCTCTTCGTCGCCTTCTTGGATTCTTTGTGCGAGTCCCTTTTCTTCACCCGCATGAATGAGTGGGTACTGACCAATTTCTTTCAAATACATTTGAATTGAGTCATGGCCTTCTCCTTTGCCTCCTGCATATTTTTTGAGGAATGCATCTTCGTCTGTATGAACTTCAAGAAGCCCTCCCCCTTCGAGAATATCTACTCCAGAAGTTGAGAACTTTTCGTAGATAGTATCAAGAAAAGTAATATCATCTTCAATGTTTGGAAAATCCTTCAAAATATCATCATATGTCACAAAGCCTCGTGTTCGCCCTTTTGCGAGAAGTAGGTCGAGCTTTTTATTCAAATCTTCTTTCTTTGCAAGAGTATTTTTTGATGGAGCTTTAGGAGCCGCCGCTTTTACAGGCTTTTTTGGCATCACCTTTTTTACCGCTTTTTTAACAATCTTCTTTGCAACTTTTTTGACTACCTTCTTCACAGGTTTCTTGGCTTTTGGTTTTGATTTTGACACTTTTTTAATTGGTTTTTTCTTCATAAATAAATTATTATCTAGTAATTTTTGAAATTTTATGTTGATGAGTATTTTTTTGCTAATCCTGACAACTTCTGTGAGATATCTTTGGTCCGACCGAGCTCACTATTTATTGCATTTATATCATGGTGAGCTTCAAGCTTTTTTAAGTTCTCCATTGTTTTTGCAAAATCGTCTCTCAGTATCTCTTCTTCAAAATGACGGAGGAGTTCATTCATGATAGCTTTCTGATTTGAACCTTCTCCGTACTGCAATTCCACCTCAAACAAGACTTTCCCTTTTTCCGACTCTTCTTTTGGAATTCTCTCTTCAAAGTTTTTCTCAATTTCCAAAAGTTTTATTTTAAAATTATCTAGCTCAGGACTTCCTTTTGATGCAAGATAGAGATAATACCCTATCGCGCTTGGAATATTGCTATGAGCACCTTTGTTTGGCAATATGATCTCTCGCGCTCCAAAGTCTTCATCTTTGATTCTACCTAATTCTTCGATAAGTGCTCCTTCAGACACACCAGAAATAAAACTCGCCTTTTGCAAAAATCGTGACCGATCAATAGCACTCTGTATTGATTTGACGAGTGGTAGCACCTTTTCTTTCAGTGTTTTGTCGGAAACGGCACGATCACTCTCACCTTTCATGTTTTCGAGGAAATAATCAATGATGTTCTGCGAGTCTTTAACTGCCACTTTCCAAATCTCAGGGTCTTTAGCTACCGCATCTGCTGGATCAAGTCCGTCTGGCAAGAATGCAACCTTGACTGTAAATCCTGCCACGAGAGCAAGCTTCCACGCACGAACCGTAGCACTTCGTCCTGCATTGTCTGCATCATAGGCAATGATCAAAGTATCCGTTAATCTTCGAAGGATCTCGAGGTGTTGTGCCGTAAGTGCGGTCCCTGATGATGCAACAGTGTTTTTAAGCCCCGCTTGATGTGACATCAGCAAATCCATCTGACCCTCAACCAAAATCACAGATTGATTAAGTCGAATTGCAGTTTTTGCAATATTGTATCCATAAAGTGTTTTGGATTTGTCGAAAAGTTCTGTGTCTGGACTATTCAAATATTTAGCCTCCTCATCCTTTGGATGAATGATTCGTCCTGAGAATGCGATCGTTCTTCCTGCAGTATCGAAGATCGGAAACATAATTCGATCACGGAATCTGTCATAGCTCTCGCCTTTTTCGTTTTCTTTGATGAGTCCCGCATCCATCATTTCTTTGTGTGAATACCCTAGATGTGTGAGATGTTCTTTAAGACTTCTCCAGTCATTAAGAGCGAGTCCCAATCTCCAAGTCCGAAGACTCTCGATTGAGAGATTTCTTTTTTTTATGTAAAGGAGCGCTTCAGGATTATTCTTTAGATTATTCTGAAAGAACTTTGTTACCTCTTCCAAAATATCATAAAGATTTCCATTACTTTGAACTTCATTTTTTTCAAACTTTTCTATAACAACCCCTGCTCTATCAGCAAGCATTTTAAGTGACGTGACAAAATCAACCCCTTCGAATTCTTGAACGAATGTGAAGATATCACCTTTGACCGCACATCCAAAACAATAGTAGCTCTGCCTCTCGGGAGAAATATAAAAAGAAGGCGTCTTTTCATTATGGAAAGGACACTTCGCTTTAAAATTACCTCCTGATTTTTCGACATCGATATAAGAAGCTATAACATCAATGATGCTAAGTCGCTCTTTTATCTTTTGAACAGTTGTGGACATTATTTAAGTTTACAAGTTACAAGTATCAAGTAATCAAGTCCCATTAGTCACCACGGGTAAAGAGGCGGAAAATTCCTTCAGAATTTTCCGCCTCTCATTTACCCTATTCTACAAACGTTTCGTCAGTAAATGTCGCCTTCAAGTCTTCGATCATTTTTGATTTCTCACTTCCTGCGAATCCTGATCCCGCTGGGATGAGTCGTCCAAGGATAACGTTTTCCATTAGTCCTTTGAGTCTATCCTTTGATCCTTCTACTGATGCCTGGATAAGCACTCGAGTTGTGTACTGGAATGATGCAGCAGAAAGGAAACTGTTTCGAGTCTGTGATACATCTGAGATACCAAGTACAACCGGTTCTGCTTTTGCCTCTTCCCCACCTTGCGCTTTTGCTTTATCATTTTCTTCTGTGAGCTGTGAGTATTCTACAGTTTCCCCAACAACGAGTGCAGTTCCACCGATAGACTTTATCTTCACTCTTGAGAACATCTGTCGAACGATGATTTCAATATGCTTTCTTGAAACAGGCTCTCCTTGAAGTTCGTATAGTTTCTTGATTTCTCCAATGATGTAATCTTCTGCAATATTCTTTCCTGCGTTTTTGAAGAGTTCATCAATATCGGCAGATCCGTCAGTAATAATGTCTCCCTTCTTTACTACATCTCCCACTTTTACAAGAGGAACTCGAATTCGTGGAACTGTGTACTGACCATTCTCTTTTTTAGATTTTGATTTTTCTCCCAAGTCTGCAGTAACTGTGATGATCTTTTCTTTTCCGTCGTCATGAATATCAGTCACAATTCCATCAGCATATGCAACAATTGCTGGAGTCTTTGGTCGTCGTTTTTCAAACACTTCTTCCACTCGAGGTAGACCCTGAGTGATGTCTCCTCCAACTGACGCAGCACCTCCTCCGTGGAATGTACGCATCGTAAGCTGTGTACCTGGCTCTCCAATCGCTTGGGCAGCTACAGTTCCTACCGCTTCTCCAAGATCCACTTGCTTGTTCTTTCCAAGATCCATACCGTAACAAAGTGAACAAATACCTTCATGTGTTTTACATGTAAGAGGTGATCGAACAATTACTTCTTCAACTCCAGCCTTCTCTACTTTTTCGGCATCAAGACCTGAGAGAAGATGACCTTTCTCGAACAATACATTCCCAGTTGAATCTTTTACATCAACCAAAAGCACTCGTCCTTTGATACCCTTTGAGATCGGAGCTTCAATACCTGAAGCTGTTTCTTTTCGAAGCGTAATGCCTTCTTTTGTTCCACAATCAATTTCTGAAATGAGAACATCCTGAGCTGCAACGAAAAGTCTTCGTGTGAGGTATCCTGCTTTCGCAGTGTTCAAAGCTGTATCGGCGAGACCCTTTCGTGAACCGTGAGTGTTAATGAAATATTCAATTGGGTTAAATCCTTCTTTTGTTGATGACATGATAGGAAGCTCGATAGTTTCTCCGGACGCGTTTTGAATAAGTCCTTTCATACCTGCCATCTGAGTGATCTGAGCAGCACTACCTCGAGCTCCAGATTTAAGCATGCTGTATACTGATCCCTTTTTATCGAGATTTTCAACAACCAATTTTTCAACCTTGCTCTTTACTCCGTGCCAGATCTCAATGTTCTTTCGAGTTCGCTCTTCTTCTGAAAGGAGACCTTCGTTATATTGTTCGTTTACAACTCCAGAATTGATCATCGCTTCTGCGACAACAGCTTTCTTTCCTTCTGGAACCTTCACGTCATCAATACCGAATGTTACTCCAGATGTTGTTACATATTTGAATCCGAATGCTTTTACTTTGTCGAGTGTTTTGGCTAGATTATCTACTCCGTATCGGATCATAAGATCGTTCATCACTCCCGCCATTGTCTTCTTGTCAGTTTCTTTGTTTACGAATGGATAGTCTGCCGGGAGAAGTTCGTTGAAGAGAATTCGTCCAACAGTAGTTTCGAAATGCTTCCCTGCATATTCCTTGTACTTCTCACCTTCTGGTGCGATTACAACGATTTTTGCCTGATAAGCAATTTCTTCGAAGTTGAGTGCTGCTATTGCAGATGTGAATGATTCAAAAAGTTTCCCTTCACCTTTTTCACCTTCTACAATTTGTGTCATCCAGAAACAACCCAAAACAATATCTTGTTTGTCCACTGATGCAATTAGGTTTCCTGATCCAGGTTTTAGAATGTTCTTATCTGCGGCCATGATATTCTTTGCTTCAAGCTGAGCTTCAAGTGAAAGAGGAATATGAACCGCCATTGTATCTCCATCGAAGTCGGCGTTGAACGCTGTACATACGAGCGGATGAACTCGGATCGCTGATCCTTCAATAAGTACTGGTCGGAAAGCCTGAATACCAAGTCGGTGTAGAGTTGGTGCTCGGTTTAGAAGTACATACTTATCCTTGATTACATCTTCGAGGATTGCCCACACTTCTGGAATACCTTCTTCGATAAGTCGTGATGCGCCTCGGATGTTATAAGCAAGCTCTTGTTTGAGAATTTCTGAGATAACGAAAGGTCTAAACATTTCGAGAGCCATATTCTTTGGGAGACCACACTGATCAAGATTGAGTTCTGGTCCAACAACGATTACAGATCGTCCTGAGTAGTCTACTCGCTTTCCAAGAAGGTTCTGTCGGAAGAGTCCTCTTTTACCCTTTAGGTTATCTGAAAGAGATTTCAAAACTCGTCGTGATGCTGCGCCCGCTCCAGCATAAGCCGCGTTTCCGTGTCGCTGTGAACTGTCGATAAGTGCGTCTACCGCTTCCTGAAGAATTCGCTTTTCGTTTCGTAGAATTACTTCTGGCGCGTGGATTTCTTTGAGTTTTTTGAGTCGGTTATTTCTGTTGATCACCCGCCTATAAAGGTCGTTCACATCTGTTGTTGCGTGTCGCCCACCGTCCAAAGCAACCATAGGTCGCAGTGCTGCAGGGATAACAGGAAGAGCTGTGATGAACATCCATTCAGGTCGAATGTTTGATGCGAGCATATTCTTCAAAACTGCAAGTCTCTTGTTGATTCTTTCTCTGTCTTGAGTGTTTGCCTTGTCTACCTGAACTTCAAGCTCATCAACGATCTTTTTGATATTAAGATTTTTGAAAATATTATAAACAGCTTCTGCACCGATAGATGCTTCGAAGATTGTTCCGTATTTGAGTGCGTACTTGTGATAATGAACTTCGTCCAATACCTTACCCACTTTCATACTGTCGATTTCTATTTTTGTAGAGACAAGAAGATCTTTGATAGCATCCTTTGTTTTGTCATCAGTAACAGATTTTATTTTTGCTTTGAATTCTGAATCGAGATCTCGAAGCACCCGTTCCTTTTCATCTTCATTTACTTTTGTAATGAGATATCCTGCAAAGTAAACAACCTTCTCAACTTCTGCAGATGGAATACCCATAACAAGAGAGATTCTTGATGGAATATTTCTAAGGAACCAAATGTGAGCAACAGGCGTTGAAAGTTCGATGTGTCCCATTCGTTCTCGTCTTACGATTGATCGTGTGATTTCAACTCCACATTTTTCACAAACAATTCCCTTGTACCTTATTCCTTTGTATTTTCCACAGTAACACTCATAGTCTCGATCTGGTCCGAATA
The DNA here is from genome assembly GCA_040389185.1 of Patescibacteria group bacterium. Taxonomy (GTDB): domain Bacteria; phylum Patescibacteriota; class Minisyncoccia; order Phycocordibacterales; family CAIRYW01; genus JAQBQZ01. The sequence continues at coordinate 10,260 of JAZKAJ010000026.1, forward strand.
TCTTTTCATCGAAGAGTCCAGCTTTTTCTGATCGCTGTGTTCTGTAGTTCATTGTCTCTGGCTTTGTGACTTCACCAAAAGACCATTCTCGAATTCTTTCCGGAGATGCAACCTGGAGAGCAATGTAGTCAAACTTTTTTGATTCTTTTCTTTTATTTATCATAGTAGTTTTTTATTTTTTAATAATTATTACTTATTTGCTTCTCCATTGTTTTCATCTTCCGACCTTTGAAGTGAAACATCAAG
>JAZKAJ010000027.1:0-7602 GCA_040389185.1 Patescibacteria group bacterium
TCTTTTTTATTATCGTTATTTTCCATATGTCTTTTATAGTTTTTAATAGTCCTTTACGAGTTCTTTGTTGAGGACAATGATATATAAGACAGGGACAAAAGTCAAAGGGCGATCTACATATTTATCTTTCTAAAACACGTGTATTTCAAGGCTTTGAAATTACTATGCTCGACTCAAAACGACTCCGCAATGTTTTAGAAAGATAAATATGATTTCGCCAAAATATCAAACCCCTCCCAACCTCCCCTTTGTCCAAATGGGAGGAGAAAATACATATAAATTTCTTCGAAATTTATATGATATAATTTAGAGAGCTCATTCAACAATTAATGAGTAATACGAAGCTTAAAATTTTGAGGAAAAAACAAAGGATAAGGAGGAAGGTTTAGCCGAGCTAAGCCGACCGACGAAACTTGGTTTTTTACCAAAATTTTGAGTTTCGGATACTCAAGTAATTTTGTTTTCACGACGCTTAATTTTGAATGGGCTCTCAAAAGAAACTAAATAAATTTAAAACAAAATGGCTAAAAATAATATCGATGAACCTCGGCGTAGCCGAGACAAAAATGGAGATAAGCTTCGCACAAAAAAGCTTCCAGAAATGAATCAGAAGAAAGTAGTAAAAGATGAAACTATGCAGAGTATTCTGTCGATCGTTTTCTTCCTCGTCGCACTTCTCTTCATCCTTGCGTCTGTCGGCAAGGCGGGGCTCGTTGGTATAAATGTCTATGAATTTTTCTCAAAACTATTTGGTATTGGATACTTCCTCATCCCACTTCTTTTTGCAATGCTCGGGGTGTCATTTCTTAAAACTTTGGCGCAGAGATTTTCGATCACAAAGATTATCTTTGGACTCGTTTTCTTTTTCTCGAGCTTAGGCATTATAGAGATCGCGAGTGCAACTTCTGGAGGAGCCGTTGGACAGATAATGGTCAAACCCTTGATCGAGCTTTTTGACGTAAATCTTTCGGTCATTTTACTTTTTGGACTCATCGTCATTTCACTTCTCGTCATCTTCGAAACACATCTTCAATCATCATGGATACTATTCTGGAGACGATTAAATAAAAAAGAGATTGACGAAAACGACACGAGCGATGTCGATACTGCCGTCGAAAAATCTGTCGCAATTGAAGAGAAGAAGCAAAAAGAAAAACTCCCGGAAACTTCTGAAGAACCAAAAACAAACATTGGAGGCATTTTTGCAAAAAAAGAAAAGAAGGAAGAGGTTGCAGAATTCGATCTCGGAGGACTTCGAGCACACACTTTTTCAAAGGCCTATGTTCCTCCCCCACTTTCACTTCTTGAAATGGATAAAGGAAAGCCAGGTGTTGGAGATGTGAAAGCAAACGCAAACCTCATCAAGCGAACTCTTCAGAACTTCGGTATCGATGTTGAAATGGATGAGATCACTATCGGACCAACAGTTTCACGTTATGCAATGAAGCCCGCAGAAGGTGTCAGACTTTCAAAAATTGTAAGCCTCCAAGACAACCTCGCTCTTGCACTCGCCGCACCTACCATTCGTGTTGAAGCGCCGATCCCTGGGAAATCCCTCGTTGGTATCGAAGTGCCGAACTCATCTAAAACAGTCGTTGGACTTGGTTCACTTCTTAACGAATCAGCGTACAAAAATTCTCCGAAACCACTTCTCACTTCAATTGGTAAAAACGTGTCGGGTGACGCTGTATTCTACGACCTCGCAAAGATGCCTCACCTACTTATCGCAGGTACTACCGGATCTGGGAAGTCAGTGACAGTACACGCAATCCTCACCTCACTCCTCTATCGAAACGGTCCGGATCTTTTGAAGTTCATCATGGTGGATGCAAAACGAGTTGAGCTCACCCTCTACAACAAGATCCCTCACCTCCTCACTCCTGTAATTACAGATGCGAAGAAAACAATCCTTGCACTCAAATGGGCAGCCAAAGAAATGGATAGACGATATGACACACTCGAAGGACACTCTGTTCGAGACATTAGTTCATACCACAAGAATATTTTGGAACCTGCGCTCAAGAAAAACAAAGACGCGGAAGATCTTCCTGAGACAATGCCATATATAGTAATCGTTATCGATGAGCTCGCCGACCTCATGCAAGCATTCCCCCGAGAACTCGAGGCATCGATCGTTCGACTCGCGCAGATGTCACGAGCCGTTGGTATTCACCTCATCCTTTCAACTCAACGACCGTCCGTAAACGTCATCACAGGACTCATCAAGGCAAACATCCCTACTCGTATTGCTCTCAAGGTTCAATCTCAGATTGATTCACGAACAATTATCGACAAAGCAGGCGCTGAGAAGCTTGTGGGACAAGGAGATATGCTCTTCTCTTCTCAAGATGCTCCAGAACCTGTTCGAATCCAGTCTCCATACATTTCTGAAAACGAAGTAAAGAATGTTGTGAAGTATCTTATCGATAGTTACAAAGACGAGATTCCTCAGGGAGATCTAGGACTTGTTGGAGGAGAGAAAGTGCCAGATGAAAAGAATCCAATTTTTGATTCTGGATTTGATGATGACAAATCAGGCGCGGATGATGATGAGCTCTACGAAGAAGCGAAAGAAATTGTAATCCAGGCTGGTAAAGCATCGACTTCATATATTCAGAGAAAGCTTCGTGTTGGATATGCGCGAGCAGCAAGACTTATAGACATCCTCGAAGAAAAGGGTGTCATAGGACCAGCTGATGGATCAAAGCCAAGAGAAGTGATAAGTAGTGAGGGACGAGCGGAAGTAGAGGAAATGTTATAAAAGTAATGAATAGTTAGGTGTGAGTAATGAGTATATACAAATAAAAACCGAATGAAACGAAATCTTCGAACAACCGCAATCATCATATTCTTTCTCCTCTTCGTACTTTATGCTGGATTTGAGACACTGAAACTTTTTTTGGGACCTTCACTGGTTATCGATAATCCAAAAGACCTGTCAACACTCACTGATCCATTCGTCACCGTAAGCGGAAAAATAAAGAGGGTCTCATATATCACAATCAATGATAGACAGATATTTGCGGATACCGAGGGACACTTTGAAGACAAATTGCTCCTCCTTCCCGGCTATAATATAATTGAGGTAGCGGTTCGAGATAGATTTAACAAAGAGGTAGATAAGACATTGAAGGTTTGGCTTGAGAAGAAATAAGTGGTGTATAATTAATGGAACATCTAGCGGAAATGAATCCCGTTAGAGATCAATCAGTTAATTAAAGTAACGAAAGATAAATATAAGCGAGGTGGTATGATACATATAATATTGTAATAAACCACGGAAGCGCTTAGCAAGAAACATATTGCGTCACAATGAATTAATAAGTCATTAATAAATAATTATAGCGATGGCGTGAAAAGCGCTTCCTATCTCTAACGGGATGAAAAAAAAAGAAAAAGTAGTGAAAGAAAGAGTAGTATCAGGATCAAAGACTGCAATCGAAGAGACAATCAGAATGATCAAAACAAAATTTGGAGAAGAATCAATTATGAAACTCGGTGAAGCTCCAAAGGTAGACATCAATGTTATCCCTACCGGTTCTTTGGGACTTGATGCAGCACTCGGTATCGGAGGATTCCCTCGTGGACGAATACTCGAAATATTTGGGCCAGAATCATCAGGAAAGACTACTCTCTCCCTCCACGCGATCGCAGAGGCACAAAAGCTCGGTGGTGTTTGCGCATTCATCGATGCAGAGCACGCGCTTGATCCAGAATATGCAAAACGAATTGGAGTAAACATAAGCGAGCTTCTTATCTCTCAGCCTGACACAGGAGAACAAGCACTCGAGATCGTAGAATCCCTCGTTCGAACAGGAAAGATTGATATTGTTGTTATCGACTCAGTAGCCGCTCTCACACCAAAAGATGAAATCGAAGGAGACATGGGTGCACATCATGTGGGCAAGCAAGCTCGTCTCATGGCACAGGCTCTTCGAAAACTGACAGCAATCGTTGCAAAATCTAAAACAATTATCATCTTCATCAACCAGATCCGAATGCAGATCGGTGTGATGTTTGGTAACCCTGAAACAACACCAGGAGGAAAGGCTCTCAAATTTTACACATCTATCAGACTCGATATTCGAAGAATCGCTCAGATAAAAAAAGGTGAAGAAGTAATGGGAGGACGAGTGCGAGTAAAGGTTGTGAAGAACAAAGTTGGTGCACCGTTCAAGCAAACAGAATTCGACCTCATGTACAACGAAGGTATCTCAAAAGAAGGCGAAATTATGGCCCTGGGAGAGAAGATGGGAATCCTCTCAAAGATGGGCAACTCATACAAATACACCCCTAAAAACGGCGAAGAAATCGCTTTGGGACGAGGATACGATGCAACACGACAGTTCCTCAAAGAGAACAAAAAGATATCGGATGAGATCTTGGGAAAGATCAAGAAATTTATGAGCGAAGAAGGATTCGATGCAGTCCCTACCCCAAATGAATTGGTGGAGGAAAAGCCTGAGGAATAGCCACTTCGTAGAAGTATCCAAGTAACAAGTGGACAAGTTATCAAAAATTATTAATTAATAAAATAAAATCATGATAAATTCTTTTGAACATGAAATGGAACATAATGGTGAAGCAGCTTTACCTCTCCCGGAAACAGATAAATTAAGAGCAGAACAACCTCTATATGAAGGCGACGAGGTTACAGGTGCAGTTCTTAAGCATATTTTGGAAATGAGAAAGGTTCCTGATTTAGGAACAGTGGATGAAATTTACGGAAGAACACCGACTGATATTATTTTTATTAAAGATCCGCAAACTGGAGAGATAATATCAGACACTTTATACCCAGCTCAGGTTTTCACAGCCGCAAAAATAAATTCAATTGTAGCTATTGCAAGATCTCAACATGCTGAGCATCCTCGCGAAGGTGCTCCTAAATTGAAAGAAGTAATAGAAAATTTAAAACAATAAAACTGTGTAAATCAGCACGGCGCCTTTAGGCGCCGTGCTGATTTGTTTAAAAAAGCGTCGCGTACATAAATGTACACGACGTATTTTGATATCCCGTTTATTGACGGACCACTTTCACTCGCTTTGTGGGCGTTGTGGCGAGATAGCCAACTGTACCCGGTGGAGAATTTTCTGGAATGAGTGTGTCACTGATTTGTGTCGTAAAAACACATCCGACAATCTCGGGACATTTGTCAGCCGAAAATTCAATCGAGAACTTCCAGCCTACACCTTCCACGAAAACAACGGACTTTGGCCGATTCATGGACCTTTTAGCCCGTGAACTGTCCGGCACCCACCTTCCAAAGAATCCTTCCGGATACTTCGCCCATCCCCTTAGGTTTGGATGCCCACCGCCAAGAGGACGTCTCATACCATAATTTCCACACACAAGAATAGTAAACCTATCAAAGAACATTTTGCCCATAATCTGATTTGATTTTGCTTTTGAACAACGTTGCACATGCAACAAAAAAAGGACCCTCACTCGAGGGCCCCGTTTTTATAGTCAAAATAATTAACAACAAAAACCAAGCCTCGAGATTACTCGTGTAATTGGCCGTCGTGAAATGTTGTTAAATATATAATTCATATTTAGTTGTTAAATCTTATTATATTCAAAACAAAAAGTAAACAGCACGGCGCCTATGGCGCCGTGCTGTTTACTTTTAACTTAAATTTTTGAATTTTAAGCCTTGATTTTTGATTCATCTTTAGACTCGTTCCACATACTCCCCTGTCTCAGTATTTACCCTGATCACATCTCCTTCGTTTATGAACATCGGAGCGTTTAGAGTGGCCCCAGTCTCAAGTGTGATAATTTTGTTACCACCCTTTGCCGTGTCTCCTCTTACTGCTGGCGGAGCTTCTGTTACTTTGAGTTCTACTTTGATCGGCATATCGATACCGAAAACATTCTCTTCGAATACTTTTGAATCAATGATAGCGTTAGCTTTGATGAACTTTCGAGCTTCACCAAGTACACTCTCTGAAAGTTTGAATCTATTCGCAGGATTCTCAACATCACAGAACCACCATTCACCTTTAGTTGTATAAAGGAATTTGACCTGCTTTGTCTCGATCTCTGCTTCTTCTGCTTTGTCCTGAGCACTGAATGAGTGTTCGATCACTCGTCCTGAGATCACGTTTCGTAGCTTTGTAGCATTAACTGGCTTTCGCATCTGCTTTCGAAATACATGTGAAGACAATACTTCGTAAGGTTCATTATCGAAAATGATACACTTTCGTTCTTTAATTTCGTTATATTCTAACATCGTAGATAAATTAAGAAATTTGAATAAAGGATAATCTTAGAATTATCTTGCTACGTAAGGCATGAGAGACATAAATCGAGCAAGCTTGATCGCGTTAGCGAGCTTTCGCTGGTTCTTTGCACATACTCCTGTTTTCTTGCTGCTTAGGATTCGTCCGTGCGGATTGATAAATCTCTTGAGGATTTCGATATCCTTGTAATCAATATGATTGATTTGATTTTGCTTAAAAAAGCACTGTTTTGAATTGACTGACATAATAAATTTTTGATTTTATAATTTTTGAATTTTGTAATTTGTTTGAAAATTAAAAATTCAAAATTTGGAATTCATTTTAATACTTTGTATTAAAATGGAATATCTTCTATATTGATCTCCTCATTTGGATATTGAATTTCGCTACCAATATCATCTGCCGGAGTTGAGTGTCGAGGTCCTGTACTCTCTTCTGCCTTTGGAGCTGAAGGAGTATATGATCCACTCCCACCCATCGCCTTTGGTCCGAACTGAAAGTTCTCAACGATTATTTCTGTTCGGTATTTTTTCTGACCATCTTTGTCATCCCATGACCTTGTTTGAATTCGTCCTTCTACGAAAATAGGATTGCCCTTTTTCATATACTGCGAGATGAGTTCCGCTGGTTTTCCGAAAGAAACAATATTGTGATATTCAGTCGCTTCCTGCTTTACACCATTTTTGTCTTTATAAGAACGGTTTGTTGCAAGACCAAATGATGCAACCTTAATCCCTGACGGGAGAGCTTTTATTTCAGGATCCTTTGTAAGGTTCCCATAAAGCATTGCTTTGTTTAGATACATATTTTGATGATGTTAGTTAGTAAGTTTCAGGAATCAAGGGCAAGCCTTGAATCACTCTATACTTCACTAATTATACCACCAAATTTTCGATTGACTTGTCGAGTTCAACTTCGTTGACCTCTTCTTTAACTTCAGCTTTTTTATCAGCCTTGTCTGCTCTCTTTGCTTCTTTGTCTTGTACAAATTTAGCTCCGTAAAGTGTATTCTCCTTTACAGTTGTAATAACAAGGAATCTGATCACATTATCGAGCTTCTCGATTTCTTTCTTGAAAGCCTCGATCTTGTCAGTAGCAAGTTCGAATTTAACCCATCCGAAATATGCCTCTGTTGAGATCTTCTTGTCTCCTTTGATAATCTTAGCGATTGGGTACGCTAAAGCCCGCAACCTTGGAAAGTCTTCACTTATCACTTCCGCTCTCATTGAATCGAGAACATCTTTGATATGAGAGACCTCGTGAGCGATATTTTCCTCGCCCACAAACGGAGCAATGTGAAAGCCTATTTCGTAGACCTTTGCACTGTCCTTGGATGACTCTTTTGTCATATGTTTT
>JAZKAJ010000028.1:0-31285 GCA_040389185.1 Patescibacteria group bacterium
GTGTATGGGCCGTGTCTCAGTCCCATCGGTGGGGGTCACCCTCTCAGGTCCCCTAAACGTCATAGCCTTGGTGAGCCATTACCTCACCAACTAGCTGATATTACGCAGACCGCTCCCAAAGCGTTAAAACTTTACTCCTTAGAGACTATCGGGTATTAGTCCACCTTTCGATGGATTATTCCCGACTTTGGGGTGCGTATCTACGTGTTACTACCTCGTCTGCCACTAATCTGTCTATTTCCATTCATCAGTCAGTATTGCTACCTTCATCAAAGTTTCCATAGATTAGATCCGTTCGACTTGCATGCCTTATCCACGCCGCCAGCGTTCATCCTGAGCTAGGATCAAACTCTAAAATAAAATCACATAAATATTAGTTAGTGTGACCGAACGGAACAAAATAGAATATGCTAAAAATTTAGAATACTATTCTCTTCCCTTTTATTGTTTAGAACCGTTAGCACAAATTGCTTTGTGCATTGCTCAATTATTTCTTGTAAATAGATTGGTTTAATATGTCTTTTAAAAAACATATTTTCTTGCACTATTGTTCTTATTTCAATTGAATTTTCAACGAACATCCACCTTTCGGTGGACCCTCCTTTTTTTAATTAGGACGTAGGCATCATTATACTTATACGCATTAGGAAGTCAAGGAAAATAAGGGTAAATTAGTGGAAAGTTAAAAGGAAAAGGTAAAAAGTAAAAAAAGGTTGATAAATAAGGGTTTTTTAAATGCTGGGCATAAAAATACCGCCTCGAGACTTTCGTCTGGAGGCAGTTACTTAGTGGCCAATGAAGACCATTTAATGCGGATTCAATTGCCCACACTTAGCAATCGCATTTTCGATGGCAATCACCTTTGCCTCATCGGGGCCAAATGATTTTCCATTTCCACTGAATTTGCCAATATTCAAAATATTGATAGTAGCCCAAGCACTAAATTGTGGACCATCATTGTTCGATCCGCTACCAACAAGTGTTATTGTGACACCATGCATCTGACTAAGCTCAACGAGCCTTTGGTGAGGTTTATCTAGAGTTGTGTTCATATATACGGTTTGAATGTTGACGAAGGACAAATTTTTTATTTTATCTTGCACTCGCAAAACAAAACCAGCCCCGAGGTGGAAAGCTGGCTTTTGTTTCTAAAATAGGGTTGGTTTATTTAGAGGCACAAGTCAAATCTCCACGGATAGTTCCGAGGTTTAGAAGAGCCAGCCCTAGCAATTTTTTCTCCGAAAAATTTGAAAGGGTAAAATTTGCTTGATTAAATTGCATAAATAATATGTTACTCTTCCCTCCCTTTTTGTCAATATTTAAAAAAAATAATCAATGTACTAGTACACTGATTATTTCGCTTCCCTTCTCATTTCTCTTTCACTATCTCTTTTCTTTATTGATTCTCGTTTATCAAATTTTTTCTTTCCTCTTGCGATTCCTATTTCTATTTTTATTTTATTTGCTTTTGGAAAAAGTGAGATCGGGATTATTGTTGTCCCCTTTTTGCTTTCTGCATCTGCGAGAATTTTGATTTCTTTTTTGGTCAAAAGTAATTTTCGTGCACGAGTCCTGTCATAACTTTCTGGGGTGTTAGTCATCTGATATGGAGGAATGTCTGAGCCAAGCAAGAATGCTTCCCCGCCCCGAATACCAACATGCGCCCCAAGGAGTGATCCTTGGTTGTTCTTGATTGATTTGACTTCGATCCCGATTAATTCAATCCCTCCTACGAATTTCTCGAGGATTTCATAGTCGAAATGCGCCTTTTTGTTCACTATATATGACATAGCTCAAGTATAAAGGAGAAATCAAAAAGTATAAAGGAGTATTGCATTCTTATATTATAAAGATATAATTTATAGTGAGTTTATAATTAACTTTAAATAATATGAGTGAGATGCATGACCAAGTGGAACCACATCAAACAGAACTAGTTGAATCTGAGGAAGATCGTCGGGCAAGAGCCGCAGAAGAATCAAATGCAAATTTTAGAGACATGTATCGAAGATTAGGAAATATGTCAGAACCAGAAATTGACGAGCTTTTTAGATTACAAGATATAAGTACAAATGAACTCTCACTTGTGGATCAAATCAGACGGTGTGAACTACTTCTAAAGACCGATAATCCTCAACAGGCTGCTAAAATGGTAGCGGAAATAGGAAAAATAACTCCATATGATGAAACACACCCACCTAGATTAATTGAAATTAGAGATACAGTGCGAAGATATATAGGTGAAATATTATATTTTCAAGGAAAGAGAATTGGAGACAATCCAAAGGGAACTTGGGCAGAAATGGCGTAATTAGTTAAAATAAAACAACCCGACTTACGGTCGGGTTGTTTTATTTTAACTATCATTTTTTATTTACGAAAACGTCAACGAATACAACCTCACCCCTTTTGGAACCGAGAGATAGAAAACACTTTTTTGAGACGAAGGATTATCTACTATTGTATAGAGTGTCGCGTCTTTAATATTCATTGTTTTTGTATTTGACGCATCTCCATTTTGGATTTTGATAGTTGCTCCATCTGGCGCTTCTGCTACGAGATGCACCTTGGTCGCATCATAGCTAAATGCGAGAGTTGCATCACCATTTGATTCAATATATTGATCGTTCACAGTCCAATTCCCACCCAAATAGAACTGATTTGGTTCAAATGTTTTTGGCAATGTAAACGTATCCGTATACATCAACCCTCCATTTCCATTACCAAAGAAATCATCATTTCGAAACGCTCCAAAATATGTCTCCTGACTTTTTGCATCAGGCTTTGCCGGGACTATTCCAGCACTTACATCCGTTGTACTTATTTGTTTTACCGCGTCAGTATTACCAAGTCTCTCCGCTCGCTCCTCAAGTGTTTTTTTGATTTGGGCTTCCGTCTCATCATATCCTCCTTCCCCGATGTGGTCATAGACTACATATCCATCGATATCTATAAGATATTTTCGTGGCCAATAGTTATTGCCATATGCGTTCCAAGTGCCGTAGTCATTGTCTAACACTACAGGGAATTTAATACCAAATTTTGCCATCGCTTCACGAACATTATCTATATTGTGTTCAAAAGCAAATTCTGGAGTGTGAATCGCAATGATCTCCAGCCCTTTATCTTTGTACTTTTCATACCATGCATTTGCATATGGAAATGTTCTCTGACAATTGATACAACTGTAAGTCATCACATCCAGAAGTATCACTTTTTTACCTACAATATCTTTTAGCTCGAACGGGTCGCTGTTTACAAATCCACTCGGGTTCACAAGCTCTTTATACATTGGATAAGCAAGTTTTTTTTGCATCAACGTGAGAGTATCTGGTTTTGAGATCTGATTAGAACCACTTTCCATATTGGTTGTCGAAGAACCATTTGCGACATCCTCAGTAGCCAAAGAATTACCGAGCGTCGGACCACCTAAACCTTGAGTATTATTCGTAGCGTTCGGCAAAAGATAGTTCTCCTCGATTTTTGTAACATCAAAGTTACTATTCTCTATGAGGTAAGATTGCACCACCTTGTCGTATCCCGTTGCTACAAAAATACCGACAAGAAGGAATATTACTCCCAGTGTTTTCTTAAACCATCCTTCTGGGTTTGAAACTCCTTCAAGTCTTCCCACGAGCTTTTGTCCAAGTTTTGAAATAAGCAGAAGTGAAAGCGAAAGCCCGATTGAATACGCGATTAGATCCACGAGACCTTTTGCAAAACTTTGAGGAAGCACTGTCGCAAGAATGACAAAATATGTAGGACTACAAGAAGAGAATACAGGGCCCAAAGAAGCCCCAATAATAATGTCGCCCCAGAAACTTTCTTTCTTCACACCTTGTGCAAGCACCCTGTTAGACTTTCGACTAAGTGCGAGATTGAGCTTTATAGAAATTTTTTCCCATCGTGACGGAAAGAGAGTGATGAGTCCAAATATGATTAGAATTCCGCCCGAGAGATACTGCCAAAATGTAGGAGGTATGTTAATAAAAACAGTGGCGACTTTCAGAATCAAAGTAAAAAGAATGACTGAAACAGTGAGAGAGGCCGTAATCACATACGGCTTTAGTTTTGATCTTACATCAGAAACAGAACTACCAATGATTACTGGAAGTAACGGAAGCACGCAAGGTGCGAGCACTGTGAGTATACCTGCAATAAATGAGATAAGTAAAAAGGTCATAGATAAATTGTGTTAGTTATAAATATAAGTAAATTATATGACACCAAAATGTAAAGTCAACTTTACATTGTTAATTATTATTCCTGCTTGAGTACAAGAAAAGCATTCGCGACAAAATCATTATCAAAAGGACAACTGGGAAAAGCGGATCCATAAAACCCCACATTCCTTGATATACAACAATACCAGCGAGAAATATGCTTCCAAACATATAGGCCTTTCTGTCAGCATTCATATAATGAACCTCATCCCTTTCATCCCTCGGCTTTTCTTTGAGAAAGAGGATAACCCCAATAACAAAAAGTATGATGAATGCAATACATACCCACATAAGCATAAAATGCGACAGCAACCTATCTCCCCCGGTCGAGAAGAAAGCAAGCAACAACGCTAATACAAATGTGACAATAATCTCTTTTTTCATAATTATTATTTTAAATTAAAAATTTTTTCAACAGAAACTTTGAAATAGCCTGACACCTTGAGTGCAAGAAGTAGAGATGGCGTATAGTTACCCTTCTCTATCGCAATTATCGTTTGGCGTGTCACACCAAGTTTCTCCGCAAGATCCTCTTGAGTAAGTCCTTTTGTAGTTCTATAGTGGATTAATTTGTTTATAATGACCTGTGTCATAATATTACTATCGCATAACAGTATAAGTATGTAAAGACGGCTTTACATTGAGAACTAAGGGCTAGTTGTTGGACTTAGTGGTAGTTGCTGTCGTTGTTGCAACTTCTTTAGTACTTTTCTTGTCTTTTGTAGTTGTTGCGGTTGTACTTGTGGCAGTTGAAGTAGAAACAGATGAATCATCAAATATCACCCCATCTTCCATCTGACCATCAAGATAACTAGCGCTGTCGTCATCTGTTGTTGGAATATCTATCACAACCGGAGCTCGAGCATCTTTGGTCTTAAAATAAAATCCTCCGCCAATGATAAGCAGGAAAAGAACGATAAGTACAAATTTTACTTTTGAGCTTTTAGGTATAATGGGCATTGGTCCTGAAAATCTTAGCTATTAAATACAAATAAATTATAACATGATATTGGATTGGAATTCGAATTTCCCCTCCCCTCTTTTTCAAAGAGGGGACTGAGGGGTGTTTAATTAATTTACAACTAAACACCCCACCCCTTCAGGGCACTCTTCTTTGAAAAAGAGGGGAAGAAATACAACAGCTACCCTTAATTAATTTGTCTTTTCCCTATTTTTCTGTTATATTTGTACTCAATAAGACCTATACAACAGTGGACGCAAGAATAAATCATCAAATAAGAGCAAAAGAACTCAGGGTTATCGGATCTCAAGGCGAAAACCTCGGGGTTTTAAGCTTTTCAGAAGCTATGGACAAGGCACATGAAGCAGGGCTCGACCTTATTGAGATATCTCCAAATGCCCTCCCCCCTATTGCAAAAATCGCAGATTATGGTAAATTCTTATACGAGGCTAACAAAAAACTCAAGGTCCAGAAGTCAAAATCTCATACAGTAGAGGTCAAAAATCTCCAAGTAAAGATAGGTACAGGCGACCATGATTTGGCTCTCAAAGCTAAAAAGGCGTCTGAATGGCTTGCCGAAGGCAACAAGATCAGAATAGATTTATTCCTTACAGGGAGATCTAAGTATCTTGAGGTCAATTTTTTGAAAGAAAGACTCGATCGAATTCTTCGACTCATCTCTGTTTCATTCAAGATCACAGAAGAAGCAAAGAAATCACCAAAAGGGCTCAGCATCGTTATAGAAAAAGACAAATAACCGCTTCGCTAAAGTAATCAAGTATTCAAAAGATAATTAATAAATAATACATACAGATGAAAACAAACAAATCATTTGCAAAGAGACTAAAGGTCACAAAGAACGGCAAGATCAAAGCACGAAAGCCAGGTCAAAACCATTTTAATGCGAAGGAATCTCGAAACAAACAGTTGAATAAAAAGAGATCAACAGACTTCCCTATGTCACAGAGAGACATTCGAAGATTTATCACACAGAGCAAGTAATTACCGAAAACTTTAATTAAGAAAACAACATGACAAGAGTAAAAAAAGGAGTAAACGCAAACAAATCACGAAAGAATGTCCTCAAGCAGGTTAAAGGATACCGATTTGGACGAAGTACAAAAGAGAAAATGGCTATCGAAGCGATTGCTCACGCTGGTACTTACGCTTTCGCACACCGAAAGGACAAAAAGACTGATAACCGACAGCTTTTCAATGTACGAATTGGAGCAGGACTTCTAGGTTCTGGAATCTCGTACAGCAAATTCATTGGAGGACTCAAGAAAGCAAATATCGCTTTGGATCGAAAGATTCTCTCAGGACTTGCAGAAACTCACAAAGCAATTTTTGACAAGATTGTAGAGAAAACAAAGTAATCTAAAAACTAAACACCATACCGAAAGGTGTGGTGTTTTTTATTTCCCCTCCCCTTCGGATGAAGGGGAGGCTGGGAGGGGTTTGAGTCATTTTAATAATTCTTGAATTTTCATCACCACACCCTCAATATTAGTATTAATCTCATTATTTCAAAATCTTAAGACACTATATCCTAGAGACTCAAAATACCTTGTTCTTTCGGTATCATACTTTTTATCCTCAATATCATTGTGCTGAATTCCATCTATTTCAATAATCAACCTTTTCTCTGCACAATAGAAATCAGCAATATATTTTCCTATACTATGTTGTCGTTGAAATTTATACCCTAGATTCTTACCTTTCAATTTTGACCAAAGTATCCTTTCTTGAATTGTTGCATTATTACGAAGCTCTTTTCTATTCTCTTTGGTTGAAGTGTTTGAATGCGTGCGAGGTGTTAACATATTACAATTATACCAAATTCAAACACCCCTCAGTCCCCTCTTTATCCAAAGAGGGGAGGAAATACAAAATCACCGCATCCTTAGATGCGGTGATTTTCTATTGTATTTCCCTAACAGCTGAAAGCTAATAGCTAACAGATTCTTCCCTAAAAGCTACTCCAAAATTCCATCCAAGTTAATGTCATAAAGAATTGCTTCTGAAACAAGTTTGTATGTCATGAGATCTTTTTCTTCAAACCAGAGTGCGATTTCGTTGTTTGCATTCTCTACTGTATCTGAACAGTGAATAAGGTTTCGTACTGCTCGGTCATCTACTGCAGCAATCTGATAACTATCAAGTGTAAGGTCTCCTCGAATTGTTCCCACATCACTTGTAGTTGGCTCTGTAGTTCCCACTATCTTTGTAACTACTGCTACTGCCTGATTACCTTCAAGTACCAAAGATACAACAGGACACGCTGTCATAAACTTCTCGAGAGCCCGGATGATATCTTTTCCGTAATCGATCGGCTCTTTGTCCACAACCATCCCTGCAGCTTTTCTATCCTCAGCGATCTTTGATCCCTTCTTTAGAAACCACGCATCATCCTTACCGTAGTGCTTCCAGATCTTGTCCTTGTCGAGCATCCCGAATTTCATTCCAACAACCTTGAGTCCAACTCTTTCGAATCGTCCAATAATCTCTCCGACGAGACCTCGCTGGATACCGTCTGGCTTAATAATCACAAATGTTCGTTCCTTTTTTGGGTGCATTTTTAAATAGAATTATGTATAAAATATCAAGTATTAGGTATAAAATACCAAAATGATAGGGAGATTATATTACAAAATAAGGCCAATTACAAACTTACACCAATTAAAAAAAGTGGCACGTATTGCTACGCGCCACCTCGAAAATAAATGCGTGATCAGGCTTGTTCTTGAAGAACAACTCCAAAATGCCTGTCAGTAAAAAGTGTTGAATCTCTACAAAAGTTAACAGGCTTCCACCAATCAGTACCCATACAGATAAATCCGCTCAATTGGGAACAAAGAAAGGTTGTGTATGTAAAGACAAGCATATCGCCAATACAACCAACAGATCTGAATCGCTTCAGCTCAGGCACCCATACAAGTTGAGGAAACAGTTCGGGTTTATTTAACGGAAAGAGTGATTTATAATTTTCCGCCTTTGTTTCCTTACACCAAGGTCGAGAGAATTCACCTCTCATACATTTGTAGAATGTAGCAAAATCAACCTCTTGCCCCAATGGAACAACTGACACCGCCTTAAGAAAAGATTTCATGTTTATTAGTTTTAGATTTATTACCACAGCCAAAAACCTTCTATTTTAAAAGACTTTTGGCTGTGGTATACACATTTAAAAGAGCTTATTTGGTCTATTTATATAATATTTCTCACTTCTGTCAACAGAGTCAAATCAAAACTCAAAAAGCAGAAATCAAAAATGTAATTCAAATTTTTGATTCTTGATTTATAATTTTTAATTTATCTTTAGACCGCAAACGGATTATTCTTTACCGCAGGTGCAGATGGAGTCGTTGGTACTGGTGCAGCAGGAGAAATGGGTAGAGTGACAGGTGTCGTAGTTTGAATTGGAGTCGGTGTAGAATTCCCGAGTGGAGAAATTGGAGGGAGTGGAGGAATTTCCTTCGGTGGTTCTTTTTTGAATTTGTTTGCGATCTCGTCCTCGATAACGCTTCGCTCTCGTCCATAAGTAAGATATGAAAGCTCTTTGAGCTTTGCCACAATCCCCTCATCTCCTTTGAGAGGCGGCATTGTCGCAATACTGAACGGCCGCACTGGTCGTCCATCTGAAAGCATCTTCATATATGCATTTCTGTTGTCGAGATTCAAAAGATCTTTTGCTGTAAATACTGGAGAGAATTGTTTTTCGAGATATTCCGCATCATCAGCACCGACTCGAAATGCTGCGATCGATCCGACGTTTCCAAATACAGAATCTTTAATCTTCTCTTCGAGCTGAGCAATGAATTGGTGCGCAATTGTAAGCGAAAGCTTGTATTTTCGAGCTTCAGAAAGAATCTGGGAGATGGAATCTGTCGTAATGTTTTGGAACTCATCTATATATAGATAGAATGGGGGCAAAGATGTACCAAAAGAATCCGCTCGAGAAAGTGCAGCCATCAAAATCTTTCCCACAAGAATAAGACCAATAAGGTTAGCATTGATGTCTCCAAGACGACCCTTTGAGAGATTTACAAGAAGGATCTTTTTTGTATCCATCACTTCTCGGAAGTTGAATGTTGAATGCTCCTGGGCGATGATTGGTCGCATGATTTCGTTTGAAAGAAATACATCGAATTTTGATGTGATATATGGCACGACGTTTTGCAAAGACGCTTCTCCTCCCGCTTTATCCGCGATCTCTCTCCAGAATTGTATAACAGTCGGATTCTTACATTTCGTAAGTTTCATTTCACGAAACACTTTTGACGAGAGCACTCGAGAAACATCGAGAAGTGTATTACCGCTTTCAGGATCATCCATCACCAAAAGTACAGCATTTCTAAAATACTGTTCAAACATCGGCCCTCCAGCCACTTTCATATCAAAAAGTTTGTTAAAAATTGAGAGGAGTTCGTTTACAACGAATGTCTTTTGCTCTGGATAGTTCACATCATATTCGAGCATATTCAAAGCCATTGGTCGTGGTGCATATCCAGGATCAAAATAGATTACATCTTCATATCGCTCCTTCGGGATAATTGCAAGAATATCTTGAATATCTGATCCATGGGGATCAATCATACAAACACCATTGCCTGCCAAGATATCCTGAGTGATCATATTTTTGAGCAAGGTTGTCTTACCAGTACCGGTCTGACCGATCACATAGAAGTGTCGGAGGCGATCCTCATCTGTAGTGAAAATATTATTATTTTGGTTTCGGTCGCTATTGATACCCAAGAGTGTTCCCTTTGATGCGAGTCCAAGTGGAGCTGGAGCTGTCGCCGCTTTTGATACCTTGAGTTGAGGAGATGAAATATTATGCTGCGGGAAGTGCATAATACTAGTCACCTCTTTAATAGAAAGCGGAAGGTTTTTTGAATCATCAAAGACACGATAGATAAATTTCTTTAGAAATTCTGCCTGTTTTTTATGAGGAACTTCTTCAAAAATCATCTTTGCACCTTGAGTATTTTCGAATTGATTAAATGATGATGCAAGATCAAATGCGATCTTATAAGCTCTCTGGCTATTTTTTGCTGAAGCAATAATACGAATATTGGATTGAAGAATCGGAGTTGATATCTTCTCCCTTATCTGTTCGATGATCGTTTGGTTTTCTGTTGCGCGATTTGTCGAAGGATTCATTTGTTGATTTTTGTTTGGCGCTTGACCAAAGATCTCTTTTACTCCTTCAAGAGCAATCTCTTTAAATGTTTTTGAAAATTGACCGAAAAGTGTATGTCGAACATCGAGTGCTTTTGTGGCACGACCCCCTTTTTCAAGATCTCGAAGTGCCTCCTGATAGTGTTCGAGATACTTTTCATGATCTGGACGGAGAATGATCTGCACACAGGCACCCTCCCCATCTTCGTCTATTTTTGAATAGGTATTAAGAAGAATATTTAGAGGATCAAAATCAAATTTATCATAACATTTGATCGGAAAGATAGGATTGCCAGCGATCTTCCCTTCCATTGCAACAGTCGATCCATCGTAATTAAAAATATTGTAATCATCTTTTTTCTCAAAAAGCTTTGCTTTTGGAAATATGGAAAGGATCTGCTTTTCAAAAAGATGTGCCATTTCGTCGGGTACAGAAACATAAAAGACAGATTCGAGCGAACCTTCAGGATTCGCAAGTTCAATTGAAAAAGATTCATCGTTTTGATGCGCAACAGATACCATACCTGCGTAGAATTGCTCCATTGATGAGATTAGTTCTTTGAGCGCTTTTTGTTTTTCTTCTTCTTTTTCGCCTGTTGGAAGTGAAATTTCAAAGAGAGTATGCTTCAAGGCTTTAGTATATTTCTCAACACCTTTTATATCATTAATAGGAAGGCCAGATTTAATGTATTGAACAAGAAAACGATGAAAATCGTCTTCGAGATGAGGATTGTTCAAAAGTGTAATAATATCAAGGGTATTTCGGAGACCTCGCTCTGCAAGAATCGACAAAAGTTCCTCCATTTTTGTATCATGGTTTTCAGGTGTTAGATCAAGTACAATCTCCTTTTGGTGCACCTCGAGCATCTTGTGGCCCTTTGCAAGCACTTCGTCAGGATTTGCTTGTGCATACCTGCGAATCTCTTCACGAATCACACTCTCGCGATCTGCCGCTCCGAATTTTTCAAGATAGTTTTTTTCTTGAGAGACAACTTTGGCACGGAGATATTCTATCTCCTCTTCTGGAGATGAGAATTTATTTACTTCGTTTGTTTGTAGATTTTCCGCCATTGGTTAAATTATATATCGGAATTAGTATGTAGTATATAGTATCTGGTATTTAAATACTGAAATCTTTCACCCTCTCGGGTATTCGCTACTGTTTAGAATTTAAGGGGTTGCTGTCTCTGATGTTGGAGTTGTGCCCACGGGAGCTGGATCTGGTGGAGTCTCTGTGGGAGGAATCACATCCTCACTTGGTGAAGTAGTTGTAGATGTTGACTCTGTTGTCGTTGATGTATCTTCCGTTGTAGTCGAAGTATTATTCGGGGTATCTGATGGAGTATCGTTTATCACAGTCGTTTGCGACATACCACTATTAAGAAGCATTTGCTTAAATTGTTCTTTTGAAACACAAACATCGTCGACACACACGTCGCTTTGAACATTAAATTTTCCATCCGCAAACCATGCGGTAATACGTGATACCTTTTCACTTAAGGCATCGAGCTCGATCTTGATTTCTTTGACAGCACCCACCATGACAGCCGTGATCTGGTTGTAATCAAGCATTCTCTGATCTGGGAAATTACCTGTTACAACTTGAGAGACCGCATTAGGTATAACTGATTCCACATCTTGGGCAAGAAAACCTAATATAGGCTGTCCTGTTGGTTCATTCTTCCAATTGAATGAGACTGGCTTAAGTTTTATAAGGGCGTTTAATGCAACATCTGAAGTAAGCTCGAAATTTACATTCTTCAAACGAGCATCCGACACTGCATTAAATTCTGGCGCCATAATTCTTCCCTGTGCACGAATAGAATATGAATTTGCACCACTTGCTGTGCCCACAGTACCTGATGAACTTAGATACCCATAAGACTGGTTCGAACTTGCGGTTGTATAGACATCAAGTGGAAATGCCGGGGTCGTTGTTCCAATTCCAACATATCCTCCGCTTGTTACAATCAAACTTACAGATGTTGAAGAACCAACAACGAATGCTGGGGCTCCGCCCGTTAATCCATTTGGGTTTATAGAAAAAAGTCCCCATGGAGTAGTCGAGCCGACACCCACGAAACCATTTTGGTCTACAGTCATCGCAGCCAACCTATTTCCTGTTCCGATTGTATTGTTTGGTTGAACAAGGAATTGAAGATTCGCGCCCGCAGCTGAACCTGACCAACTTTGTGTTGCAAATGATGTGATACCTGCTGAGTTATTTCTCGTACTTGCACCATCCATTGCACCACCAAGAAGGAAAAATCCAAGCCTATCACCAGAAGAAAGTGCTCCTCCACTATCAGAAAATCCGATTATTCCCGCACCAGCTGTTGATGAGTGGGTAGCAGTATTAACAAACCACGCAGTACTTGAATCAGTACCTGTAACCTGGAACTTTGCGGCACTTGCAGATGCAGAACCAATTGCTACATTCCCCCCTGAATCAACAAAAAATCTTGTTGTTGTCGCAAATGAAGCAAGACTTGAAACTTGAAAGAGTGGCGTAGTTCCATTATTTGTTCCTACGACATCAAGCCGGGCAAGAGGTGATGATGTACCAACACCGAATGATCCGGCAGCATTAACTACAGACATTGTAGCGCCCGAAGAATTTATCCATCTTGTGAGATCTCCTGTCTGAGAGGAACTTCCTTTCAAAATCAATCCGATTGATGAGGCACTGAGCGTTCCAATACATGCGGCAGAAGAACATCCTCCAGAAGCGGGTGGTCCGACTCGCAGTTCAGAAGGTGCATATAAGGCACCATTTATTGTATTTAAACTACCGCCCCCAGTTGTTGTGATTGATACTGCACTTAATGCTCCTCCTAATGTGAGCGCTCCAGAGAAGAGTCCATTACCTTGTACAGAAAACTTTGCACCAGGAGTTGTAGTACCTACTCCCGCATTTCCTCCACTATCAACAATAAATGAAGTTGCAGTTGATGAACCTATAACAAACGATGGACCAGAAATACCGTTTGAGTTTACTGAGAGCTGACCCCAAGGAGTTGTGGTGCCAATTCCAAGATTACCACTCACATCTAATCGCATTTTCTCAGCAGCTGAATTAGTGAGGAAAGTAATAGGTCCACCAAGTGCTTGAAGCGAAATACCTAATGATTGACTGTTTAAACTACCATTAAAACCGATACCGAGACTACCGTTACAATTACAGCCGAAAGAAGGTGCGCCTATATTAGTGGCACTGGTAATAGTATTCGTAGCATAAATAGTACCATTAACATACGCACCAAAACCGTTATTTGCATTTACCTGAAAACGATAAGAACTGGATAAATCAGTGGCACTATTCACCAAAACATTTCCTCCATTTGTAACAACAAATTGTGTTGCAGTTGAAGAACCAACGACGAATGATGGACCTGTAATGCCATTTGGATTTATAGAGAATTGTCCCCAAGGCGTCGTTGTACCGATACCAACACCAGTTGTCAAAATTCTCATTATTTCTGTACCTGACACTGGCTCAAATTTAAGAACGCCCGACGATTGTCCTCCTCGAAGGATTATATTTGAATTCGCTGATGCTGTGTTATTTGCAATAATTGCATCTCCTCCGGAATTTACTAGATTAAGGTAACTAGCGTTAAGTGCAGTGTTGGTTACTCCGCCGATTTTTTGAATTATTCCAGAGGAATCTATTTGAAACTGAGAACTCGCACCAACTGAGAACCTTGATGATGGACTTGCAGTACCAATCCCCACATTCCCATTTGCTGCAAGATACAATTGAGTGCCATTTACTCCAATACTACCCTGCAAACCTAGTGTCGCTGAAGGAGTTGATGTTCCAATCCCTACATCCCCCCCGTTTGTCACAATAAAGTTTGTTGCAGTTGAAGAACCAACAACGAATGATGGACCAGTGATGCCGTTAGGATTTACTGAAAGTTGACCCCAAGGAGTTGTAGACCCTACACCGACATTATTTTGTACATAAAAACCATCTGTCACAGCAACATTACCACCATAATTTGCACCGGCATTAGATATTGAAGTGCCAACAAGCAGGCTCGCTGTACTAAGTGCTGCTGAAAAATATGCATCAGTATTGAATGTTACCCTGTCCGTATCATCAAACATTAAACCATTTCCACCTTGGTGATAAATTCTTGAATAACGACCTCCATTGTCTTGAATTTGCAAGCCATCTATAGCGGAAGTACCACTTTGTACAATTGTGAATTTAGAAGTCGGTGTTGAAGTACCAATTCCTATTTTTCCGGAAGAATATGAAATATTTGAACCTGATGTTGTCCACTGACTACCAACGAATGGAACATTGTTCTGAAGGAACGATCCATTAAAATTAATATTTCCAGCAACATTTAGATTTCCGCCAAATGTTGATGTGGCAGCTGATCCTGCATTGAAGTTAATGCCGCCCGTATTTCCGATTGAAAGGATTGAACCAGGAGTTGTACTGCCCACACCCACATTCCCAGCAAATGACGCATTACCGCTCCCATCATCAAGAATGTTTCGGTACGTTGGAAATCCAACTCCCATATACGAATCAGCAATCGATCCAACAGCACCTGAAGAATTGATTCCAAAATATGAATAGTCTCCTCGTCCGAACTGGAATGAACCATACGTATTCGCAATCTTCCCCGTTGGCTCACCTCCGTTTGCGAATGTAATCATAGGATCATCCATCGTAAAGCTGATTGTTCGTGTAACATCTCCTGGTTTTTGAACTTGAAAAATCGAAGAAGGGTCTGATGTACCAATCCCTACATTTCCTCCAAAATATCCACTACCATTTGCTGAAAAATTACCGCTCGTGTCAGAAAGAATTGTGCCGTCGCCAGCATATAAATCACCGCTTGGATTAGAAATATAATTTCCGGAAGCATTTAGGACAGCTCCGTATTGATCAGTGAGTCGATGACTTCCAGCCATCCAAATTTGACCTAAACTATCAACAAGAACATTCCCAGCAGCATTCAAAGTTCCAAATGAACCAAGACCAATCGCAGATATATTTCCATTGAATAGACCACCCCCTTCTACAGAAAGTTTAGACGTTGGTGTTGAACTTCCAATACCAACATTTCCATCTGCAGCAATGGTGAATGCAGCATTCGCCGCACTGCGTCCTGTAATAAAAAATCCTCTATTGACATCAATGCCCGCATCATAAAACGATCCGTCAGCAGCATCAGCAAATCTCATAATTCTTCCATAGGTATCAATTCCGTACGTCTGCGCACTCGTATCTTCAGTGAGCATAAGCGCCATTGATCCCCCAGGAATATCGTTTGAAAAAATATTTAATCCAGAATTAGTTCCAGAGTTGATTGTCATCGTGTTACTGAAATCAGAAGTACCTTGAACACTTAGTTTGTTCGATGGATTTGATGTGCCAACACCAACATTTCCATTTCCCTGAACTACGAATGTATCTGCTCCATTTGCATTCAAAGTCAAAATTCTATTTGTGGAAGCAGTACCGATTGTTGAAACAAAAAGCCCATTAGCATTTGTAGCGCTGCTATTATTAACTGCAGAAATTGCATATCCTGGATTATTTGAAGCCCAAGTGAAACCATTTGTTAGATCACTTCCAGTCCCCGCACCATCGAGTGTATTTACTGAAGTGTTTGCTAATTGTGATACAGGAGATGTAGTTCCAATTCCTACATTTCCCGTAGAATATGAAATATCAGAACCATTTGTTACCCACTGACTGTTAGTGAATGGCTGTCCATTCTGAAATAGAAGTCCATTGAAATTTATATTTCCCGCCACTGAAAGATTTCCATTTGCAGTTGTTGTTGCAGTATTTGATCCGAAAGAATTTAATCCTCCAAGTGTTTGAATATTTGAAAGTGACGTTGTTGCAGTAAGATCGTTTGCAAAAAGTGTTGAAGAGTAATATTTGTTTGTTGAACCCTCTGCGAGCGCGTCTGTGGTTGTCGCTCTCCAATCTGCAAGAGTGAAATATGGCGAGAGATCGACAGCACCGGCTGAGATCCCTAACGTTGAAGTTGATACGAGTTCATAGAACCCACTTGAATTTCCCATCAAAAGTTGTCCGTAGCTAGGTGTTGTTGAAAGCCCTGTTCCACCAGATGTCAGAGGTAAAGTCTCTGTAGCACTTATGTTTCCATTATTTCCTATCAGGATCCCGGTAAGCCCTGCCAATATATTTGTGCCTCCCCCATTTCCACCTGAACTTCGTTCAACTGTTTTGTATACACCCTCATCAGTTCTTGCTGCCTGAAGTGAAATGAGGTTTTTTAGATAATTAACAGAATTAGTATTGAGCGAGATCATTTCATACCGTAGCTTGCTTATTGCATCAGAATTTTCTATTGGAACATATGAGGAAACTTGAACTAATTTTTCAATAATCGAATTGGTATTTATTTTTGTATTCAGAGCTGAAGAATCTATTTCCCCGGTTGTTGAATTTGATGGTGCTGAAACCTGAATCGGAGTTGCGTTTTCTGTTGTATTAGAAAGAAAAAGTGGAACAAATGGATCTGATATTTTATCTATAATAAAATCCCAGATCGCTCCAACACTCGCAACATAATTTTGAACAAAAGAAGCAGAGTCAGTTTTGAGAATGTTTGTCTTTGAAAAAAGTCTAGGTGCACCGAGAGCGACACTTGTAACAATATCTCCTGTTTTTTGAACCATCTTTGCTTGCCCATTCAACACCCCGTTTCCAACAACATTTCCTGCATCAATAACATTTTTGACCCCTTTGTACCCTGCATTCCCTAGTGCAACTGTCGCAACATCAATTTGATCATTAAGGTTTGAAATGATTCCAATTGTCCCATGTGCAGCTGTGCCCCATGATTCGCCTGTTTGAGAAACTACATGAATCGAAGCATCTAAAATACCCTTACCTATTCCGCTGTAAACATTATAGATATTTGAGAGCAATTCCTTTGGATCAGGAAATGTAAAATTAATAGCTGATACAGCGCTCGCAAGACTCTTATTTTCAGCTGCGACAGAATTCTTTGCAACAAGCGCAATATTTTCTTTTTTCGACGGAAGTTCTACAGTCAAAGCCACATCTTTCACCACTTTGTTTACTTTTGAATTCGCCACTCCGATCAACGCAGAGGTTTTTAAAGTAATATCGGCTTTAAACGTTCTGAGGTTTGGACCCACAGAAGCAATAACTCCCCCAATTTGATTTCCTGTATTTTGAATCTGATAATCACTGATCTCGAGAGTTTTGTGACCAAGTGCCACGACAGAATTCAGTATCGTATCAGAGACACGATATGCACCATTCCAAATTGCTTTGAGATTTGAAGTAGTGTTGCTAAAAAGAGGAGCGTAAAAATCTCTAACTCCATAAATTTTTTCATCAGTTTTCTCAATAAGAGACCCAGTTGAGTTTGTATAAAATATTCCAATATTTTTGACGGTATCGAGGGTAATTGAGGCGTCGGCTGCAATAGGCTTTGATATAAAAATCAATGAGACAAAAACAAAAAAAATTGTACGCAAAACAAGTCGCATTTAACTCTTATTTTAGCATAAAAATCGATATTATTTTTATGAAAAAATGGGGATAAGTAACAATAAATTCGAAATTCGGTGTTACTTGTCCCGACATCGACTCGGACGCTGTGTACGACTTTATATTCTTACGAATGGAGTGAGTTAGAAGATAAGAAGTACTCTTGTGGTGCGAGAGAAAAACTCGTCCACGCGCTCCTCGCTCGTCGTGATAAGTAAAGTTAAAATCCAGAATTTGGAATCAAAAATAAAAAATATAAAATTTAGCCAAAAATGAGATAAAATTTTTATAAAATTGAGTGAATTTTGGAAAAAAAATAAAATGCGTCGAGTCTCAGGGAGATCGATGCATTTTCTATAAAAAATTTCTTAGAGAGTTAGAATTTCCGCTCCATTTTTTGTCACCGCGAGTGTGTGTTCAAAGTGTGCACTTCGTTTTCCGTCCGCTGTCACCACCGTGTACCCATCAGAGAGGAATTCTACTCTTGGAGTACCTTCGTTTAGCATCGGCTCAACCGCCAAAACCATCCCCTCTTTGAGCACAACCCCTTTACCCCGCATTTTAAAATTTGGAATGAAAGGATCTTCGTGCTGAGAATATCCAACTCCATGTCCACCCAAGTCTTCCGCGGGAGAAAATCCATATTTTTTCGCCACTTTTTCGATAGCAGCGCCAATATCTCCCGTGGTCGCCCCGTCACGAACCACTTTTATAGCTTGACTCAAAGCTTCTTTGGTAGCTTTAAGTAGCAATTCTGAAGTTTTACTCACCTCTCCAACAGGCACTGTAATAGCTGAGTCGGTGTAGAGTCCTTCAAAGCAGATCCCTGTGTCGATCGTGACAATGTCACCATTTTTTAAAATTATTGGATTTTCATTTGGAATTCCGTGTACCACCACATCATTAACCGAAACACAAAGTGCAGCTGGAAATGGTCTCGCTGCTCCGTGAGGAGTATATTTGAGAAATGCAGGCGTAGCACCTACTTCTTCGATCTTTTTTCGAGCAAGGGTTTCGAGATATTTAGTTGAAACACCGTCTCGTACCTCCGCAGCAAGAAAATGCAAAAGATCATGGAGTATTTTGCCCCCTTTTTTAAGCTTTGCAATTTCTTCCTTTGTTTTGATGGTAATCATGTTTAAATCTAATTATAGCAGATTATTGAAATCACTTATCATCGACTCAGCTGTTGCTTTTGCACCTGCACCAGGACCAAAACATACTTTTTCACCATTGAGGTACAGTACATTATTCACCCCATCCGGAAGCCAGTCTGCATTATTATCTTCCAAAAAACCAGCTTCGATACCCGTTTTCGAAATTTTTACAATACATCTTTTGCCTAAATCTTCTCGATCTATCTTTATATCCTCTGGACGAACTATTTTTTCAAAAATGCCAGAACTATTTGCAAGAATCACTGTTTTAAGTCGTACATCATTTAATTCTCCATCAATTATTTCTTCAAAAGTACTCGCCCCTGGTTCTGCAAATCCTTTTTCTAAAATTTCTTTTACTATTTCGTCTTTATTGATTCCTTTTTTCAAGTTGTCTCCAATGAAATTGAGTGTTCCATTTACAACCGCTCTGAGCTCTAAAATTTTAGAATCAAATGAAGATAATTGCTGTAGCATTTGTGTTCCTCCACCCACCGATGCAGTAAATTTAAAAATATTTTTAAATTTTTTGAAATACTCAAAGTGATTTGCGATCGAAGCTTTCTCACATGTAATGACGGGAATATTTTTTTCTAGAAAATATGATGCATATTCAAAGGCTGTTGCATCGTCGCCCGTTGTTGGAATTGTAATAAATGCAATTTGAATATCATTTGTAAAATCTCTCCAATCTGCCAAATCACCTTGTTTTGTAAGGCTGGAGTCGAATACTCCTTTAGAGTTTACTGTATATTCAAGATCTATTTTTTCTTTTGGAATTCGCTTCGTCAGAACTTTTCCAATATTTCCGTATCCAAAAAGAATTGCACTTTTCATTCCAATATTCAAACTAGATTTCGAGCGCAGACATTAAATCTTTGTGAACAGCTTCAACAGATTGTTCACCATTTATCTGATGCACAATAATATTTTCCCTTGATTTGTACATATCTACAATTGGAATGATTTGCGAATCAAACAAATCAAGTCGAGAAGAGATCCCGTCATTTGTATCATCATGACGCGCACGTCCAAGAAGTTTTTCTGTCGCCCATTCTCGACTCACATCGATATAAATCACAACCGGTTCTGCATCATAAAAGGGAAAGAGAGTGTCGAGAACCATTGCCTCAGACACACTTCGAGGCGTTCCGTCGATAATAATATGTTCATCCTCTTTGAGATCTCTGAAAAGTGCATTCGTCCACATTGAGACCGCTGCAAATGATGGACAGAAAAGTCCTTTGTCAACAATATTTTTAACAAGACCTGAACTATATGTATTCATCCCGAACACTCGACGAAACTCATCTCCAGTTGAAACATAGTAAACACTCTCCCCTTTTTGACCGAGTTTTTCGATGAGTAATTTTGCCTGAGTCCCCTTCCCACTTCCGCTTTTACCTATAAAAATAAAGACCTTTTTGTTCATATGTGTATTTAATTATACCCCAATAATACCCGAAATAGACTCAAAAATCAAAGATATTGAATCAAAAATAGAATACCACACCCTTGGGTGTGGTATTCTATTTTTGATTTTTGATTCTTAATTTTTGATCCAACGCTAGTACTCTCTCATTGAGATCTGCGCCTCCACCTTCTTCACAAGATCCAAGATTACAGAAACAGCAATGAGAAGCGCTGTACCTCCAACCGCAACAGATGTTATACCTGTAAGACCTTTCACAATGAGTGGCAAGACCGCTATAAAGCCCAGGAAGAGCGCTCCGACGAGTGTAATACGAGTAAGCACCTTTCCTACATATTCTGAAGTTGACATACCTGGTCGAACTCCTGGAATGAATGCGCCATTCTTCTGAAGATTCTCTGCCATCTGGTGTGGATCAAAAGTGATCGCAGTATAGAAGTAAGTAAAGATAAATACAAAGAGGAAGTAAGTAATTCCGTAGATCCATTGATTTGCAACCCACGTAAGAAGCGTATCCGCCACACTAACAACTGAGGGATTTGTCGATGCGCCTTTAATAACATTCAATATGAGCTGTGGGAAAAGAAGGATCGAGAGTGCGAAGATAATTGGAATCACACCAGCTTGGTTCAAACGAAGTGGGATATATGTTGATATACCGCCATATACTCTATTTCCCCTTACTCGTTTAGCGTAAGTTACAGGAATTGGTCTCTCGGCTTCTGTAATGAATACAACAGCGTAGACGATCACAAACGCTACGACCGCAAAGAAAAGATATGAAA
The DNA here is from genome assembly GCA_040389185.1 of Patescibacteria group bacterium. GTDB lineage: Bacteria > Patescibacteriota > Minisyncoccia > Phycocordibacterales > CAIRYW01 > JAQBQZ01. The sequence goes on from JAZKAJ010000028.1 coordinate 21,265, forward strand.
GAAGTTTTGATGGATCATAAGCAAAAAGTATTTGAGAAAGCTTTGTTGGCAACGTTGCAACGATACCACCGAAGATGATAAGGGAAACACCGTTTCCGATTCCAAATTCTGTGATAAGTTCACCGATCCACATGAGAAGAACTGAACCACCTGTTACCACGAGTGTATTTACAATAAGCTGGAAAGTGCTGAGCTCGCCCACCACCCCCTGTTTTTCAAGAAGTATAATAAAGCTCACCGCCTGAAGAAGCGCAAGTGGAATTGAGATCATTCGAGAGATTTGACTAAACTTTCTACGTCCCGCCTCACCTTCTTCTTGATAGAGAGCTTTGAGTCGTGGGAACATGATAGTACAAAGCTGCATTATGATAGATGCAGTAATATAAGGCCCCACTCCAAGCATTACGATAGAAAGGTTCGAAAGTCCTCCTCCAGAAAATACATCAAGAAGTCCAAAGAATTGGTTATTACCGAAGAATTGTTGAAGTCTTGCTGCATCAATACCAGGAATAGGAATACCCGCGAGCACTCGGAAAAGACCGAGAAGTACAAAAGTAGAAATAATTCTTCTTCGCAAAACCGCGTCGCTAAAAACTAACTTTAATTTTGAAAAAAATGATTGCATAGTGGTAAATTTCTAAGTTCTAAATTACAATTTCTAATAAAGTTCCAAATGTCCAATACTTAATTTGAGATTTTATTAGAAATTAGAAATTAGTTATTAGACATTATTCTTTGATCTCTCCTCCCGCCTTTTCTACTGCAGCTTTTACCGCAGCTGATACTGGAATACCCGAAATTGTGACTTTCTTTGTGAGAATATTTCCCTTCTTGTCTCCAACGATCTTTATTCGTGGATTTCGCCCTTTGTATATCTCTACAAGCTTCGCCGCGATAAGAGTGTTGATATCAACAACAGCTCCGTTCTCAAAATTTTTCTCAATAGATGAGATGATGATTGGGAGAGGTTTTACTTTAATAGTATTGAAAGCATATCCACGAAGTTTTGGAAGCTTCTTGATTCGGTCTCGAATTTCTGGTCGGATCTTTCGTCCAGCACGTGCACCCTGACCTTTTGTACCACGGCCTGCCGTCTTACCTCGCTTGCCTCCACGACCTACTTGGACGCTTTTCTTATTCTTTGTTTTTCTTTTTAGTTCGTGAATTTGCATTTTAGTAATTTAAATTTTAAATATTATTTAACATCTCCAGCCTCTTTTTTCATGCTTACTTTTGGCATCTTAAGTGAAAGAAGCGCTTTGATTGTAGCTTGAGCAGAGTTGAGCTTATTCTTTGATGGTGATCGAAGTTTCGCATTGATGTCTTTGAGTCCTGCAAGTTCGATGACATCTCTAACAGATGATCCTGCAATAATACCCTTTCCTCGAGCTGGCTGAATGTGTACAACTGCACTCTTGAACTTTGCTTTTATTTCATGAGGAATAGACATAGACTTTGTTGTTCGAACGATGATCGAGTGTTTCTTTGCATCTCGAACAGCTTTGTCAATCGCAAGAGATGTATCTCCCGCCTTTCCAGTCCCAACTCCTACCATTCCCTTTCGGTTACCAACTACGATTGCAACAGAGAAGCTGAATCGTCGTCCTCCTGATGACACTCGAGTCACTCGTCTTATCGCAAGAATCTTCTGATCGAATTCTGGTTTTGCTCGAGGTTCTCGTCTTGGCTTCCGGTCGTTCTTTCGAGCATCTCCTCTGTTACCACCAAATCGTGGATTATGAGCTTGAACTCCAGCTTGAGAAACTTCAGCAACAGTCGATGCTGTTACATCAGTAGATGTAGGAGTAGTAGTTTCTTCGATTTTTTGTGTTTCGTCAGACATAAAGTATTATTTAAAATTCTAATCCGCCACTTCGAGCAGCATCTGCGAGAGCTTTCACTCTTCCTGTATAAATATATCCGCCTCGGTCAAATACCACTTTTGAAATTTTCTTTTCGATAGCTTTCTTTGCAAGAGCTTCTCCTACGAGTTGTGCTTGATTTGCTTTCTTTCCTGTGATTTTGAGACTAGATGCTTCTGCGATAGTCACACCCAAATCGTCATTAATGAGTTCAGCGTAGATGTATTTGTTAGATTTGAAAACGGCGAGTCGTGGCTTCTCTGCAGTCCCAGATACTTTAGATCTGATTCTGTTTTGTCGCACTTGTCTTTTGATTGTTTTTGGTGATGTTTTCATAATATTTTTATACTAGGCTTTACGCTGATTTTTTACCTTGCTTCTGTGGTACATACTCTCCTTCGTATCGAATACCCTTACCTTTGTATGGTTCTGGCTTCTTAAGATCTCGAATGCCTGCAGCAAATGCACCCACTCTTTCTTTGTCGATTCCAGAAATTGTGATGATATTTTTTTCTACAAGAGCCGTGAGTCCTTCTGGAACTTTTACGATAACTGGGTGTGAGAATCCAAGTCCGAATACAATTTCAGTTCCTTTAAGTTCCGCCTTGTATCCAATACCTTCAATCTGAAGCTTCTTTGCAAAACCTTTTGTTACACCTTCGATCATATTCATGATGTGTGATGCATATGCACCCCAAAGTGCTGAAAGATTTTCCTTTGTTTTCTTTACTTCAACTTTCAAAATTGCTCCTTCGATAACAACAGAAAGCTTGCTGTCGATTGTTCGAGTAAGTTCTCCTTTTGGACCCTTAACAATAATAGAATTGTCTTTGAGACTTACTTCTACTCCAGATGGGATCACTATTTCTTTTTTTCCGAGTCGTGACATAAATGTATTTGATTACCAGATTTTAAATAGAACTTCTCCACCAACATTCATTTTCTTTGCATCTGTCTGGTTAAGGATTCCTTTTGGTGTTGATAATACAAGTGTTCCGTATCCGTTTCGTACAGGCTTGATGAGCTTTGATGGTGTGTACACTCGCTTTGAAAGCTTTGATACTCGATAAACATCTGTTACTTTTGGTGTATTTGTATCGTCGTATGCAAGCTCGATGTCTACAGTCTTAATAAGACCCTTTCCAACTTTTGAGAAAGATTTGATGTAACCTTCTTTTTGGAGAAGTACAAGAATCGCGTCAGTCATCTTTGAATAAGGGGCAGTAATAGTAGATTTTCCTGCCATACTTCCGTTCTTGATCTTGATTATGAGATTTGAGATGTTGTCTTTTACCATGATGATTTCTTAATTCCTGGGATCATACCCTCGTTTGCTAATTCTCTAAAGCAGATTCGGCAGAGATCGAAATCTCGCATATATCCATGCTTTCGTCCACATCGAAAACATCGTCTTACGACGCGGCTTTTGAATTTTGGTGTCTTTTTTGACCTTGCAACTACTGATGTTTTTGCCATTTCTTAAATTATTTTAGTATTAGCGTTTTGGTCTCGCAGTATGGAAGATTGGGAGGTTTTAGCATACTAAAGCCAAATCCTGTGTAATCCGCCACTTACAAGTAAAACAAAAAGCTCAAATGAGCTTGATTTGTCTATATTAGCAGGGTGAAGAGAAATTGTCAAACCACTTAAAACAAGATGATTTCTTATTTGTCAGCATCTATTGCAATATTATTATAAATATGGTATAATATACCACAGATAAAAAGAGGGTGCATCCCCCGACTTTGTGGCGGACCTAGGGCCTTAAAGGCGGGGGATGCACGGAAAATTTAATTCCGAGTTGTGAGTCAGTCGACCACAGCTTCAAGCACCCTTTAAACACAACCAATATGCTACGAGCAATTGGATTCGGTATTACTCTCATCGTTATTAGAGTTATGATGCCGGACGTATTTGAAGGTCTTGAAGTAACCCTTATAAAGTTCTTTAGTGTCCTCCAGGACATTTTGGGTCAGTTCCCGCATGGTTTAGATCAGACCTCAATGATCTATCCTCATGCAGCGGGCTTGCCACATTAATTTAAAGGCGTCATCTCACGATGACGCCTTTCGCTTTTTTGATTTATTGCAATTTTACTTTGAGAGCTGTTGCCACTTCTGAAACCCTGAATTTCCCGCTCTCTGATTTTCAGGTCCCCACATATCTACATTATTGAGCTGTGGTACACCAACACTTTCATTAAGTTGAAATTCAGCCTGTTTGATTAATTCAGTCATATGACTAGTTGTAGGAACAGCATATCGCCCCTCAGCTGTTGCAAAAATTACAACGTTATTTTGTTCAGCATATTGACCAGGTTTTAATTCCTTTAATTGGTCCTGTGTTCTATCAGCGCCACTTGCTCCTGCAAAATACAGACCAGAGATATTTAATGCACTTTCAGAAAGCTGATTTTTTAATAATTCTAACGCCTGTTCTTGCGGAGTTGGGTTTTCTGCACTCATTTTATTTTTTTTAATTTATAATTATATTAATTCGAGCACTTTGTTGAACCGCAGAACCAATACTTTGATCTGTCCGATGCGGACTGACCATTTGTTTTTGTCTCATCTAGATCCCCATTTATACAATCTCCATAACTATTACCACAAGCACCTGTCTCATTCGTTGTGTACGCACTACATTTATATTTATCTGTTCCGAATGGATTGATTGCACTCCAGAATGTCTTTGTTCTTGAAAATCCTGCATCGCAACTTATTGAACAAGAGACACAACTACCATTTGAGACAGATTCGCCCTCTTCACACTCTTCACCGGCATCAATCTTTCCATTACCGCAAATACTCTTTTCAGTATTATCAGAATTTTTTACACATTTGTAAAAATTCACCACTGCCCCATCAAGACCTTTAGTTTGTCCGATAGCCACAGCCTCGGTTCCAGCAGGACATTGTGAAGGGCTTTTGACCAGGCTTCCAGAGTCACCACCAGCTGCAGCTGCAACCTTCTCATCTAGCTCAGCTTGACTTGAAACACCGAAGTCATCACAACTCCCCATATCATTGCCAGCTGAATCTTTTATTCGACAAATACATGCATCAGTACCTGAACAGGCATTGTCCTGACAATCAGTAAGACCATTTCCATCATTATCAACTCCGTCTTTACAATCATTTTCAGTCTTTGACTTGTCATCCGTTTTAGTATCATCAACTTTTATCGTAGTGCACACAGGATCATTAACGCAATCTGAGTCTCCACAATCCACAAGTCCATCACTATCATTATCAATTCCATCGGAACAATTTTCCATAGTGACCACTATGTTACATGAAGAATCGCTTGCACATGCACTGTCCGCACAGTCTGTTTGACCATTACCATCATCATCTGCTCCATTGTTACAAATCTCATGAGTTTGGCAAGTAGAGTCAGACGCGCATGCACTATCCGCACAGTCTGTTTGACCATTACCATCATCATCTGCTCCATTGTTACAAATTTCTGCCGCGTGAGTTTGACATGCCAAATCGTTAACACAATCACTATCATCGCAATCCTGTACCCCATCTCTGTCATTATCTATACCATCACTACAACTTGTTTCAGTTGCAGGACAGATATTGTTTTGATCATTTGAGATTGCTGTATTTAGATCATTGATCTTGTTCGTTAGACCAGTAATTTGTTGATTAGTATTAGTTTCATTTGCATCGAGATCAGTTGCTTTTGCATTGTATGAATCGAGGTCTGCTTGTGCAATATTTATTTGATCCTGAATATCAGAGTTCTTTTTCAATAAATCTTTGTACGTAGAAGAGGCGTCATTGTATCGCTTCTGTACAACAGTAGTTTCAGGAACAGATGTGTTGTATTTATATTTTATTTTGTATGCATTCGCAAGCGCCGTTGCTTTAGTCGTGAGAGTGTCTGCATCAGCATACGTCTGTTGCAATTGATTATTCATTTTAGTCAGCGCCGCAGCTTCTTGAGTTGCCTTCTTTGCAGTATCAGTATATAGGGTCGCGAGCACCGCAGATGTACGAGTATCATTGTTGTAGAGAGCATTATATGCCGCCGTAGATTTGATCAGCGCCGAATTTGCAGTATCATATGTTTTCTTTTGTGAATTGTAGACACTGGTTAGATCAGCTGAACTGAGCGTTGAATATTTGGTGTATTTGGAAGTGTATTGTTTAACAAGTGTATTGTAGTTTTGAAGAGCCGTATTATATGGAGCCCCCGACTTTGCGTTAGTTACAATTAGCTTTGCTGATTCAATATTTTTCATATCAGCAATTTGGTTGGTCAAGAGCGCTAAGGTATTGTAACCTGTTGCAAGGTCTGCAATCTGACTTTCCAAAGTGCTTTTAGCTAGCCTTTGTGCACTAATTTTTGGTAGCAAAGCATAACTAGAGGTATTTATGGCTTGCAGCTGACTACTTGCATCTGCCTTTTTTTGGACATATTGTGCAAGTAAATCATCTATCGCTTTTCTATCTGCAAGTTCCGCATAAGAACTATCAACAAGAGCTTTTTTTTGAGACAAAACATAATCGCTTGCAAGAGTTGATTTGAGTGAATCGATTGTCCCTTGTGCTTGTTTTATATTGTCATTATTAGTAATACGATCAGTACTTATCTGACTTAATGAATCATTGACTGTCTGGAGGTTTGCCTCAAGAGTGGCCCTTTGATTAATAAGATCATCAATCTCTGGCTGTAGATAACAACTCGCAGCATTGACTGATGCTGTTTGACCTATCTTGTAATGAGAGATTGCTAAAAAAGAAGTGGCGGCAAATGCTGCAATAACAATAGGAAGAGTAATTTTACTTTTCCAGATCAAACCAAAAGTTTTGTTCATAAAAGATATTAATATTAATTAATATAATTATAGCCCTATAAACAAAAAACGCAAAGCGTACGCTTTGTGTTTTTTGTCATTTATATTTAAGAAAATTACCTGCAATCTTTTTCTATACCCCCGATACTACCTATGGCGGTACCACCTGGAATATCAGTATATGGACCCCCTACATATGGACCTCCCGCCTTATACAACATTGAGGTCTTATTATCGCTACGTATATAATGTTTTTGAGATCCATCCTCGCTAATATTCCAATAGAGTGTATTTGATTCAACAGCACTAGGATAAAATGAACCAGTTCCACTACCAAAATGAAATCGGTATACACATGATGGATCGAACGGTGCAGTATCATTCAGAGGAACACTAGTCCATCCAACCCCCCCTGATGTGGCGCTCCCCGATGTCCCTCCAAGAGTGGTCACACAATTGCTTCCTTTTTCATCACAATATGCAGTTGCGCCTACTTTACCATTGACCCCAAGACTAAGTGTTGCCGGGAGCACGTATCCAGCAGTCGAAGTAATGAGTGCGGGCCCAAAAACACCGAGTCCTCCTACAGTAAGCACCCCTAATTTATCTTGAGAAAGATTACTTACATTGATGGGTGCGGCAGTGTTCCCATTTGGTGGAATTGCAGTAGGTGCGGTCCACGTTGCATATGTAAGTGAGACCGATCCGATGATGAAGCCTACGAAAAACGTTGTGAGAGTTTTTTTGGACATAAATTTATAATTGATCACTAATTTTGAAATGATTTTGTGGCAGCTTCCCTGTCTTCAATTTTTACATCAGTATTAGATTGTGCAGACAGACCTTTCATCATCTGCTCCCGATCTTCGTTACTTATTTTTGCAGTTCGTGTCTGAAGATCTGTGATAATCGCAGCCTTTTCTTCATCCGTTGGAGGCAAGAGCACTTCCGGAGCTTCAACAACAGGGGCACTTACATAATAGAAATAATACCAAAGATTAAACACAGCTGCTGCCAAAATTATTAAAGAGATAATAAAAATTTTGATCTTACTGCTTCGTCCGCTGTGTGGAGTTCCAAATTGAGGAACATATGAATTGTTTATAACTGGTTCCATAAATATTTTTTTAATTTAATAAATACATCTCCCCTCGGCACAGAAGTCTTTTATATTATTAGCCTTCGACCCACATTTTGGGTCCCCTCGGAGATTCTGACCTGTATTGAATGTACCATCGGGATTAAAATATGTGCCTATCTTATCTTGAGTCCAATATGCCACAGCACTACCGCTACCACTCGTTCCGTAAAAATCAAAAATATAATCTTCTCCGGGTGCGAAAGTACACATGATTGTATCTGGCCAATCACTCATACCAGCAGGGGGTGGCAAATTTACACCCCTTGCTCTGACCAGACTTGCTCTTGAAGGCTTAGATCCACCCCCTGGATTAGAGACGCTTATAGCTGAAGCTCCTCCTAGAGTCGTCACACAATTGTTTCCCTTTTCATCACAATATGCTGTTGCACCAACCTTACCATTAACACCTAAACTAAGTGATGTTGGAAGTACGTAGCCTGCAGTCGATGTAATCAGAGTTGGCCCAAAAACTCCAAGACCTCCTACAGTGAGAACTCCCAACTTATCCTGTGCAAGTGCACTGACATTAATTGGTGCAGGAGTATTTCCATTTGGTGGAGTTGCTGTTGGGACAGTCCATGCTGCATATGTAAGTGTTACTGAGCCGATGATGAGACCTATGAAAAAAGTTGTGAGGGTTTTTTTGGACATAAATTTATAATTGATCACTAATTTTGAAATGATTTAGGAGTACTGCATTTTTTAAATTTAATAAATACATCGCCCTTCTGAACAGAGAGTCCCTATATTACCTTTACTTGCACCACACGTAGGATGTTCTCTTGATACATACGAAACATCACCATTAGTTGTATTAAACATAATCGTAATACCATCCTGCTGTGAATAGGATACATAACCTGAGCTACCTACAAGAAATAGATCCAATACAGTTGGAAGTCCAGCAATACCGCCCTCTCCCTGACAAACAATTTGGTCTGGCCAATCAGAAATAGAGGGTGGAATTGCTAATTTATATCCAGCAGCCCGAATTCCAGCAGCTTTTTTTGAAGAACCACTACTTCCTCCTCCACCCGCACTATGAAGCACACAAAGATTTGTTTGTTCTGCGAGATTGATTGTTACTTTTGATGATTTGATTGTGTCATATCCAGAAGGACAAGATGCGGATGTTCCACATCCCCATCCATTAATTGGTGAAGATGTGCCGTACTTTACATCCCAACCTCCACAGACGATTGGTGCGCCACCTGAAGTAGAAACACCTCCTGAGCTTCCTCCAAGCGTTGTAACACAATTCTTTCCTTTCTCATCACAATATCCTTTTGCTCCTACATAACCATTTACTCCGAGGTTGAGGTTTGAAGGAAGGGTGTAACCTGCTGTCGTAGTGATGAGTTCAGATCCGAAGACTCCGAGTCCTCCTGTTGTGAGAACCCCTGCTTTGTCTTGTGCTAGATTGCTTATGTTAATTGGAGCAGCGACATTACCGTTAGGTGCAACATCTGTTGGTGCAGTCCAAGTAGCGTATGTTAAAGAGACAGAGCCGATAATGAGACCTACGAAGAAAGTGATGAGTGTTTTTTTGGACATAATAAATGAAATATAAATAAGTGGATTAATTATAGCTCAATAAAAAATATTATGTGCATAGAGGATGGGGATAAACAAAAAGGTCCGCGGCTACGCCGCGGACCTTTTTGTTTTAAATTTACTTAGAAAACGGGAATCCAATGAGTTCGAGGAATGCTTTTGTTTGATCTTTTTTCTTTGAAGTAGTGACAACCGTGAAAGCAAAACTGAATGTATCTTTAATATCTTCGTCCGCACATTCTGGGAAGATTGTGTGTTCCTTGATACCAAAAGTCACATTACCCATATCATCGATTGAATTTGACTTGAGTCCTCGGAAGTCCTTTGTTCGTGGAAGTGCGATGTGGATAAGCTTGTCGAGGAATGCAAACATCTTTTCACCTCGGAGTGTTACCTGGAAACCAATATTGTCTCCCTGTCGTACTTTGAATGTAGAAATAGATTTCTTAGCAGCCCTGACTGCTGATTTCTGTCCAGCGATCTTTGTGAGCTTGTCGCCAATGTATTCCTTTCGCTTCTTGTCTGTTACTTTACCTGTTCCAGAAGAAAGTACCACCTTTACAAGCTTTGGAGATTGCATAACATTCTTGTACCCAAATTTTTCTTTGAGTGTCTTGTATGCGTCTTTTTGTATTTCTTTGATTGATTTCATAA
>JAZKAJ010000029.1:0-11861 GCA_040389185.1 Patescibacteria group bacterium
TAATATGGCTTATGCCAAATACCTCTATGAGAAAGAAGGCACAACTCCATGGAATTCATCATCACCTTGTTGGGCAAAAGGAGCAAATCCAGTTGTCGCAGCAAACTAAGAAGAATCTAACTTATCAAAAGATCGCCACGAACCCGAAGGGGTGAGTGGCGATTTTTTGATGCAAAAATGCACGGCGCCTACGGCGCCGTGCATTTTGAATTTCCTTGAATACTTTATAAGAGTTTTCTAAGTGGCCAGACCAATATCTCCAGAAGTCTCCTTAGATAGCTTCTCTTGTTCCATTCTTCGAGTGTCAGCTCTTTTGCATTTTTAAGATCGTCTAAAAATTGTCTTTCGAGCTCAAAGGTAAATTCTTTCTTGATAGAAACTATATTCCCTTCAAAGTTATACCTAAGCGATAGGTTGTCTAGATTAAGACTCCCAATGGTAGACCATTTACCATCTATGACACCTGTTTTTGCATGAATAAGGGGACCCTTAAATCTAAATATATGTATACCTGCCTCTAACATATCTTTAAAAAACGTTCCCGCACCAATATTAACAAGTTTGCTATTGGTGTTTTCTGGAACAAGAAGTCTCACTTCGAGACCTCTTCTACATGCCTTTTTAAGATTTCTTAAAAGACGAGAGTCGGGAAGGAGATACGGGGTGGTGAGGTATATATAGTGCTTTGCACTTTTGACAGCACGAATGAGCTCTGTGTACATATATCTCTTTCCAGGCAAAGGTGCGTTAGTTATGTATTCAAAATCAGGTGTTTCTGGATCAATACCTTTCTTTTTTCTTTTGAAATAATATTTGAATTTGTGGTATGACTTATTCCACATTATTTCGAATGCTTCAGTCATTTGTGATACAACGGGACCCACTATTCGAACAGAGCTTTCTCTCCAGTCGCGCATTGCGTCTCCTAGACACATTCCACCTGTAAATCCTATTTTTTTGTCTATAACGAGAAGTTTTCGGTGATCGCGAAAGAACCAAAGAGTTTCTTTATTGGGATTCCAAGGTATTACGGAATTAAAGAATTTGATCTGGATACCTGTTGCTTCGAGTTCTGAAACAATATTTGCTCTATATAATGAGAAACTGCCCACCTCATCGCAAAAGATTCGGACTTTAAGTCCTGCTCGAGCTCGCTCTTTGAGTGCATCAAGGAATCGAATTCCAATTGAATCATAGGAGAGAATGAATTGTTCGAGGTCTATAGACTCTGTGGCAGATGCAATTGAAGTAAGCATCGCTTCCCAGGCCTCTACAGTGCTTGTATAGAATTTCCAGGTTGTGTTTTCACTCATGAGTAAATTATAACAGATTCATAGGTTGTGAGTAGTAAGGGGTGGGTGATAGGAAAATACAAATAGGGTGGCAGCGTAGCTGCCACCCTATTTGTATTTTGATATTAATCTGCTACAGTTTAAAAGGCTAATGTTTTTTGACTCTTTAACTCTCAACCAAAAACGAAAGGAACAAACAAAGTGAACAAAATCCAAATCAATCAAGGTGACATTCTGTGGCGCCTCTACTGTCTCTACTTCACTCTCAATGGGGTGGAACAGGAGAATCCAAAAAACCTCTGCAATTACTTTCAGACGGCAATCAAGGGGCTTTTGCTCTGGCCAGTTGTGAAGCTCAATCTCTTCTGGTGCTGGACAGGTTTAGTTTGCGGTTATGGCTTATCCGTATTATATGCTTACTATTGTCAGGAATACTACGCCTCTATGACCAAGGACACCATACACGTGTTGTATGTCCTTCACGGGGCGTTCACATGTACACTCTTGTTTGCGAGTCTGTTTGTGCTCACAATCAGTTTTTCTCGCTTCGATAGATACTGCGGTAAACATCCCTTTTTTGCTTTCCGCTTCATGGTGGCAGTTGTGGGAATTGAGCTTTTGTCAGTGGTTGTGTGGGGCTTCCCTCATGCAAATCATTATCGTGAAAGGGTCGAACCTACCAAATGGTTTCTTCTGCTTTTAGCACCATCTGCTGTACTCTTACTTGCCGGGATACTTTACTGCTTACGGAAGCTAATCTCCAAAATTACACCGAGTACCCGTTGGAGGCGAATCGTGGCTCTCTGCTGTGTTATCGGAATTCGTTTTGATGCATGGAAGCAGGGAGGCTGTCCTCTTGTTGAACCACCAAAGGAAGAGTGAGAAGGTTTGAGTGAAAACTCAACGCAGCACATCTGAAAGGGTGTGCTGTTTTTTATTTACTATTTTGGGCAATCAGTTCTCGAATGCTTTGCTCTAGATCTTGAAAAGTGTCTCTTTGTATAGCCATTTCTAATGCATCCCAAAGAGAATTTATGCCTTCATCTTTATATCTTTCTGTCGCTAAATAAATATGTGCTATTTTGATTTCACATTCTATCTTTGCTCGGGTCGATGATTCACCACTTACTGGAACCACCTCTTCTTCTGCTCGATATTGATCAATGAGTTTTAACATCAAAGCTTTAGTTTTAGGATCTTCAACACCTTTTTCATCGAGCATTCTTTGAACATTTTCCAATGTAACTGGAATAGTTTCGGCTGAAACTTCTTCTCTCCCTTCTATTTCAAAATCAAGACCCTCTATATCCGTTTTCAATTCATCTATACGTTCTTTGTCGCCACTTCCACTATAGACGAGGTGTATAAGTTCAGCCTTGAGTTCATCTCGCAATTGTTTATAGCCATCAATTTGACCGATCATTTCTTCAAAATCTGCATCGGACATTCGTTCAGTTTCCTCTGGCGGTTGTTCAAGAGCCTTTTGCATTAATGTTTGTTCATCCATAGGGTTAGTATACCAGATTAATTTTGTTATAATAAATTAATGAAAGAAACAAAAAATGATCTCGAAAAAAATATTAGAGAGTATTTATCAACTCTTCCAAAACCGCATTTTTCACCCAGTGTAAAATTATCCCAAAGCAAAATTGCGGGTATTGGTCTTATTGCTGTAAAAGATATTAAAGAGGGGGAAGTGTTGGTGGTGGAGCTCGGTCCCGTTGTAAATAGAAAATTCATAGAAATTGTTGAGTCTTTGACTGGATATGAATGTAATCTTTGTATTGGCTGGGACAACTATATTCTTCATCAGCCTCTTCATGAGGATCATCAGGGTGGATATATTAATCATAGTTGTAATCCAAATGTGGGATTGCTTGCCAATGGGGTGTGGTGTGCGATTCGAGATATCAAAAAGAGGGACGAAATAGTATGTGATTATGGAACTTTTGAAACATATCCTGGATGGGCAATGAAATGCAAGTGTGGATCCAAAGATTGTCGCAAACTTATTACTTCAAAAGATTATAAAAATAAAAAGCTACGAGAAAAGCTTGGTGAATGGTTTGCTCCGTATTTGAGATGAAATTGATTAATTTTTAAATGTAACCAATAAAGGTCTGTGATCTGATCCAGAAAGATCGAGCATTTGAGCATCGGTAATTTTTACATTTCTTGCAAAAATATAATCAAGCCGAGTGCGAAGTTTGATTCTGAATAACCTGCAGAAAGTAGCAACAGATTCCCATTTATCTTCGGGGGCAGTATAAGAAATATCACATGTCCATTTGAGATTTGGCAATGCATTTTTGTACTCATGCAGGAGAGATTCAACTTGTTTTTGCTGTTTCAGACGAGAATATAAAAATCCAAATGTATTAAAATCTCCAACGATTACATCCACCCCCTTAAAGAAATCGGGATTGAGTTTTTCTTTTATAAAATGCAATTGTTTTAGTCTGTGTGATTGTCCGCCCTCCCAAGCCAGGTGAATGTTTGTTATACGGAGAATTTTTCCTTGAACTAAAAAAGTTCCAACTAGTGCGATTCGCTTCAAGGGAGATGCTGAACCTTTTATTTTCTGGATAAATACCGGTTTAATTGTTGGCAACATGATTATTTCAAAACCCTTCAGTTCAACTTTTGAAGTGTTCCAAACAAATGCGAGATTCGCAGCGATGCCTTCGTGGACATATTCTATACGCCAAGAATTCAGGTCGTTAGAATTAAAGAAATTATTCAAAATAGCTTCAAAGGAAATATCAGCTTCTTGAAGACAAATAATGTCGATATCTTTTTCAATCAAAATTTTGATATTGTTTAGGATCAGATCTTTATGATACCCGTGGAGAATATTATAGGTTGCAATTACTGTCATTTAAATTATTTTGCAAAATATTCCTAATATGCCTCATGCTTTCTTTTTCTGAGAATTGTAGAAGTTTATACTTACTCCTATTTGCCATATTCCAAGTAAGACTACAATGAACAGTGTTAGTAGATCATTATTTGAAATTGCTCTCGAAAGAACTTCCCATAGAAGGATCACCCAGAAGAGATGAAATATGCCGAATATATACTCCTCAAGAGGATGGCGATCAAGATAAATACCTGTAATTGTTTTCGGATTGAAACACCAAATCCATAACTTATCTTTTCTCCCGTGTTTAGTAGCCCACATATCCCATCCGATGCCGTAAATAAGCAGAACAAAAGAAAAGACTGCCAGTTTAAAAAAGTCCATAGCCGAGCCTAAACATACGGCAAAAATAATAATCGGTGGGAGGTATAGGTTGATCAATAATTTTATGTATGTGAGTTTCATTTTTTTATATCAGGTTTAGTGAGCCGAGGAAATACAATCCACAGAATAAGAAGGCAAAACGTAAGTATTAGTGCCAAATCAACATTACGAAACTCAATATGCTTTATATATTCCCAGACTGCAATAGGGAGAGGTATCCACACGAACGGAAATAGGAATTCTTCAATAGGTAAGTTTTTTATCTTTATGCCGACAATAGATTCGTTATTAAAATTCCATACCCACTTCCTAGAATCTGTATTGTCACCTTTAGTAAATCCCATATCAGATTTCATCATGAAAAACAGACCTAGCAGGCTAAGTATAAAAATTACTAAGATTTCCTGAATAGAAAGTTTGCTAAGAAAATAAATTTCAGGGATTATTGTCAGGATAGTGAGGCTTGTGATATATCGAAGATGATGTTTCATGGCATGTTTGTTGAACCTAACATTTAAAATATGATATCACATGACAAAAAATCAGGTAAGAGGCTCTGTGGGAAAGAGCCTCTAACGAATCTGTCTTTTTTATTCCGTCGGTAAAAATCCTCCCGCTTGCATCGCCCAAAGTTTTGCATACTTACCATTCTCTGCCAATAACTCCTCATGTGTACCGTCTTCAATAATCTTTCCATTTTCAAGATAAATAATTCGATCCATGTGTGAAAGTGTTGAAAGGCGATGAGCAATTGCAATCACAGTTTTGTTCTCCATAAGAAGAGTAAGGCCTTTTTGAATCTTGTCTTCACTATCACTATCTAACGCACTCGTTGCTTCATCAAGAAGAAAGAGCGGTCTGTTAGCCAGAATTGCTCTTGCGATCGCAATTCGCTGTCTTTGTCCCCCTGAAAGCTTGATACCTCTCTCACCAACAATACTTTCATATCCAAGTGGCAGTGTTTCAATAAAGTCATTTGCATAAGCAAGAGTTGCGGCTTTTTGTATTTCATCGATTGAGGTATGATCTAAGCCATAAGCAATATTCTCTGCAATTGTTGCGTGAAAAAGAGAAGTATCTTGGGAAATGTATGAAATATGAGAACGAAGAAATTCTTGTGTAAAATCAGTAATATTTTTATCATTAAGGAGTATCTTACCCTCCTGTGGATCAAAGAAACGAAGCAGAAGGTTAGCAAGTGTTGTCTTGCCTGCGCCCGAAAGTCCTACGATTCCAACTTTTTCTCCAGGTTGAATGGTGAGAGAAAAATGATCGAGTACTGGTTGATCATTAGAATAACCAAAAACAACATTCGAATAATTAACTTTGATTGTAGTGTTTCTTTCGGTGTTAGTATGATTTCCATCAAGTACTGTGGGAGCAACAATGAGATTAGTAAGACTCTGGATACACTCTCCTCGGAATCTAACGAACTCGGCAATATTTTTCCCAGTCTCCCATGCAACGTTAAATAATCTAAGTGCAGTAGCGGCAACAAACACTACAGAGCCAATCGTAATCAAATTTGTTTCGTAGAGAGTGGAAGTGATATAAATGAGTCCCGCACAGAGAATAATAATGGATATTCCTTGGAAATTGAAAACCAAGACATCCCATTTACCTAATCTTATTAAAGACTGCTTTTCTCTGTTAATCTGATCGTGTGCAGTTTTTAGACTTTGGTCCTTGCCGTAGACTTTGACCGCACCGATATTTCCATAGACATCAACAATAGTTCCAGTAGTTTTAGATTCTTCATCTGCATATGCTGCAGCTCTCCGATCCATTTCTTTAGAAAGGAGAAATGAGCGTGCAAGATAAAGTATCATCCATAATGAAAGAAAAACTGCATAGTAGAAATGAACTGCACCGAGAGTTATGATTGCGAGCAAAGTGAAAAAAGCATTCTCAAAGAAATTATTTGTTACTGTTACTATCATTCGTTCAAATGAATCGGCAGCTGTAGCTACTTTGTGAGCCATTTCACCCGCAAACCTATCAGCAAAATATCCAAATGAAAGCGAGGTGGTGTGATCAAATAGAGCTTTTTTAGTATTACTTCTGATTCGAGCTCTTAGGTACACTTCACATATATGACCAATTCTATAAAATATTTCATAAAATATGATACAAAGCATGAGAATAATAAGAAAAAACTTTATATCAGTTGATCCAGTTGAAAGGCCGTCAACAATGCGTCCAAGTAGGTATGAGACAATAAAGACTGAAGAAGCGCCCAGTGAGTAAAAAATGATATTGAAAACAAGGAGGGGTAATTCTTTTTTGTTTACTGTGAGGAAAAACTTAAGAGGCTTTGTGTGAAGCGATGAATCCAATTTTTTCATGTTTTAAAGTATAGCAAATTTAAGCCTTGTTATATAGAGACAGAGTGGGATAAGGGGGCTATGATGATAGTTGCAATTATTTCTAAAATATGTAAAAATAGCGCCTATGACTTCAATAGAAATAAAATCAAGAAATGGCAACGAAAACGTTGCAGAACTACGAGCTAAGGGATTTACTCCTGCCGTATTCTATGGTGCAAAGGAGACAACAACATCTATCACTGTATCTACAAAGGACCTCGAAAAGACTTGGAAAGCAGCTGGAGAATCAAGTATTATTACTCTTAAATCAGAAAGTGGAGACCATGATGCTCTCATTCACGCTGTGGATATCGACGGTGTGACGGGCAAGATCAAACATGCGGACTTCTATGTTATCGAAAAGGGTAAGAAAGTAACTGTTCACGTACCAGTTGAATTCGAAGGTACAGCTCCTGCAGTTAAAGACTTTGGTGGGGTACTTGTTAAGATTCTGCACGAACTTGAGATCGAAGCTATGCCAAAGGATCTTCCACACAATCTTATCGCAGATATTTCTATCATTACTGACTTTGATGTTCACCTTTATGCAAACCAGATCAAACTTCCTCCAGGTGTAACCCTTATCACTCATGGAGAAGAGGCTGTGGCTAAGGTTGCTCGACCTAAGGAAGAGAAAGAAGAAGATTCAGCACCGATTGATCTCTCAGCTATCGAAGTTGAAAAGAAAGGTAAGGAAGCTAAAGAAGGAGAAGAAGGTGGAGCAGAAGAAAAATAATATACAATTTAAAAAGACCGCGTCCTATGGACGCGGTCTTTTGTTTTGGCATCTCCCAGTCAAAATGCTATAATTATCTCTACTTCAGATGCGATAGATACGAGTGTATTACAAACTTTTAATTATGTCTTTTAAATCTAAAACAAGCACCTTCTTTTTAAGTATTTTTATTATCCTGGGTATCTTACTCCCTTGGCGTGTCTTTACTTATGCAGATACTTACAAGTGTGATACTCCAGCAGAAAAAGCAAAGTGTCAGCAGCTACTCGATCAGACACAGGACGAAATTGATAATCTCTCAAGTGATCTCAATAAGGTGAAGGCGGCAGGACAATCTCTCGAGGGAGATAAGCAGATCCTTGCAATCAAAATCAAGCAGGCTCAGCTTCAGATCAAGGCTCATGAGCTTTCGATTGCAAATATTGGTAAAGATATTGTCCAGAAGACAAATCTCATAAAGCAGCTCGATACCAAGATTGGTACAGGACAAGAATCACTAAGTCAGATCATCAGAAAAACAAATCAGATCGATGATTATTCACTTCCTGAAGTTATTTTGGGGACTGACAGTCTTTCAACAGCATTTGAAGATCTTGATGCATTTGATTCATTAAAACAATCTCTTGCAGGAGTATTCACAGAACTTCGTGATACAAAAAAGGTGAACGAAGATGCAAAGGTTGATCTCGATAAACAAAAAAATAAGGAGCTTGATACAAAAGTATCTATCGAATCAGAGAAGAAAAAAGTTGAAGCGGCATCAGCAGAAAAACAAAGACTTTTGAATATCAACAAGAGTACTCAGTCAGATTATCAAAAGCAGATTGCAGACAAAGCGGCACAGGTTGCAAAAATTAAGTCCGCACTCTTTGGACTTCGAGATAGTGCCGCGATTCCATTTGAAGATGCGTATAATTATGCCAAAGCTGCAAGCAAGGTAACAGGAGTTCGTCCAGCATTTGTACTCGCTATTATTACTCAAGAAAGTAACTTGGGTGCCAATGTAGGAAGCTGTTATCTGACGGATCTTACAACAGGAAATGGAAAGGGTAAGAATACGGGTACACCTTTTGAACAAGTGATGAAAGCGCCGAGAGATACTGTTCCATTTGTGTCACTTACAAGTGCGCTTGGGAGAGACTGGTCTTCAACACCGGTATCTTGCCCGATTGGAAGTGCGACCTATTATGTAGGAAGAGGATTTGGCGGGGGGATGGGACCTGCGCAGTTCATTCCTTCAACTTGGATCCTTATGGAAAAGAGGCTTGAAAATGCTCTTGGTGTAAATGCTACTGATCCGTGGAATCCACAGCATGCAATCATGGCTTCTTCAATGTATTTGCAGGACAGAGGAGCTGTCGCAGGAAGCTATTCAAGCGAGATTGCTGCAGCATGTAAATATTACGGTTCAGGCGGAGCATCGTGTGCATACGGAACACAAGTGATGGCTCGAGTTGCAACATTACAGACTAATATTGATTTGATTGAGGGAAACTAGCAATTATTGTGTTCAATAATAAAGTTCTAATTACTAATATCTAATTTCTAAAAAAAGTATCCCGAGCCACAAGGGCTTGGGATACTTTAAGTTCTTTAGACATTTCATTGGAAATTAGGCATTAGAACTTAGAAATTATATGTTATAATGTATTCGTTAACAGATAATATATATTATATGGCTCCAATTACAATTTTACTCATCGTTCTTGCAATTATCGTTCTCTGGGCAATCCTTTCTTACAATGGATTTGTCAGACTTACTAATCAAGCCAAAGAAGCTTGGTCTGATATCGAAGTACAACTCAAACGACGCTATGATCTTATTCCAAATCTTATAAACACAGTAAAAGGTTATGCAACTCATGAGTCTACAGCTTTTGAAAAAGTAACAGAGGCACGAAGCAAAGCAATGGCAGGGGGAGGAGCTAATCCGGCTCATGCGCAAGCAGAAAATATGCTTACAGGAGCTCTCAAATCTGTTTTTGCTATCGCAGAAGCATACCCAGATCTTAAGGCTAATCAGAACTTCCTATCACTTCAGCAAGAACTTTCAGATACAGAAAACAAGATTCAGGCAGCACGACGATTTTACAATGGGACAGTTCGAGATCTAAACATTGGGGTAGAATCATTTCCAGGTAATATTATGGCGGGGGTAGGAGGATTTAAAAAAATGGATCTCTTTGATATTCCTGACAATGGTGCTGAACAGAATCCCGTAGAAGTTAAATTCTAATTGGATGATTTTCAAAGATTACCGGAAAATTGTAATAATTTTTATTACAATTCTCATATGCGGAATTATTGCATTCATTTTGATTGCTAAAGAAAAACAGGTGCCTATATCCGATGCAAACAATTCTTCATTGAATGCTACGGATAATTATTCGGCATCTGATTCTGATTCTGCTTCTTCAACTGTCGCAATTGTAGATAGTGGATTGAATATAGGACAAATATATCCTGGAGGATATGAGCTTTTTGCAGTAACAGAATATGATTACAATGTTCCAAATATTTATTATGTGGATGACGGGATTGTAGAAAAAGGAGAGTATTCGGGATACCACAAGATAATTGCAGCTCGTACTACTGATGATATGGGTGGCAACAATCCAACTCCTTTTGGCTTCATTACAAAAGATTATCAAACATTTTTGTTGACCGACTATTTTAATGCTGGTGAAAATGTTGATAAAGATTGGCTCGGCAAACAATTTAATAAGAAAAAAGTTGTTGGTAATGCAAAAGGTATTACTTTCTCTCATTCTGAGACCATTTCTCTCGGTAATTTCGTTCTTGTAAGAGAATATTTTATCGGAGAAATTCCTAAAGACTTAAAACCTCTCTCGGGCGTCAATGTGCCCGGCCTCACTTTCTACTATGAACCTATTGCAGATTCTAATAGAGGTGACGCAGTATTTAATACCTATGTAGATACTAATACTGTTGTTTATGTCAAAGACCAAAGTGGTGCGATCTTTAGTTATGATCCCATCTCAAAGGAAATGAAAGAAAGGGCGGATAATATGACGGATAATTTTTCTTTTTATGGTTTACCGTTTTATAAAAATTCTGAAATTACAGCCGACTCTTCTATCTATAAATCTTATGGATCAGTATTTCCAAGTGCTTGCGGACAGACACCGAGCACATATGTGTTAAAAAATATTGATTCGAACAACTTGAAAAAGATTGGAACAACAAAGTATGGTGTGGATCTTTATGTTCCTTTATCAAGCTTTGAATCAGCCGTTCAATATGAATACGAGATTAAAATAAAAAATACAAGTGAATATAGTGGCAACGGCAAAGTATTTTTTGGTGAACAATATGACCAGGCAGATCCTCCAACTCTAGATGCTTACTCCAAAAAAAATCCGGTTCTTATATTTAAAGATGCGTGGGGAAGATGGGTGGGTCTAGGTGAATATGATTACAAATTAAATGGAGGATGTGGTAAGCCTGTTATTTATCTCTACCCCGAAACAGCATCAGAGGTAAATATCAGTATTGCAAAACCAATTACATTTACTCATGATATTCCAGAATATAGTAATGGCTGGAAAGTCATTGCACATCCAAATGGATCAATTACAGATCTTAATAAAAAAACAGATTGCAGTCTCATAGACGATTCCATTTTCGGACTTGAGTACGCGAAAGTGGCATGTGAAAAGAATAATTATCCTTATATATATTGGTCAGGAAATATAGACAACACTTATCCAAATGTTTCAGGAGGATTTGTCGTAAAAGCATCGGAACTTAAGGCAACAATGACAGAAAAGTTGAATCTCATAGGTTTGTCAGAAAAAGAGATAGGTGAAATGGAAGAATATTGGGTGCCAGAAATGTTAAAGAAGAACGCGCCTTATTACAGAATAACTTTTTTCCAAACAGATGACCTGAATGCATTTATTCCTATGGATGTAACTCCAAAGCCACAGACTGAAATCAGAGTGTTTTTGGATTGGTCACCGCTTCAATCATCAATAAAAATCGAACCGCAATTATTGCAACATATAATTCGAAAAGGATTTACATTGGTAGAGTGGGGAGGGTTGAGACAGTGATATTTTAGCGTATATAATTAAGTTGTAAATAATAAATTATGGCAGTATCACCTAGAGAACTTCATCGAGTTGTACCAACTGTCCTCATCTACAATGAGGAAGGGAAGTTTCTTCTTATTAAAAGAAGTCCAGATCTCAAAATATTTC